>JACQGO010000302.1 GCA_016199485.1 Betaproteobacteria bacterium
CCTTGACGCGCAGCTTCACCACCGAGAACACGTCAACCGTGAGCTTGCGCTCCCCGCCCTCGCCCGGAGCAGGCGCTTCGCCCGCCACAGCCGGCTGTCCCGCGAGTACCGCCGCGGCGAGCATGCCCGCGCATGCCGTCACCATGCGGCTTGCCGCGCCGCGTCGTCCCGCAGCTCCAAAACCGCGGCACGCGCCGCGAACCCATCCGAGCCAAGTAAGCCAGGTCATTCGCCATCCCCTCCGGAACGGAATCGTTCTTGGAATTGAATATAATACTTAGACCGCCTCTTCGGCAACCGCGATCCCGATGAGAAAATGCGCCAATGGGAGGACGGCTCGCCAAAACCGTGAATGATGTCACACGAGGTGGAAAACCCATGCGGACGGTGGTTGTATTCGCGGTCGCCGTACTCGCGCCCGCAGCGCCCGGGAGTGTGACAGCGTAACACAAGGGAGGACTATCGTGGAACTGGGACTCAAAGGCAAGGTTGCGGTCGTGACCGGCGGCACCGAAGGCATCGGTAAGGCGGCGGCGGTGCGCTTCGTCGCGGAAGGCGCGAAGGTCGCGATCTGCGCGCGGCGCGCCGAACTGCTGCAGAAAACCGCCGAAGAGCTCACGCGCGCGGGCGGCGACGTGCTGGCGCTCACGGCGGACGTGAGCCGCGGCGAAGAAGTCGAACGCTTCATGCACGCGGTGGTCGAGCGCTTCGGCCGCATCGACATCCTCGTCAACAACGCCGGCACCTCGAGCGCGCACCCGTTCGACGCGATCGACGACGGGACGTGGTACGCCGACATCGACCTGAAGCTCTTCGGCGCGATCCGCTGCGCGCGGATCGCGATTCCCCACATGAAGAAGCAGGGCGGCGGGCGCATCATCAACATCACGACCGTCGGAGGCAAGCAGCCGGGAGCGAAATCGATGCCGACCACGGTGACGCGCGCCGCGGGTCTCGCGCTCACCAAGGCGCTGTCGAAAGAGCTCGCGCCGGACAACATCCTGGTCAACACCGTGTGCATCGGCAAGATCAAATCGGGGCAGCATGAGCGCGCCGCGGCGCGCCAGGGGGTGAGCGCCGAAGCGTATTACGACACGATGGCAAAAAACATTCCGCTCAACCGGGTGGGAGAAGCCGAGGAGGTAGCCAACGTCATCGCGTTTCTCTCCTCGAGCGCGGCGAGCTACGTGACCGGCAGCAGCTTCAACCTCGACGGCGGCATCTCGGGCGTGCTGTAGCCCGCTCGCCGCGGCGCCGGTCCCGGCCGAGCCTCAAGTTGCGGCGGGCAGTTCAGCGACCGCCACGCCGTCGTCAATGGCTTTGCACTTGGCGTCCTCGGCGCGGGCTCTCTTGCGCGCGAGCTCCAGGACTTCCGCCGCCCGGTCGCGCGGGATAAAGCAGACGCCCGTGTCGTCCGCCAGGACGATATCCCCTGGAGAAATGCGCACGCCCGCGATCTGAATGACCCCGTTGATTTCGACCGTCTCGATCCGCCACTTGCCGGTCACCGGCGTGATCTCCGTGGACCAGACCGGGTAGCCGATACGGCGGGAGTGGGTGAGATCGCGTACCCCCCCGGAAACGATCGCCCCCGCCTCTCCCTGGCGCTTGCCCGTATGCGCCGAGATTCCGCCCATGTTGGAGATTCCCGGCACGCCGTGGATCACCAGGACGTCGCCCGGCTGCGCCAAGATGTGCGCTTCGAACTCCGCCATCCTGTTCACGTGCTTGCGGGCGCTCTCGTAAGTGTGCTCGCGCTGCGCGATGTTGCGCAAGGTGAGCGCGGGCCCGACGATGCACGCGCCCGCGATCGTCGGCTTCACGATGGAGGCCCCGATCACACCCGTGATGCCCAGTTCATCCATCACGTCAGAAACAATGCCTGATGCGTCGCCCCGCGCCCGGTAGCCCTCGATCAGGCCCTTCGGCGGACGGGGCGCCTCCATCATCAGGATGCGCTCCTCGGCAATCTTTCCAGTCAACTTTTTCCTGGCCACCGGCACTCCTTTCTCTGAAACGATCCGCACCGCTCCATAGAACCCACTTGGTCTCAAGTTCCAAGTGCAACGTTCGGAGCGTCTAACTAAGTGTCCTCCCCTCCTAGTCGAGGTGGGGCGACGCGAAGCGACGGGGTGGTCGGGCTGCAGCACTCTCCTCGCAACCACCCCGGCCCTGCGGGCCACCCCTCCTTGGGAAGGAGGGGAGAAAAGTAGGGCTGCTTCATTTGGTTGGGTGGTGCAATGTGTTGCACTTGTTGTTTGAGGGCAGGCGGTCTCAAAAACCTGTTTGAACCGCAGATGCACGCAGATAAACACAGATCATTCAAGCCTGAAACCGTCGTTAACAGGGGATTTTATCCGCGTTCATCTGCGTTGATCTGCGGTGAATGCTTGTTCCTGATTCCTGAGATGGATTCTACGCGCGCGCATTCCGGGCCTTTCCCGTTTGCCCTTCACCCTTCACCCAACTATTCCTGCCCCATCTCCGGCTCGACTGCGCGGCGCTGCCGGATCGCAAGCCACGACAGCAGCGCAAGGCTCGCGCCGATCAGCAGCATGCCCGCGACCTCGACGCTTCCGGGCTGCTCCCCGTAGTGCAGTCTCGACAGCAGCACGCCGAGCACCGGCACGGAGAGGATGCTCAGGCTCGCCACGCCGGCCGAGAGGCGGCTGAGGATGTAGAGCCACAGGATCCATCCCGCGACGGTGCCGAGCGCGACGTTATAGAGGTAGACCAGCACGAAATAGCCGGTCCACACGACCGGGGGTTCGGGCACGAGCAAGGCGATGGCGGCGAGCGCAATGCCGCCGAACAGCATCTGCCAGGCGGTGAGCGACAGCAGGTCCATGCTCATCTTCGCGCGCAGCTCTTTGGCGAGCACCGCGCTCACCGCCCAGCACAACCCGGCGAGGACCGCGAAGAGCTTGCTCTGCGGCGTACCCGTGAGTTGCCAGGGCTCGAGCACGAGCGCCAGTCCCGCCGCGCCGAGCACGACCGCGAGCCACTGCATGCCGCGCACGCGCTCGCCGAGAATCGGCCACGCGAGCAGCAGCGTCCAGAACGGCATGGTGTAGACGAGCACCGCGGTCTTGCCGACTGCGCCCGTGGCGAGCGCGAGATTGGTGAAGCCCACGAACCCGGTGGTCTGGAACAGGCCCAGCACGAGAAGCCGCCCGGGCGCGACGGGCGCGAACGGCGCCTTCCGCCACGCCATCACCGCGAACAGCAACAGCGCGCCGGGCAGCGCGCGCATCGCCCCGAAATCGAAGGGCGCGGCGAAGCGCAAGCCCTCCTTCATCGCGATCCACGTGTAACCCCAGATCAGCGCGAGCAGCACAAGGGCGGCGATGCCGGGAGTTGCGAAACGGCGTAGCGGCATTGATCGGCGGCGGCAGTTGGCTTATTGTCACGCGGACCGGCGGGCGGACGGCGCCGCGCCGCACCGCGACGGACCCAGATTATCGGCGAAATCGCCGCTTCACGTAACAGAGAGCAGCATGGATGCTACGGGATGGAGGAAATGGCTGCTGGCGCTGGCGGCGGCGTGCGCGCTGCCGCTCGCCGCGCCCGGCGATGCAGTGCTCGACGCGCTGGCGCAGCAGGCGCCCGCGGCGCAACGCTTCGACAAGGGGCTGCTGTGGAAGATCGAGAGACCCGGAGCTCCTGCGAGCTTCGTGTTCGGCACCATACACATCGACGATCCGCGTGTCACGGCGCTGCCGCAGCCGGTGGCGCAGGCGTTCGCCGGCGCGGCGAGCTTCACGATGGAGGTCGACCTCAATCCGGACGCGATGATGCGGGCGGCAAGCCGCATGGTGTACACCGACGGGCGCGATCTCGCGAGCGTCCTGGGGCCGGAGTGGTTCAGGAAGACCGCGGCGCTGATGGGCGGGCTCGGGGTGCCCGAGCCGCTGGTTGCGAAGTTCAAGCCGTGGGCGGCGATGATCACCCTGATCATGCCGCAGCAAAGATCGCTGGAGGTGCTCGACTTCGTGCTGCTGCGGATGGCGCGCGAGCAGGGCAAACCGGTGTTCCAGCTCGAGAGCGCCGACGAGCAGACCCTCGCGCTGGACGGAATACCCGAGGCGGAACAGGTCGCGCTGCTCAAGTACGCCGTCGAAAACCACGAGCGGATGCGGAGCGACACCGCGCGGCTGATCGCCGCCTACCTCGAGCGCGACCTCGGCGCGATGTGGGCGATCAACGAGTCGTCGAAGAAGGCTGCGCCGCAGGTCGCGCCGCTCATCGACCGGCTGTACGAGCGCCTCGTCACCGAGCGCAACGTGCGCATGGCGGAACGCATGCAGCCGCGCCTCAGGGAAGGCGGGGCGTTCATCGCGGTGGGCGCGATTCATCTCTACGGCGAGAAGGGCGTCCTGAGCCTGCTGCAGGGGCGGGGCTACCGGGTGAGCCGCGTCTACTAGCAGCCTGTCGGATTTGGCGATCCGACAGGCTGCTAAAAGCAAGACCGCCTGAGGACTTGGAATGAAGCTGAATCAAGTGATTCCTCCTGGCCCACCGTTCGAGACGGTAGCGGGATCGGAATTATTTCTTTACGGTCGTTTTTTGCCGTTCTCTTGCAGGCGGTTTTGCCTTAGGAGTTTGTCGGCCGAAAGTCCAACAAACTCCTAGACATGGCGTCGCAAATGATGCAACGCGTTTTCAGGTTCTTCCCTCCGTGGCTGTTGCGGGGTTATTTGCGGCGTCATGGACTCTTGGTTCACCAGGTGCCGGATTTGCGAAGCAAATTTCCGCGGGGAAGCGAGGCAACCCCGCGCGTGCCGCCGCGCGGTTAAAAAAACCTGCAGCCGGGCGTAGAATACGCGCATGCCGAATCCGTCATTCGTCCATCTGCGGTTGCACAGCGAATACTCGATCGTGGATGGCATCGTCCGCCTCGACGAGGCGGTGGAGGCGGCGGTCAAAGACGGCATGCCGGCGGTCGCGCTGACCGATCTTGCCAACGTGTTCGGCATGGTCAAGTTCTACAAGTCGGCGCGCGCCGCAGGTGTCAAGCCCCTCATCGGCTGCGACGTCTGGATCACCAACGATGCCGACCGCGACAAGCCGCATCGGCTGCTGCTGCTCGCGCAGTCGCGAGCCGGATATCACCGTCTGTGCGAGTTGCTGGCGCGGGCCTACCGCAGCAATCAACACCGCGGACGCGCCGAGCTCAAGAAGGGGTGGTTTGCCGAAACCGGCACCGGAGGCCTGATCGCGCTCTCCGGCGCCCATCTCGGCGACATCGGGCAGGCGCTACTCATGGACAACGCGAAGCAGGCGCAGGCGCTCGCGCGCGAGTGGCAGGCGGAGTTTCCCGACCGCTTCTACATCGAGCTGCAGCGCCTGGGTCCCGGCGCTGCCGCGCCCGGGGCGGGGACGGTGCCGCTCGAAGCCTACGTGCAGCGCGCGCTGAAGCTCGCCTCGGCGTTGAGGCTCCCCGTGGTCGCCACGCACCCGGTGCAGTTCCTCACGCGCGAGGACTTCAAGGCGCACGAGGCGCGCGTATGCATCGCCGAAGGCTACATCCTCGCCGACCAGCGCCGGCCGCGGCTGTTCACGCCGGAGCAGTACTTCAAGACGCAGGCCGAGATGGCGGAGCTTTTCGCCGACGTGCCCGCCGCGCTCGCGAACAGCGTCGAGATCGCCAAGCGCTGCAATCTCGCTCTCGAGCTCGGCAGGAGCCAGCTTCCTCAGTTTCCCACGCCGAACAACGTCAGCCTCGACGATTACCTGCGGCAGCGCGCCGAAGCGGGGCTGGAAAACCGCATGCGGGAGCTCTATCCGGACGCCGCGCGGCGCGCCGGGAAGTATCCGCAGTACCGCGAGCGCCTCGAATTCGAGATCCGCATGATCTCGCAGATGGGCTTCCCCGGCTATTTCCTGATCGTCGCAGACTTCATCAACTGGGCGAAGGCGAACGGCGTGCCGGTCGGGCCGGGGCGCGGCTCGGGCGCCGGATCGCTGGTCGCGTACAGCCTCGGCATCACCGATCTCGATCCGCTGCGCTACGACCTGCTGTTCGAGCGCTTCCTCAATCCCGAGCGCGTGTCGATGCCGGACTTCGACATCGATTTCTGCCAGGACGGGCGCGACCGCGTCATCGAGTACGTGAAGCAGAAATACGGCGCGCAGAGCGTGTCGCAGATCGTCACCTTCGGCACCATGGCGGCGAGAGCCGTGGTGCGCGACGTGGGGCGCGTGCTCGACCTGCCGTACAACTTCTGCGACCAGCTCGCGAAGCTGATCCCGTTCCAGCCGGGAAGACACGTCACGCTCAGGATGGCGCGCGAGATGGAGCCGCAGTTGAAGGAGCGCGAGGAAAACGAGGAAGAGGTGCGTGATCTGCTCGCGCTCGCCGAGCGGCTCGAGGGCCTGGCGCGCAACGTCGGCATGCACGCGGGCGGCGTGCTGATCGCGCCGGGCAAGCTCACCGATTTCTGTCCGATCTACGCCGCCGGGGGCTCGGAGAGCGTGGTGAGCCAGTTCGACAAGGACGACGTGGAATCGATCGGGCTCGTGAAATTCGATTTCCTCGGGCTCACCACGCTCACCGTGCTTGACTGGGCGGTGAAGTACATCAGGAACCAGGATCGAGGATCGGGGATCGAGGAAAAACAAGGCGAGCAGACTCAACCCTCGATCCCCGATCCTCGATCCTTTTCGTTGGGCGCCATCCCGCAGGATGATCCGGCGACCTACGCGATCTTCGCGGGCGGCAACACCGCCGGCGTGTTCCAGTCGGAGTCGCGCGGCATGCGGGAGCTCATGCGCAGGCTCAGGCCCGACTGCTTCGACGACATCGTCGCGCTGATGGCGCTCTACCGGCCCGGACCGCTCAACTCGGGCATGGTCGACGACTTCCTCAGGCGCAAGCACGGGCAGGCGAGCGTGGATTACATGCATCCCAGGCTCGAGGCGGTGCTCAAACCCACTTACGGCGTCATCGTCTACCAGGAACAGGTGATGCAGATCGCGCAGATTCTCGCCGGCTACTCGCTCGGCGCCGCCGACCTGCTGCGCCGCGCGATGGGCAAGAAGAAGCCGGAGGAGATGGCGCAGCACCGCTCGATCTTCGTCGATGGCGCGGTCGCGCGCGGCGTGGAGCGCGCCAAGGCCGAGCGCCTGTTCGGCCTGATGGAACAATTCGCCGAGTACGGCTTCAACAAGTCGCACTCGGCGGCCTACGCGGTGGTCGCCTACCAGACCGCGTATCTCAAGGCGCATCATCCGGCGGAGTTCATGGCGGCGACGCTCTCCGCCGACATGGACAACACCGATCGGGTGCAGCACATGATCGAGGACGCGGTGGCCAACGGCCTGGTGATCCTGCCGCCCGACATCCAGGCGAGCGGCTACCGCTTCATCCCTGTCGGCGACAAGCGGATCCGCTACGGGCTGGGCGCGATCAAGGGCACGGGAGAGGCGGCGATCGGCCATATCGTCAAGGCGCGCGAGCAGGACGGGCCGTTCAAGGACCTGTTCGATTTCTGCCGGCGCGTCGACAAACGCGTCGTCAACCGCCGCGTGATCGAGTCGCTGATCCGCGCGGGCGCGTTCGATCCGGTGGACGACCATCGCGCGAGCCTGCTCGCCACGGTGGGCGTGGCGATGGAGCACGCCGAGCAGGCGAGCCGCTCCGCGCACCAGGTGAGCCTGTTCGGCGACATCGGCGACACCGACGACGGGGCGAGGCTCACCGAGGTGGCGCGCTGGTCGGAGCAGGAGAAGCTGCAGAACGAGAAGCTCGCGCTCGGGTTCTACTTCAGCGGCCACCCGTTCCGGGCCTGCGCCGGGGAAATCGGCGACTTCGTGAAGACGAGGCTCGACCAGCTCACCCCGCAGCCGTATCCGGTGCTGCTGGCGGGCGTCATTCACAGCCTGCGCGTGCAGACGACGCGCCGCGGCCGCATGGCCGTCATCGTGCTCGACGATTCGAACGCGCGCGTCGAGATGACGGTATTCAACGAGCTGTTCGAGCAGCACCGCCACTGGCTCAAGGAGGACCGGCTGCTGGTCGTGGAAGGCAAGGTGTCGCACGACGAGTTCTCGGGAAGCCTGCGCATCGCGGCGGACAAGCTCTACGATCTCGCGGCGGCGCGCAGCCGCTTCGCGAGGGCGATCCGGCTTACCTGTAACGGGCAGTCCTCGGGCGAGAAGCTGCGCGAGATGCTCGCGCCGTACCGCCGCGGCACCTGCCCGGTGTCGGTGGTTTACTACAGTCAGAGCGCGTGCTGCGAAATCGATCTGGGCGAGGAGTGGCGCGTGAGCCTCCACGATGACCTGCTGCGCTCGCTTTCCGCCTGGCTGAGCGACGAGAATGTCAAGATCGTCTACGAACCGCGTGCCAACCATTGACCGGGCGCTCATGGAGCGCACGCTCGCCGCGGCGCGCGCCAGCCCGCGCCGCAGACAAAACCACAACTTCCACGACAACGTCGTGTTCGAGGCGAAGGCGGGGCCGTACCGGCCGCACGCGCCGGAGGAGCGCGCGCCGTTCGCGCCCGCCGAAGACAGCCCGGAGGCGCGCGACTATCTTGCCCGGCTTCGCGCCTTGTTTGCCGGGGCGCGAGGATCGCGGAAGTCGCGGTGAGCGCGCGAGCGCTACTCGGCGCGGTTGCGCTCGCGTGCGCGGCGAGCGTGGCCCCGGGGTATGCCGGCGAAGCGGAATGGAAGGTCCTCGCGCAACAGGCACAGCTGCATCTCGCACGGGGCAACCTCGAGCAGGCGATGCTCTTCGCGCGCCAGGCGCTTGAGGAAGCGCGCACCACGTTCGGCGAAGGCCACGCGAACACCGCGGCGAGCCTGAACGATCTCGGACGCGTGCTGCACTTTTCCGGCCGCTTCGACGAGGCGGAGGTGCTCTATCGCCGCGCGGCGGGGCTGCGCGAGAAGCTCTTCGGCCGCGACGGCGCAGCGACCGCGTTCACGCTGCAGAACCTGGCGGCGGTGCTCGACGCGCGCGGCGGGCACGCGGAGGCGGAGAAGTTGCACCGCCGCGTACTGGGCGTGTTCGAGAAGACGTTCGGCGCGGAGCACGCGAACACCGCCGCGGCGCTGCACGGGCTAGGCTCGTCGCTGCTTGCGCAGGGAAAGCTGCGCGAGGCGGAAGCGACGCTGCGCCGCGCGCTCGCGCTCAAGGAAAAGCTCTTCGGTCCCGGGAGCCTCACCACCGGCCACACGCTGAAGAACCTCGCGCTTGCCCTGGAGACCCTCGGGCAGAAAAAGGAGGCCGAGGCGCTGCGCCGCCGCGCGGAAGCCGCGCTCCGCTGATGCGGC
>JACQGO010000028.1 GCA_016199485.1 Betaproteobacteria bacterium
AGCTTCACGATCATCGAGTCCGTCATGATCCTGTGCATGGTGGTGCTGGGCGGCATGGGGCACATTCCGGGGGTGATCCTCGGCGCGGTACTGCTGGTGGCGCTGCCCGAAGCGCTGCGCTACCTGGGGCCGTTGCAACAGGCGCTCGCCGGGCGCGTGCTGGTTGATCCCGCCGACCTGCGGCTGCTGCTGTTCGGCCTGGCGCTGATCCTGGTAATGCTGCTGCGCCCCTCCGGGCTATGGCCGTCGCGTATCAGGCGCCGCGAGCTCTCCGGCAAAGAGCAGGAGGAACCCGCACAGCAAGCGGAAGCGTACGATGTCCCGCGTTAGCGAAGGAGCGCTGCTCGCGGCGCGCTCGATCAGCAAGCGCTTCGGCGGGCTCGCCGCACTCAACGGGGTGTCGCTCGCGATCGAGCGCCGCGAGATCTTCGGCCTGATCGGGCCCAACGGCGCGGGCAAGACGACGCTGTTCAACGTCCTCACCGGGATCTATCCTCCCGACGCGGGCGAGTTTTTCTTCGAGGGCAAATGCCTGAACGGCCTCAAGCCGTACCGCGTGGCCGCGGAGGGCGTCGCGCGCACCTTCCAGAACATCAGGCTCTTCGCCAACATGACCGCGCTCGAGAACGTGATGGTCGGGCGCCACCCGCGCACCCGCGCCGGCGTGATCGGTGCAATCGTACGCGGCCGCGCGACCCGCGCGGAGGAGGCGGCGACCGTACGCCGGGCGCACGAACTGCTCGCCTACGTTGGCGTCTCCGACTACGCCAACGAACTCGCGCAGCACTTGTCCTACGGCCATCAACGCCGGCTCGAGATCGCGCGCGCGCTCGCGACCGAGCCCGGGCTGCTCGCGCTCGACGAGCCGGCGGCGGGGATGAACGCCACCGAGACCGCGGAGCTCAGGTCCCTGCTTGAACGGATCCGCAACGACGGAGTGACGCTGCTCCTGATCGAGCACGACGTCAAGCTCGTGATGGGGCTGTGCGACCGCGTTGCGGTGCTCGATTACGGCAGGAAGATCGCCGAGGGGCCGCCCGCCGAGGTGCAGCGCGATCCCGCGGTCATCGAAGCGTACCTCGGAGGCGCGCTTGCTTGAGGTCAAGGGACTCAAGGTGAGCTACGGCGGCATCAACGCGGTCAAGGGCATCGACCTCGAAGTGCGCGCCGGGGAACTCGTGACGCTGATCGGCGCCAACGGCGCCGGCAAGACCACCACGCTCAGGGCGCTGTGCGGGCTGCTCAAGCCCGCGGCGGGGCGGGTCATTTATAATGGCAGCGACATCACCGCGATCCCGTCCTATCGGCTGGTCGAGCAGGGTATGGCACTGGTGCCTGAAGGACGGGGCGTGTTTCCCCGCCTCACGGTGGAGGAAAACCTTGCGATGGGCGCGTATATCCGCCACGATCGCGCCGGGGTGCAGGGCGACCTGGAGCGTGTTTACGGGCTTTTTCCCAGGCTCGCGGAGCGGCGGCGCCAGTTCGCCGGCACGCTCTCGGGCGGCGAGCAGCAGATGCTTGCGATCGGACGCGCGCTGATGAGCCGTCCCGCGCTCCTGCTGCTCGACGAACCGAGCATGGGGCTCGCCCCGCTCATGGTACAGAGGATTTTCGAGACCATACGCACGATCGCGAAGGACGGGGTGACCATGCTGCTCGTCGAACAGAACGCCAAGCTCGCGCTCGAAGCATGCCACCGCGGCTACGTGATGGAGAGCGGGCTGATCACACTCGCCGACAGCGCCGCTGCGCTGCTGATCAATCCGCAGGTGCGCCACGCCTATCTCGGCGAGTGATCGCGGCGCCCGCGCTCAGTGCCAAGAAGGAGAACAAGCATGCCCGTTCTGCGTAGCACGCTGGTCGCGCTGGCAGCAATAGCGCTCATCGCCACGCTCGCCTTTCTCTATTTCAAGACCGAGGGCGCGGACTTCAAGCGGCACAACGAGGCGCTGCGCCACATGCGCGAGCTCAAGGAAGTCGACGCCAAGTGGGACGTGGACGTGCTGCGCGCGAGGCTCGAGGTAAACCGCCAGCAGCTCCCGGGCCCCGACCTCGCCGCGGCGGCGAACCGCGCACAGCAGGGCCTCGCCGCCGAAGCGCAGGCGCTGGCGAGCGCGGCGCTCGTGCCGGGACTCGGCGACCTCAAGCAGGCGTTCGCGCAGAAGGGTGAGCTCGTCGCGCAGTTCAAGAAGGAGAACGCGGAGGCGAAGCAGGCACTCAGGCAGGTGCTCGAGGCGGGGCCCGCGATGTTCGCGGTCGTGCGTGAAGCGTGGGCGGAAGCGCCGAACCGCGACCGGCTGGTCGCGCTCGAGAATATCGCCACGCAGCTCATCAACGAAACCCACAAGTACTATTGGGCGCCGGGCGAGGCGCAGGCCAAGCACGTCATCGTGCTCGCCGGGGAGCTGCGCGAATCAAGCGCAGGCATCCCCGAGCGGTTGCGCGAGGCCCTCGCACGGCTCGACGCGGACGTGCAGGCGGTGCTTGCCGTCAAGCCGCGCGAGCAGGCGCTGTTCGAGAAACTCACCTTTCTCACGGCGGGGCCGCGCGTGGACAGCCTGACCAACGCGTTCTCGCGGGAGCTCGAGGCGGCGCTCGACGAGCAGGAGCGCTTCCGCGCCTACCTGATCGCCTACGCCGGGGCGCTACTCGTTCTGCTCGCCTATCTCGGCACGCGGCTCGCGGCCAGCTACCGGCTGCTTAATGCCGCGAACGTCGCGCTGAAAGCGGCGAACGAAGGGCTCGAGCAGCGCGTGGCGGAGCGCACGCGCGAGCTCTCCGAAGCGCTCAGGCAGCTCAAGGAATCGGAGGCCCAACTGATACAGACCGAGAAGATGTCCTCGCTGGGGCAGATGGTGGCGGGCGTCGCGCACGAGATCAACACGCCGCTCGCCTACGTCAAGAACAGCCTCGGCACGGTGCGCGAGCGGGTGCCGGCGCTGGCGGACGCCATCGGGCACAGCGAAAGACTGCTCGCGATGCTGCAGTCCGGGACCGCGAACCAGCAGCAGCTTGCGGCGCAGTTTGCGGCGACCACCGCGAAAATCCGCGCGCTCAAGGAGCACCAGGCGAGCGACGAGCTCGCGGCGCTCATCAAGGACGGGCTCTACGGCATCGAGCAGATCGCGGAAATCGTGGTGAACCTCAGGAACTTCGCGCGGCTCGACCGCAGCAAGGTGGCAAGCTTTAACCTCAATGAAGGCCTGGAAAGCACGCTGCTGCTCGCCAAGCACGAACTGAAGCGCCTCACCGTAAAGAAGAACTACGGCGAGACCCCGACCATCACCTGCTCGCCGTCGCAAATCAACCAGGTGTTCCTGAATCTCCTCAACAATGCCGCGCAGGCGGTCGAGGCGGGCAACGGTGTGATCACGCTCACCACGCGCACCGAGGGGCCGGACAGGGTCGCGGTCGAGGTGGAAGACAACGGCAAGGGCATACCGCCCGAGGTCCTGCCCAAGATCTTCGATCCGTTCTTCACCACCAAGGAGGTCGGCAAAGGCACAGGACTCGGATTGTCCATCGTATACAAAATCGTCGAGCAGCACGGCGGTAAGATAACGGTCGAGTCCAAGGTCGGCGCGGGCACGAAGTTCACGGTGGTGCTGCCGGTGACCCCGCCGGCGACGGGCGAGCTCGCCGGGTAACGGCGCGAACGAACACGCGATGGCCACCTCTCCCGAGAACATCGGCAAGTACGAGATCCGCGGCGTGATCGGCCAGGGCGGGATGGGCACGGTGTACAAGGCCTACGACCCGGCGATCGGCCGCTTCGTCGCGGTGAAAACCATCACCAAGTCGGCGCTCGACCCCTCCGAGCTGCAGTACGCGCTGACCCGCTTCCGGCACGAAGCAAAGGCGGTGGGGCGCCTCACCCACCCGCGCATCGCGGCGATCTACGATTACGGGGAGGATGTCAACATCGCCTGGATCGTGATGGAGCTCGTGAACGGCAAGTCGCTGTTCGAGCACATCCGGGACAAGGCGCAGTTCGACCTCAAGGAGATCGGCGAAATCATCCGCCAGCTGCTCGACGGCCTGGGATACGCCCACACGCAAGGCGTCGTGCACCGCGACGTGAAGCCCTCCAACATCCTGATCAACGACGACGGCCGCATCAAGATCAGCGACTTCGGAATCGCGCGCATCGAGTCCTCGACGCTCACCCAGGTAGGCGACGTCATGGGCTCGCCCGGGTACATGTCACCGGAGCAGTTCATGGGGATGAACATCGACGAGCGCAGCGACCTGTATTCGGTCGGCGCGATCGCCTACGAGCTGTTGACCGGCAGGAAACCGTTCACCGGCAGCAACGCCGAGGTCATGCGCCAGGTGCTCAACGAACACCCGGTGAACCCCTCGCAGTTCAACCCCAGCCTCTCGGCGCAGCTCGACTGGGTGATCCGGAAAGCGATGGCGAAGAAACGTGAGGACCGCTTCCAGAACGCGCGCGAGCTGTCCGACGCTTTTGTGAAGGGCATCGAGGCGAGCATCCGCCTGAGCTCGCGAGAGCACGCGCCCACGATGGCGGATGCTCCCACCATGCGCATCACGCCCGACCTGGTGGAGGCCGCGCGCATGATCAGTGCGGCGCAGCTTCCGCAGGCTGCCCCGGTGCCTGTGGCGGCACCAGCGCCCGAGGTCCATCCCGGCGCCGCGAGCGAAATCAGCCCGGAAGCGGCCAAGAAGGCGCGGGTGCTTTTCGTCGACGACGAGGAACGGATACTCAACGCGCTCAAGTCGATCTTCCGCTCGAGTTACCATGTGCTCACCGCCACCAACGGCGCGCAGGCGCTCGAGTTCGTCAGGCGATTCCGCGTCCACCTCGTGGTGAGCGACCAGCGCATGGCGGAGATGCTGGGTGTCGAGCTGCTGCGGCAGGTCAAGGAAATCTCGCCGCATACCATGAGAATTCTCCTCACCGGATACTCGGATCTCGCTGCAATTGTCGGCTCGATCAACGAGGGCGAGGTGTTCCGCTTCATCAGCAAACCGTGGGACAACCAGGAGATCCAGAAGACCGTTGCCGAGGCGGTGGCGATCGCGCTGGAGCTCGCCGACGCGCCGGTCGGGCTCGCGGCGCTGCCCGACAAGCTCACGGCCGGGATCCTGGTGATCGACCAGGCACAGGAGATCTTCCGCGCCGCCAAGGAGCTGTTCGGAAAACGTTGCGAAGTGGGCTACGCGAAAAGCTTCGAGGAGGCACTGAGCGCGCTGGCGTCCAAAGAGGTGGCGGTGATCATCGCAGACATCGGCGCGGGAGAAGAGGACAACACCGCGATGTTCAAGCTGCTCAAGCAGGACCACCCGGAAATTCTCGCCATCGTGCTCACCAACGCCTCGGATTCCGAGCTCGTGATCGAGCTCATCAATCAGGCGCAGATTTTCCGTTTCGTCAACAAACCGGTCAACCTGAAGCTCATGAAGCAACATGTCGACGCGGCGCTCGAGCGCTACGCCCAGTTCAAGAGCGCACCCGAGCTGGCGCGGCGCCACAAGGTGGCCGCCTCCAGCGCTGCCGAATCCTCGTTCGCGCAGCGTTTCGCCGCGCGCATCAGGACGGTGAAAAGCTGGTTTCAGCCGGCGCAGAAGTAGCGCGCTACGTCACCCAGTCGCGCGCCGTCAGGAACTCGGTGTAGAGCCGCTCCTCCGCGCTGCCCGGCTCCGGCTTCCAGTTGTAACGCCATGCGACCAGCGGCGGCAACGACACCAGGATCGACTCGGCGCGCCCGCCCGACTGCAGCCCGAACAACGTGCCGCGGTCGTAGACCAGGTTGAACTCCACGTATCGGCCGCGCCGGTAGGCCTGGAACGCGCGTTCGCGCTCGCCGTAGGAAGTGCTCGCGCGGCGCTCGACGATGGGAACATAGGCGGGCAGAAAATGCTCGCCCACGCTCTGCGTGAGGCCGAAGCATACGGCGAAGTCCGGCGCGCTGAGGTCGTCGTAGAAAATGCCGCCGATGCCGCGCGGCTCGTTGCGGTGCTTGAGGCAAAAGTATTCGTCACACCAGCGCTTGAACCGCGGGTAGTAGTCGGCGCCGAATGGCGCGAGCGCGTCGCGGCACGTCCGGTGAAAGTGCACCGCGTCCTCCTCGAACCCGTAACACGGGGTAAGGTCCATGCCGCCGCCGAACCACCACACCGGCTCGGCCCCGGGTTTGCCGGCGAGGAAAAAACGCACGTTCATGTGCACCGTCGGAACATAGGGATTGCGCGGATGCAGCACGAGCGAGATGCCCGTCGCTTCGAATGCGCGGCCCGCGAGCTCCGGCCGCTGCGCCGTGGCCGACGGTGGAAGCCGCTCGCCGAAGACATGCGAGAAGTTGACGCCACCGCGCTCGAACACGTTGCCCGCTTCGAGCACGCGCGTGATTCCTCCTCCGCCTTGCAGCCGCCCCCACTCATCACGTGCGAACGTCTTTCCGTCGATCTCCGCAAGGCGCCCGACGATGCGCTCCTGGAGCGCCTCGAAGAACTGCCTGACTGCGCCGGGGTCCACGGGTGCGGCGGCGCGACTCAGCACTCGAAGCGGTCCGCGCCACGCAGATAATTGCGGTTGCTCTGCGCCGGATTGCGGTTGACAAGCTCGCGCCCGAACATCGGGTGCCTCAAGCTCCTCACCTCGTGCTGGAGTTCGGTGAGCTTGGCCCCGGTATCGATGTCGAAGATGTCCTGGAAGCGGTACTGGTGCTCGTCGCTTTCCTCGGTGACGAGGTCGTGCTGCTTGAGAAAGCGGTGCGGCCCGGAGAAATCCGCGACGTAGATCGCGACGTGATGCCCGTCGTAGGCGGGCAGCGGCGCACGCGTCTCGCGGAATACCAGCGCCTGGTTGGCGCCGATGGAAACGCTCGCCACCGCGCGCTCCTCGTCCAGCACGCACCGCGCGCCCATCACCTCGCGGTAGAAGCGCGCGATTCCCGCGGCGGCGCCGGGTCTCACCGCGAGCTCCACATAGGCGATGCCGAGCGTCATGCCGGGAAAACGCGGCCCCGGTGCGTGGCAGCGCAGCCGGTTGCCCCACGGGCAGGTCGCGACGAGCGTCCCCGCTTCCTCGGCGGCACCGAACGCGGTTCCCGGGAGCTTCGCGCGCGCCGC
>JACQGO010000285.1 GCA_016199485.1 Betaproteobacteria bacterium
GGGTGCGCAACCGGCGCTGCCCGAGATGGTCGTCGTGACCCTCTTCGGCGAACAGATCAGCGACGCGCAGCTCCGCGCCGGCGGGGATACCCGGCCGCGCGAGGAAAGGCTGGCGGAAATCCTCTGGCAGCGCGTCGCGCGCCGTTACATAGAACGCAGCGGGCTCGCGGCGACGCAGGCCGAGGTCGCCGAGCTCGCCGCTTACGAGCGCGAATTCGCCGCAAGGGACCGCGCCCAACGCGCGCGCAAGCTGCGCGAGCTTGAGGAAAGGCTCGCTACCGATGCGCTCGGCGCGGCGGAACGCGCACGCGTACAGGACTTCCGCGACACGCTGGCGCGGCTTGCCGGGCGCGACGCGGAGCTTGAACGCGAACCCGCGCCCGATCCCGCGACGCTGCGCGAGACGTACGCGCCGGTCGTCGAGGCCTGGAAGCTCAACCGCGCGCTCTACCAACAGTACGGCGGCGAGGTCGCGCTGGCGCCCTCGGGTCCCTATCCGCGCGGGGCGTGGCTGCGCCTCATCGCCGAGCACGAGCGGCGGGGCGAGCTCGAGTTTTTCGACGCAGAGCTCAAGGAAAGGCTGTTCGACATCCTCGCCACCCGCCCGCGCACCGTCGTGTCCCCGGAGCGCGTCGATTTCACGCCGTACTGGCGCCGGCCGATTCCGCCGTCGTACTTTCCCGAGTGAGGCGCGATCGCCGCGCGCCGTGACGAAGCGGCGGCGCCCGTCGGGCAACGGCTGTTTGAGCTTGCCCGGGATCAGATCCTTCTGGACCGCGATCTCCTCGATCTTGCCTTCCTTGACGCAATCCGCACGGCCGCCGGCGGCGCATCACGTGGTCACTGCAACTGGCGCACGAAGCCCTCGATTCCCCTGAGCAGCATCTCCACCGCTATGGCGGTGAGGATCAGCCCCATCAGCCGTTCCAGCGCCGCGAGCCCGCGCTCGCCTGCCAGCCGGCTGATGCGCTCGGCGAACAGCAGCACCACGAGCGCGAGCAGCATCGCGCCCGAGAGCGCCGCGATCCACTCCAGCATGCGGTGCGGCGCGCGTGACACGAACAGGATGACGGTGGCGATGGCGCTGGGGCCCGCGATTGCGGGAATTGCGAGCGGAACGATGAACGGCTCGCCCGTGGTGACGTCGCCGAAGACCCCTTCCGCGCGGCGGAAGATCATGCGCAACGCGATCAGGAACAGGATCACTCCACCCGCGATGTTGAGCGAGGAATCGGACAGCGCGAGCAGCTCGAGCAGTGCGTTGCCGAAGAACACGGACACGAGCAGCACCACGAACGCGATCGCCCATTCGCGCAGCATGACCGCCGCGCGCCGCGCCGGCTCGACGCTGGCGAGCACCGACACGAACACCGGAATGTTGCCGAGCGGGTCGATGACAAGCAGCAGGATGACGACGGCCGAAGTGAAGGGCAGGTCCATGCGGCGCGAAAGAGACGGAGCGGCCCGACCAGTTTACGCCAAAACCGGGCGCCGCTCGACAAAGCGCAGCAGGCTTGCTTCCATCGCGTGTCAACCGCTGCATGCCTTCCCGCATTTAAATGGCAAAGGCGCGGCGAGCCGGGGAGCCTGCTAGAATCGCGCATTTCAGACACACCGCACACAAACCGTTATCGATGGCCATCTACGCCGGCACCATTTTTCTCAGCGCCTTCCTCCTGTTTCTCGTCCAGCCCATCATCGCGAAGCAGATCCTTCCGTGGTTCGGGGGCGCCGCGACGGTATGGGCGACCTGCCTGGTGTTCTTTCAGACGGTGCTGTTGTTCGGCTACGCCTACGCCGACTGGATCACCCGGCGGCTCGGCGCGCGGCGCCAGGTCGTGCTGCACGTCGCACTGCTCGCCGCGAGCCTGCTCGTGCTTCCCATCGTGCCGGGGGCGGGCTGGAAGCCCGCGGGAGAGGAGAACCCGAGCTGGCGCATCCTCGGGCTGCTTGCCGCCACCATCGGGCTGCCGTACTTCCTGCTCTCGACGACGAGCCCCCTGCTGCAGGCCTGGTTCGCGCGGCGCTTCCATCACGCGGCGCCGTACCGGCTGTTTGCGCTGTCCAACCTCGCCTCGCTGCTCGCGCTGCTCGCCTATCCGGTCGCGGTCGAGCCGTGGATATCGGTTGCCGCGCAGTCGCACGCGTGGTCGGGTATCTACGCGCTGTTCGCCGTGCTGTGTGCCGCGACCGCAGTCCTGAGCGCAAGGGCGGAAGCTGGCGCCGAGACGCCGGCCGCGAGCGGCGCCGTTCCCCCCCCGGCGCTGCGGGACAAGCTCCTCTGGCTCGGGCTCGCGGCGATGGGCTCGTTCCTGCTGCTCGCGGTCACCAACCACATCACCCAGAACATCGCATCGATTCCATTCCTGTGGATTGTGCCGCTTTCGCTCTATCTCGTGTCTTTCATTCTGTGCTTCGATCATCCGCGCTGGTATGCGCGCGGGCTGTTCATGGCGCTCACCGCGGCGGCGCTCACCGCGATGGCGGCGTATATCGATTCGCTCGATCTCAAGGTCGCGATCCCGCTCTACGCCGCGGGTCTGTTCGTTTGCTGCATGTTCTGCCACGGAGAGCTTGCGCGGCTGAAACCCCATCCGCGCTATCTGACGACTTACTATCTCATGATTTCTCTGGGCGGCGCGGTCGGGGCGCTGCTGGTGGGCATCATGGCGCCGAACCTGCTGCGGGGCTATTACGAGATCGGCATCGGGCTCACCGCCTGTGCATTGCTGCTGCTTGCGCGCACTCTCGATATGCCGCGCCTCGTGCGCGGCGTGGCCCTCTCCGCGCGCGCGGTCGCGGTCGTGGCGGTCGCGAGCACCGCGTACTTCGTCGTAAGAGGCGAAGATTCTCCGACCTCGCAGACCCGGATGATCACGCGCAACTTCTATGGGGTCGTGCGCACCGCGGAGTTCCGTGAGCCGGTACCGTTCCGCGCGATGTATCACGGTCCGATCATACACGGGGGGCAGTACCTGGAAGCCAAATGGCAGCGCGCGCCGAGCCTGTATTTCGGCCCGACCAGCGGCATCGGCCGAACCTTCGCCGCGTTCGGCGACGAGCCGAGGCGCGTCGGCGTCATCGGGCTGGGCGTCGGGGTCTACGTCGCGTATGGACGCGCAGGGGACGTGTTCCGGCTGTACGAGATCGATCCGCGGGTGGTCGAGATCGCACGCCGCGATTTCTCGTTCCTCGCCGATACGCCGGCGAGAGTCGAAATCGTGCTCGGCGACGCGCGCCTGAGCCTCGAACGCGAGCCGAACCAGCGCTTCGACGTCCTGGCAATGGACGCATTTTCGGGCGACTCGATCCCGATGCACCTGCTCACGCGCGAAGCGATGGCGACCTATATGCGGCACCTCAAACCCGGCGGCGTGCTGATCTTTCAGGCGACCAACCGCTTCGTCGACATCACTCACGTCGTGGCACGGCTCGCGCTGGAATACGGCCTCACCGCGGTGCTCGTATCCGACATCCCGGACGCGCAGCGCACGCCCCACGACTACTGGCTGTCAAGCACGGACCAGATCCTGGTCACCCGCAACCGCGCGTTTCTCGATCATCCGCTGATCGGCGACGCCGCCGAGCCGCTGACGCCGCGGCCGGACTTCCCGGTGTGGACCGACGATTTCCATAACCTGCTGCGGGTGCTGAAGTAGCGCGGGCGCGGCCGATCGCCCTGCGCGCGTCCGTATCGGCGAACGCCCGAAGCGTCTCACGACGCTCACTAGTAGCCGAAAAGATTGCGCCGCGCGTGCTGCAAATGGACCACGATGCAGGCGCGTGCGCGTTCGGCATCGCGCTCCTTGAGCGCCATCACGATTGCGCGGTGCTCTTCCTGGTACTTGATGCGCCGCTCGGGCGTGACGATGCGATCTTTCAGCTTTCCCCATTCGGCCTGCTCGCGCACCGCGGTTACCATTTCCAGCACGCGGATCACGAAGCGGTTGTGGGTGGCGTTGGCGAGCGCCTGGTGCAGCGCGGCATCCCACAGCTCGAACTCGTCGAGTGTCGTCGCTTTCTCCGCTTTTTCCAGGCACGTCTCCATGCGCTCGAAGTCGGCGGCCGTCGCGTTGGTTGCGATGACCTCGGCGAGCGCAGGTTCTATCCTGAGCCGGGCTTCCATCAGTTCGGCCGGGCTCACGTTGGCGACGCTCTCCGCGGTGACCGCCACGCCCGGGTTTTCCATGCCGCCCGCGACAAAGGTGCCGCGGCCGACGTGGCGCGTGATATAGCCTTCGGCTTCGAGCTGGGCCAGAGTCTTGCGCACCGCATTGCGCGGCGTGGAAAAACGCGTTACGAGCTCGCGCTCGGTGGGTATCTTCGCGCCAGGCGCAAGCGTGCCTTCATCGACGCCCTTCACGATGAACTCGCGGATGCGCTGCGCTCCCGGTTGCAACTGCACGCGGTGGGTCATTGGAATCCTGGGCCGATCGCGAGCCGCTGCCACGCGCGACGCGCTCGCCGCCGTGGGGAATCATAAACCAATAATGCTTATTGGTTCAAGATGCAATACGTGGAGCACTGCGCCGCAACATCAGCCGCCCGTCGTCTTGGGTTGTTTCTCTCCGGAACGAGCGAATGCGTCCACGATGAACCAATCCTCCCTCATACCGAACCATTCCGGGATCACATTGACAATTGGTTTCGATTTGCCGTAGCATTTTTCGCCACGTCGCGCGGGGTACAACAATCCGGTCGCGCGTGGCACGCGGTTTCATTCACCCTCGTCGGGTGTGCGGCTCGCGCTCCGAGCCTGAACCGGCCGGATACGACAACTGGAGGGGTCGCCGCATGGTGCTACGAAGTGCCTCCGTTCGCGCGCGTTTCATTATGTTAGGGGCTCTTAAGCTCGCCATCATCTCTGAAGGCGTGAATTCGTGGCCGTTTTATGTCGCGCAGTCGAAAAGCTTGTTCGCGCGCGAGGGCATCGAGGCCGACATCACGCTGACCGGCTCCTCGGCGAGACAGCTCGACGCGGAGGGCTTCATGAGCCTGGGCTCGACCGCGGAGTACTTTCCGACCTACCCGGGGCCGATAGCCGCCGCGCGGCGCTCGTGGGCGCGCGAGCACGGGCATGAGCTTCTCTCTTTCATACGCGCTATGCGCGCCGCTCATGGCTGGCTCACCGACCGCCGCAACCGGAACGAGGCGGTACAGGTGCTCTGCGCGCGGCTCGACACCGACCCCGTGCAGGCCGCAGCGGCCTTTGATGCGTTTGCTGAACGGCCGCAGCCGCAGATCACGGCCGCGGGCCTGCGCCAGGTGATCGAAACGGTATGGGAGGCCGAAGGTTTCCGGCGCCCGAGGCGCGCGCCGGAGAATTACATGGACCTGAGCTACCTCGCACGGGCGGAGAAGTTCGGGTAGGGAGACGCGCATGCCCGATGGCAGAGTCCGATCAGCAGTCCGCCGTCGGGCGCCGCGATTCTCTGCCAATGGCATTGCGCTTACCGACTTTCAGGAGATGACGGCCTCGATCGGGCGCCGGGACGAACTGACGGATGGATACGGCAACCGCACGCGATAAACGCGTCGAGATCGCGATTCACAACTGGGCGCCGCGCTTCGTCGCCAACGGCGTGCCGCTCGCCGATTTCGAAGAGGTGACCGCCGGCATCGAGCGCTGGGACGGCTGGTGTGCGGCGTGGTCGGCGCGTGCTGCGGTCCACGAGGAGCTGGGGCGCAAGGCGCTCGCCGCAGGCTGCCGTCTTTCAGCGGGCGAGCACCTGACGCGGGCCGCGCTGTGCCATCACTTCGGCAAGTTCATGTTCGTGCACGACATCGCGCAGATGAGGGCGGCGCACGAAAAGGCGGTGGAGTGCCGGCGGCTCGCGCTGCCTCACTTGCGTCCCGCCGGCGAGCGCGTCGCGATCCCGTACCGGCCCCAAGTCCTCGCCGGCATCCTGCGCAAACCCGCGGCAGCGGCGCGTCCGCCCGTGGTGGTGATGTGCATGGGGCTCGATTCCACCAAGGAAGAGATGGACGTCTACGAGAACATCTTTCTCGCGCGCGGGATGGCTACGCTCGCCTTCGACGGGCCGGGGCAGGGCGAAGCGGAGTACGACATTCCGATCCGCGGAGACTACGAGGTCGCGGTCACCGCGGTCGTCGACTTCATCGAGACGCGCGGCGATCTCGATCGCTCGCGCATCGGGCTGTGGGGCGTCTCGCTCGGCGGCTACTACGCAGCGCGCGCTGCGGCGTTCGAGAAGCGACTCAAGGCGTGCGTTTCGCTCTCCGGCCCGTACGACTGGGTCGAGACTTTCGACGGCCGCAACGAGCTCTCGCGCGAAGCATTCCGCGTGCGCTCCCACAGCAAGACGATGGAGGAGGCGCGCGAGAAGGCGAAAACGCTCACGCTCGCGGGCGTCGCGAAAAGCATCACCTGCCCGATCTATATCGTCGCGGGGGAGCTCGACCATCTGACGCCCCCGCACAATGCCGAGCGCATCGCGGCGGAGGCATCGGGACCCAAAGTGCTGAGCATCATCAAGGGCGGCAACCACGTCGTGAACAACCGCCGTTACATGTACCAGACGCAGACCGCGGACTGGATGGCGACGCAGCTCGGCCTGCGCAAGGTGTGAAGAGGAGGAGACACCAATGAGAAGGCTCGCGTGGATGGCGACGATGGCGGCGCTGGCGGCCGCAGCGTCGTACGCCGCGGATCCAGCCGGGGATTATCCGTCGAAGCCGATCCGTCTTATGGGGCAGTCGGCGGGGAGCACGGCCGATTACCTGTCGCGCTTCGTCGGCCAGAAGCTGACGGAGAAGTGGGGCCAGTCCGTGGTGGTGGACAACCGCGCGGGAGCGGGCGGCACGATCGCGACCGAGATCGTCGCGCGCGCGGCGTCCGACGGCTACACGTTGGAGATGGGCCACGCCGGGACCCACGTGAGCGCCGTGTCGCTCTACAAGAATCTTCCCTACGATCCGGTCAGGGATTTTGCGCCGATCACGCTCGTGGCGAAGCTGGTCACCGTGCTGGTGGTTCATCCCTCGGTACCCGTGGCATCGGTCCAGGAACTGATCGCGTACGCCAAGCGCACGGGGAATCTCAATTATGCGTCGGCTGGTCCGGGCACGATCAGCCACCTCACCGGGGAGCTTTTCAACCAGGTTGCGGGCCTGAAGCTGCCGCATATCCCGTACAAGGGTGCCGGCCTGGCGCTCAATGCGCTGCTGGGCGGGGAGATCCAGGTCTCTTTCCTGTCGCCCACCACCGCATATGCCCAGCTGAAGGCGGGCAAGGTGAAGGCGCTGGCGGTATCGAGCCGAACGCGCTTCCCCGGAGCCCCCGGCATTCCGAGCGCGGCCGAGGCGGGCGTGCCGGGAATGGAAGCGACGCTCTGGTTCGGGATGTTTGCTCCCGCCAGGACTCCGCGGCCGATCGTGATGAAGCTCAACCGGGAAATCGGCGGAATACTGCGCCGTGACGATGTGAAGGAGGCGCTGCTCAAGCGCGGTTCCGAGGCGACGCCTTCGACACCCGAAGAGCTGGGCGCCTGGGTGAAGAGCGAGCTTGCGAAATGGACCCCGATCATCAGGAACGCGGGGATAAGAGCGGACTGAGACGGACATGGGCACCGAGGGAAAAGACCCGCGCGTGGCGGCGGCGATATCGCACTGGGCGCCGCGGTTCGTCGCGAACGGCGTGCCGCTCACCGATTTCCAGGAAGTGACCGGCGGCATCGCCCGCTGGGAAGACTGGTGCGGTGCGTGGTCGGCGCGCGCGGCGGTGCACGAGGAACTCGGAGAAAACGCGCTCGCCGACGGCTACGAGCTCTCCGCGGGCGAGCATTTCACCCACGCCGCGGTATGCTACCACTTCGGCAAGTTCCTGTTCGTCAACGACCCCGGAGAGATGAGGCGTGCCCACATGAAGGCGGTCGAGTGCCGCAACCGCGCGCTGCCGCTCATCAGGCCTCGCGGGGAGCGCGTGGCGATTCCCTACGAAGGGAGCCGCCTCCACGGCAATCTGCGCAAGCCGCCGGGCGCCGCGCAGCCACCCGTGGTGGTGATGTGCATGGGGCTCGATTCGGCCAAGGAGGAAATGGACGTCTACGAGAACATGTTCCTCGCGCGCGGGCTCGCGACGCTCGCGTTTGACGGCCCCGGGCAGGGCGAGGCGGAGTATGAGTTTGCGATCTGTCCGGAGTACGAGAAGCCGGTCAAGGCGGTGATCGACTGGCTCGAGGCGCGTGGTGACATCGACGCCGCCCGCATCGGCATCTGGGGCGTGTCGCTCGGCGGCTATTACGCGCCGCGCGCGGCGGCGTTCGACAAGCGGTTAAAGGCGTGCATCGCGCTTTCTGGCCCGTACGAGCGCTCGCCGAGCTTCGAGGGGCGGCCGACGATCAATGTCGAAGCGTTCCGCGTGCGTGCCAAGTGCGCAACGCTCGAGGAAGCAGCCAGGGTGGCGGCGCGCTTCACGCTCAAGGGCATCGCGAAGAACATCTCGTGCCCGATCTTCATCGTCGCCGGCACCAAGGACCGGCTGACCTCCCATACCGAAGCCCGGAGGCTCGCCGCGGAGGTCTCGGGTCCGTGCGAGCTTTTGATCGTCGAGGGCGGCAACCACGTGGTCAACAACCTGTGGTACCGCTACCGCCCGCAGACCGCCGACTGGATGGCCACGCATCTTGGCGTGGCCCGGAGCTGAATTCGCTGGAGGACGTTCCATGGCCAAGAAAGCGACACCACCGGCGCCGCGCGTGGTCCGGCCCGAAGACGTCGACCCGCACCACCGCTGGGACCGGCCGCTGCAGGCGCCGGGGTTCATGCAGGTCGATTTCGAGGAGCGCGTCGATTTCCGCCGGCTGCACGACTACCGGCTCGGGCGCGTGCGGCAGGCGCTCGCCGCGTCGGGACTGGGCGCGCTGCTTTCCTTCGACCAGCACAACATCCGCTATACGACGAGCACCGTGATCGGCGAATGGGCGCGCGACAAGCTTACGCGCTATTCGCTGCTCACCGGCAACGGCGAGCCGTACGTATGGGACTTCGGCTCCGCGGCGCGCCATCACAAGCTCTACGCGCCGTGGCTCAAGACCGATCACTGCCGCGCCGGGCTGCTTGGCTTGCGCGGCGCGGTCGGGGATGACAGCCTGTTCCGGCAGGCGGCGCTGGAAGTGAAAGCGCTGCTCGACGCCGAAGGCGTGGGCAGGATGCCGCTCGGGGTGGACGTGGTGGAACCCCCGATGCTGTTCGAGCTGCAGCGGCTGGGGATGGAAGTGCGGGACGGCCAGCAGGTGATGCTCGACGCGCGCGAGGTGAAGAGCCACGACGAGATCACGCTGCTCAACATGGCGGCGGCGATGGTGGACGGCGTCTACCAGGACATCGCCGAGGCGCTCAAGCCCGGCGTGAAGGAAAGCCAGATCGTGGCGCTCGCCACCAAGCGGCTCTACGAGATGGGCTCGGATTGCGTGGAGGCGATCAACGCAATCTCCGGGGAGCGCTGCAATCCGCACCCGCACAACTTTACCGACCGGCTGATCCGCCCCGGCGACCAGGCGTTCTTCGACATCATCCAGTCGTTCATGGGCTACCGCACCTGCTACTACCGTACCTTCAGCGTGGGTCGCGCCACACCCGCGCAGGTCGACGCCTACAAGAAGGCGCGAGACTGGATGGACAAGGCGATCGCGCTGCTGAAACCGGGCGTCAGTTCGGACAGGATCGCGAAGGCGTTCCCCACCGCGCAGGACATCGGCTTCGAGAGCGAGATGGCGGCGTTCGGGCTGAACTTCTGTCACGGTCTCGGGCTGGGACTGCACGAGCGGCCGCTCATCTCCAGGCTCAATTCGTTCCGTCATCCGATCGAGCTCAAGGCGGGCATGGTGTTCGCGGTCGAGACCTACTGCCCGGCGAAGGACGGGTTCTCGGCGGCGCGCATCGAGGAAGAAGTAGTGCTCACGCCGGACGGCGCGAAGATCATTACGCTGTATCCCGCCGACGAGCTGCCGGTCGCGAATAAATACTAGAGGCGGCCTGCTCTCAAACAACAAGTGCAACACATTGGACCACCTAACCAAATGAAGCAGCCCTACTTTTCTCCCCTCCTTCCCAAGGAGGGGTGGCCCGCAGGGCCGGGGTGGTTGCGAGGA
>JACQGO010000029.1 GCA_016199485.1 Betaproteobacteria bacterium
ACGCCCATCACCTCGAACACCGCGCGCATCGGGCCGCCGGCGATGATCCCGGTGCCGTCCGAGGCCGGCTGCATGAGAACCGTCGCCGAACCGTGGCGGCCGGTGACCGCGTGGTGCAGCGTGCCGCTCTTGAGCTTGATCTTGACCATGCGGCGGCGCGCCTCTTCCATCGCTTTTTGCACCGCGACCGGGACCTCGCGCGCCTTGCCCTTGCCCATGCCGATGCCGCCGTCGCCGTCGCCGACCACGGCGAGCGCCGCAAAACCCAGCACGCGGCCGCCCTTCACCACCTTGGTGACGCGGTTGACCGCGACCATTTTCTCGCGCAGGCCGTCGCCGCGCTCTCCGCCGCCGTGCATCCTTGCCGCATGAATCTTTGCCATGGTTTCCGCCTAGAACTTGAGGCCCGCGGCGCGCGCTGCTTCCGCGAGCGCCTTCACGCGGCCGTGATACTTGTAGCCGGAACGGTCAAACGCGACCGTCTCGATACCGAGCTGCCGGGCCTTCTCGGCGATGCGCTTGCCCACTTCCTGGGCCGCGTTGACGTTGCCGCCGTACGGCATGCGCGTCCTCATCTCCGGCTCAAGCGTGGAGGCGCTGGCGAGCACCCTGTCGCCTGAGGCGGCGATGAGCTGCGCGTAGATGTGGCAGTTCGAGCGGTGCACGGTGAGGCGCGCCGCGTTGAGCTCAGCGATCTTGACACGGGTTTTGCGTGCCCGGCGCAGCCGCGCCTGTTTCCTGTCTGACATGACGGTCCACCTACTTCTTCTTGGTTTCCTTCAACACGATCACCTCGTCGGCATAACGCACGCCCTTGCCCTTGTAGGGCTCGGGGCTGCGGTAGGCGCGCAGTTCTGCCGCGACCTGCCCGACGAGCTGCTTGTCCACGCCCTTGATCACGATCTCGGTCTGCGACGGCGTCTCGACCTTGATGCCCTTCGGCATCTGGTGCACCAGCGGGCGCGAAAAGCCGAGCGTCAAGTTGAGCTTGTCGCCGCTCGCCTGCGCGCGGTAGCCGACGCCGACCAGGGCGAGCTTCCTCTCGAAGCCCTTGGTGACGCCCGCGACCATGTTGGCGACCAGTGCCCGCATGGTGCCGGACATGGCGTTGGCATGGCTCGAATTGCCGAGCGGCCTGCACTTCAGGGTCTCGCCGTCCTTTTCGATCGCGACGTTCGGGTCCATCGGCCGCGCGATCGCGCCGAGCGGCCCCTTGACCGAGATCTGCGCCGGCGTGATGCTCACTTCGACGCCCTTGGGCAGCGGAATCGGAAACTTTGCGATGCGCGACACGGCTGGATCCTCAGGCGACGATGCAGAGCACTTCGCCGCCGACGCCGGTGGCGCGCGCCTTGCGGTCGGTCATCACACCCTGCGAGGTGGACACGATCGCGACGCCGAGGCCGTTCATCACCTTCGGCAGGTGATCGCGACCCTTGTAGACGCGCAGCCCGGGCTTGGAGACCCGCTCCAGGCGCTCGATCACCGGCTTGCCCGCGTAATAGCGCAGGCCGATGCGCAGCTCCGTCTTGGCGCCGTTCTCGCGCACCGCGAAGTCCTCGATGTAGCCCTCGTCTTTCAGCACCTGGGCGATCGACACCTTGAGCTTCGAGCAGGGCATGCCGACCTCCACCTGCCCCACCATCTGGGCATTGCGGATGCGGGTCAGCATGTCGGAGATAGGATCGGTCATGCTCATCGCGGACTCCTCACCAGCTCGCCTTGATCACGCCCGGCACCTCGCCGCCCAGCGCCAGCTCGCGCAGCTTGTTGCGCGCCAGGCCGAACTTGCGGAACACGCCGCGCGGGCGCCCGGTGAGCGCGCAGCGGTTGCGCAGCCGCGTCGGCGAGGCGTCGCGCGGCAGGCGCTGCAGCCTGGCGCGCGCCGCGTCCCGCTCCTCGTCGGCGGCCTTGGCGTCGTTGATCACTTCGAGCAGCGCCGCGCGCTTCGCCTTGAACTTCTCGACGGTGTTGCGGCGCTTCTTTTCGCGGAGCTTGACTGCGAGCTTGGCCATGTGGTCAGCCTTTCGGTTCGTGCTTCTGTTCCTGCTTCTGTTCCTGCTTGAACGGGAAGCGGAACGCCGCCAGCAGCGCGCGCGCCTCGTCGTCGGTTCTTGCGGAGGTCGTGATCGCGATGTCCATGCCGCGCAGCGCGTCGATCTTGTCGTACTCGATCTCCGGAAAGATGATCTGCTCCTTGACGCCCAGGCTGTAGCTGCCGCGGCCGTCGAAGGCGCGGTTCGACACGCCCCTGAAGTCCCGGATGCGCGGGATGGCGATATTCACCAGGCGGTCGAGGAATTCGTACATGCGCGCGCCGCGCAGCGTCACCATGCAGCCGACCGGAAAATTGGCGCGGATCTTGAAATTGGCGATCGAGCGGCGCGACTTGGTCACCACCGGCTTCTGCCCGGCAATCTTGCTCATGTCGTTGACCGCGTGGTCGAGCACCTTCTTGTCGTTGACCGTCTCGCCCACGCCCATGTTGAGCGTGATCTTGCGGATGCGCGGCACCTGCATCACGGTCTTGTAGCCGAATTTCTGCATCAGATCCGGCACCACCTGCTCGCGGTAGAAAAGCGCGAGGCGCGCCGGCGGCGGCGGGATCCTCGGGCCGGCCTCCCTGGCCGGGGCCGGCGCGGCGTCCTTCTTCGCCTGCGCCTCCTTCTTCGGCGCCGGCTTGTGCTGCTGCGCCTGGCGCTGCGCATCGGGCTTGTGCTGCGGCTTGTCGTCCTTGTCCTTCGCCATGGCCCTTCCTTACGCGTCCACCTGCTCGCGGTTCGACCTGAACACGCGCACCTTGCGCCCGTCGCCCAGGGTCTTGAAGCCGACGCGGTCCGCCTTGTGGGTGGCCGGGTTGAACAGCGCGATGTTGGAGACGTGGATCGGCATGTCCTTGTCGACGATGCCGCCGGTCTGGTTCTTCATCGGGTTCGGGCGCTGGTGCTTCTTCACCCGGTTGACACCCTCGACCACGACGTGTTCGGCGTCGACGCGGCGCAGCACGGTGCCGCGCTTGCCCTTGTCGCGGCCGGAAATCACCACCACATCGTCGCCCTTCTTGATCCGGTTCATGTTTTTTGCCTTCCCTTGCAGGACCGATTCACAGTACTTCGGGCGCCAGCGACACGATCTTCATGAAACGCTCGGTGCGCAGCTCGCGCGTCACCGGCCCGAAGATCCGGGTGCCGATCGGCTCAAGCTTGGCGGTGAGCAGGACCACCGCGTTGCCGTCGAAGCGCACCAGGGAGCCGTCGCCGCGGCGCACGCCCTTGGCGGTGCGCACCACCACGGCATCGTAGACCTCGCCCTTCTTCACGCGGCCGCGCGGCGCCGCATCCTTGATGCTCACCTTGATCACGTCGCCGATCGAGGCGTAGCGGCGCTTGGACCCGCCCAGCACCTTGATGCACATGACGGAGCGCGCGCCGGTGTTATCGGCGACATCCAGCACGGATTGCATTTGAATCATGGTTCTTGACTCCATCCAACTTGCGCGTCCGGGA
Source organism: Betaproteobacteria bacterium (assembly GCA_016199485.1). Classification (GTDB taxonomy): domain Bacteria; phylum Pseudomonadota; class Gammaproteobacteria; order Burkholderiales; family SG8-41; genus JACQGO01. Next base: position 3,507 of record JACQGO010000029.1, read on the forward strand.
CGCACAGTTTTGGACCCCGTAAGGGGTAAAGGGACGCGGATTCTACCCTGAAATCCGCGTCCTGGATACGATCAAATCAGCTTCGACTTCTCCAGCAGGCGCGTCACCGTCCAGGCCTTGGTCTTGGAGATCGGCCGGCACTCGGCGATTTCGACCAGGTCGCCTTCCTTGAATTCGCCCGTCGCCGCGTGCGCGTGGTACTTGCTCGAGCGGGTGATGATCTTGCCGAACGCCGGGTGCTTCACCCGACGCTCGACCTGCACCACCACGGTCTTCTGCATCTTGTTGCTCACCACGCGGCCGACCAGCTTGCGCTGGTTCTTGGCGGCGGCCGGCTGCGGGCTGGTTGCTGCATTGACTGCGGTGCTCATTTTGCGGCCTTCTCTCTGATCACGGTGCGCACGCGCGCGATGTCGCGGCGGACCTTTCGGATCTGGCTGATGTTGGCAAGCTGCTGCGTCGCATGCTGCATGCGAAGCCCGAACTGCGCCTTCAGCAGCTCGTTCAGCTCCTTTTGCAGGTCGTCGCCGTTCTTGGCGCGAAGTTCACTGGCTTTCATGCTCGTTTTCCTTTACGCGCTTATCCCAGCATCCGGTGCACGGACGCGGTCCTGAACGGCAGCTTGGCGGCGGCGAGCGCAAACGCCTCCTTGGCGAGCGCCGCGTCGACCCCGTCCATCTCGAAAATGATCTTGCCGGGCTGGATTTCGCAGACGAAATACTCGGGATTGCCTTTGCCGTTGCCCATGCGCACCTCGGCCGGCTTGCGCGAGATCGGCTTGTCGGGGAACACCCGGATCCAGACGCGGCCGCCGCGCTTGATGTGGCGCGACAGCGTGCGGCGCGCCGCCTCGAGCTGGCGCGCAGTCAGGCGGCCGCGGCCGATCGCCTTCAGCCCGTAC
>JACQGO010000286.1 GCA_016199485.1 Betaproteobacteria bacterium
CAGCTCGGGCAGCCGGTGGTCGCGGACAACCGCCCGGGCGCGGGCGGCAACCTCGGGGCGGAAGTGGCGGCGAAGTCGCCGCCCGACGGCTATACCATCGTGCTGTGCGCGCCTTCGCTCGCGATCAGCCCGTCGCTCTATTCCAGGCTCAACTATGATCCGATCAAGGACTTCGCGCCGATCTCGCTGGTCGCCTCGATTCCCAACGTGCTGCTCGTACATCCCTCGGTGCCGGCGAAGACGCTGAAGGAGCTGATCGCGCTCGCGCGCAGCTATCCCGGCAGGCTCAACTTCGGCTCGGGCGGCGTCGGCACCTCCAATCACCTCGCGAGCGAAATGCTCAAGGGCCTGGCCAAGGTCAACATCGTGCATGTGCCGTTCAAGGGCTCGAACCAGGCGATGCTCAGCATGATCGGGGGGCACGTCGACATGGTGGTGATCGGGGTGCCGCCCGCGATTCCGCAGATCCGCACCGGCAAGGTGCGCCCGCTCGCCGTGCTGAGCTCGGCCCGCTTGCAAGGGCTGCGTGAGGTGCCGACGGCGAAAGAGGCGGGCATGCCGAATTTCGAGGTGATCACCTGGTACGGCGTGTTGGCGCCCGCCGGCACGCCGCGCGAGATCGTGACGCGGCTCAACCTCGAGATCGTGAAGATGATGGGTACCGCGGAAATGAAAGAGCGCATGACAGGCGCGGGATTCGACCCGCTGTCGAGCTCGCCCGAGCGGTTCGCGGAGTTCATCAGGACCGAGACCGTGCGCTGGGCCAAGGTGATCCGGGACGCCGGTGTGCGGGTCGAGTAGGAAAACGCGCGTATGTGCGCCGGTTCGGTCGCGCGCGATGGAACGGACGGCAGAGCCGCCGTTCAACACGCGCCGGCCGGTGGCAAGACGGGGAGGAACGCGAAAATGCTTCGACGACGGATCGCATCGGCCGCGGTGATGATGGCAGCGGCGTTCGCGACGGACGCCGGCGCGCAGCAGTATCCGGCGCGGCCGATCCGCTTCATCGTCACCTACGCCGCGGGCAGCGGCGCCGACATCGTGGCGCGGCTCATCGGGCAGAAAATGACGGAAGCATGGGGACAGCAGGTCGTGGTGGACAACCGCGCCGGCGCCGGCGGCAATATCGGCACCGAGCTTGCCGCGAGGGCGACTCCCGACGGCTACACGATAGTCATGTGCGCGACCGCGCTGGTGATCGGCCCCAGCGTCTACCGCAAGCTGCCGTATCACCCGATCAGGGATTTCTCGCCGGTCACGCAGGCGGTGGTGCTGCCGTTTGCGCTGGTCGTGCATCCCGGCATTGCCGCGAAATCGGTGCGCGAGCTGGTCGCGCTTGCGCGCTCGAAACCGCGCGAGCTGCACTATGCCTCGATCGGCAACGCGACGCTGCAGCATCTCGCCGGCGAGCTGTTCAGGACCATGAGCGGGGCCGAGATCGTGCACGTCCCGTACAAGGGTACCGCGCAGTACATCGCGGACCTGCTCGCGGGCCAGGTCGCGATGATGTTCAGCGGCGTGCCGCCGGTGCTGCCGCACGTGAAGGGCGGAAAGCTCAGGGCGCTCGCGGTGACGACCGCGCGGCGCACTCCCGCGCTGCCCGGGGTGCCGACCGTCGCGGAGGCCGGCGTGCCGGGGTACGAAGTCACGTTGTGGTTCGGCGTGCTCGCGCCGGCGGGCACCCCGGGCGCGATCGTGCGGCGGCTCAACGCGGAGATCGTGCGCATACTTGGCATGGCGGACGTCAAGGAGCGGCTCTCCGCGCAGGGCGCGGAGCCCGCTGCGGGAACACCCGCGCAATTCGCCGCAGTGCTGAAATCCGACATGGCGAAGTACGCGAAGCTGATCGCGCAGACGGGCATCAGGGCCGAGTAGCATCCGCGCGGTGCGGCCGCGCGCGAGCACCCACGATCGAAAACTCTCGAGGGAGAAACCGATGAATCCTGCATTGCGGACTTTCTCGCGCGGCGTATGCGCCGCGGTCCTCATGGGAACGGCGGCGGCGGCCTTCGCCGCGACCCCGGGGCAGGCCTACCCCACGCGGCCGGTGCGCATGATCGTGCCGTTCGCGCCAGGCGGGCCGACGGACACCGTCGCGCGGATACTCGCGCACAGGCTCACCGAGGCCTGGGGCCAGCAGGTCGTGGTGGACAACCGTGCCGGCGCCGGCGGCAACATCGGCATGGGCATCGCGGCGGGCGCTTCGCCCGACGGCCACACGATACTCGTGGTGAGCTCGAGCTTCGTCGTCAACCCGGGGCTCTACAAGAAGATTCCGTACGATCCGTACCGGAGCTTCGTGCCGGTCTCGAACGTCGCGGCCTCGCCCAACGTCTTCGTCGTGCACCCGAGCGTCCCGGCGAAATCACTGAAGGAACTGCTCAAGATCGTGAGCGCCGATCCCAGGAAGTACAACTTCGCGACACCGGGGATAGGCACCACCCCCGATCTCTCGGCGCAACTGCTGCGGCTCACGACCAGGATCGATGTCGGCACCGTGCCGTACGGCGGCGCCGGGCCGGCGGTCGCGGCGGTGGTGGGCAACCAGGTGCCGCTCGGCTGCATGGCGCTGCCCCCCACGACCCCGCACATCCAGGCCGGCCGGCTGCGCGCACTCGCGGTCACCGGCGCGAAGCGCTCGCAGACGCTGCCCGACGTGCCGACGATGGCGGAGGCGGGATTCCCCGGCCAGGAGGCCGACACGCTGCAGGGCGTGCTGCTGCCCGCCGGCACGCCGAGAGCAATCGTCGCGAAGCTGCACGGCGATCTGGTGCGCATCGTCGCCATCCCGGAGGTGAAGGAACGCATCCTCACGCTCGGCTTCGAGATCGTCGCGAGCCGGCCGGAGGGCTTCGCGGCGCAGATCAGGAACGAAGTCGCGAAATGGCGCAAGGTCGTCAAGGACGCCGGCATCCAGGTGAATTGAAAGCGGGGAAGGGTGAAAGGCGAGAGGCACGGGAGCGGCGGGCCAGGCGCTTCATGAAACTTGCCTGTACACCATTCGCCGTGTCCGGCTCGCCGACCGATGCGCATCCGCGCCATTCGTGAGACTGCCGTCCCGCTGAAGGCCGATCTGCGCAACGCGGCGTTCGACTTCAGCGAAATGACGACATCGGTGGTGGCGGTGATCACCGACGTCGTCCGCGACGGCAAGCCCGTGGCGGGCTTCGCGTTCAATTCGACCGGCCGCTACGCCTGCGGCGCGCAGATACGCGACCGCTTCATCCCGCGCATTCTCGCCGCCCGGCCCGAGTCGCTGGTGAACGGGGCGGGCGGCAATCTCGATCCCGAGAAGGTCCTCGCCTGCATGATGCAGCGGGAGAAGCCGGGCGGCCATTCCGAGCGCTCGATCGCGATCGGCACGATCGAGGTCGCCTGCTGGGACGCGGTTGCGAAGATCGAGGAGAAGCCGCTGCACCGGGTGCTCGCCGAGATCGCAGCCGTATACGACGCGCCGCTCGCGACCGGCGAAAATCTCTTCTCGACGCAGGACGTGCAGAACCTGATCCGCCTCGGGGGGCTGCGCGCGGAGCGCGACGTGATCCAGACCGACGTGCCGCAGTCCTACGGCATCGTGCAGTTTTCGCGGACGCTCGAGATGGCCGCACGCGCGGGGTGGCGGCGCAGCGCCTTTTTCCCGCACGGCGGCAACCAGATGACGCTGCACGTCACCGGCGGCTTCGGCCTCGGCGGCTGCGAGTCATACCCGGGCGTGTTCGGCGTCTTCGCAGGCTTTGCCGATGACGCGAAGGTCGAAAACGGCTGTCTCAAGCTGCCGTCCCGGCCCGGCATCGGGTTTGAGGCGCAGAATGCGCTGTACGCCGTGATGCGCGAGCTGGCCGGGCGGGCGTGAACAGGGGAGGCGCGGTCGTATGATGCGGTGCTTTGACGTGCCGGGCGGGCATCGCCCGGAACCGAAGGCGATGACGCCGCCCGCCGGGAGAGGCGCTCGCCGCCGGGGATTGACAAGGGTTGCCGTTGCGGCGTTAACATCGATGTGCGCCGTCGACAAGGGCCCGCAGCCCGCGTTCCTCGTTGTCGTTTCAACTCGGTCAATGTGACATGCGAACAGAAACCCTGGCAATCCTGTGCAGCCCCCTGGAGCACGCTCCGCTCGAGCTGACGAGCGAGACCTCTGCGGACGGCGCCACCGCGCAGTTCCTGTCCAATCGCGAGTATGGCTTGAAATTCCCGGTGCGCGACGGGATCCCGGTGTTCATCGAAAGGCACGAGGTCACGGGGCTGAACAGCAGGTTCCGGAAAATTTACGACGGCTGGGCCCCGTTCTATGACCTGCTGAGCAGAGTGGGGCTGCTTTTCTTCGGTATCTCGGAGCCGAAGCTGCGTTCGGATTTCGTTGAAACGCTCGAAATCAAGGCGGGCGACCGGGTGCTCGCGACCTCGGTTGGCACCGGCGCCGACCTGCAGTACCTCCGCCGGGACTGTCATTACTACGGGCTGGATCTGTCAGCCGGAATGCTCAGGGTCTGCCAGAAGAAGCTGCGGAAGCTCGCCGTTTCGACCGAACTTTTCCTGGGCCAGGCGGAATACCTCCCTTTCAAGGATCGCACCTTCGATATGGTGTACCAAATGGGGGGTATCAACTTTTTCAGCGACCAGGGAAGGGCCATCCGCGAGATGGTGCGCGTGGCGAAGGAGGGTTCGAAAATCGTCATCATGGATGAAACCGAGAAGGTCGCGCGGGCGCTCGAATACGTCCCCGGCATCAGCGCATGGTTCAGTCACCGGCGAAGGCCCATCGTGCCTCCGGTCAGCCTGATCCCGGAGGGGATGGAGCAGATCGAATCGCGCGAGTGGTATAACGGCCTCGCCTGGTATTTGAGTTTCAGAAAGCCGCATTAGCTGGTGGTGGGTCAGTTTGGCTTTGCTTCCGGTGCGGCAAACGGCACGCTGCGGGTGCCCAAGCCGTCGGCGCTCGTCAACACAAGACTTCGCTGGACGGCTTACCCGCGACGCGCGCCGCCGCACAGGTCGCTGCCGCCAAACTGACCCACTACCCGTTAGCTTGCCGTCAGTTCTCGCGTGATGCGAGAGCGCGCCGGCAGCGTCAAGACCGGCGAGACGCGCTGGCGAGGTCCTTTGTTGAACCTTGCGAAACCGAATGACAATCCGGTTTCGCTCTCGACGCTCCCCTCTCCTCTCGGGAGAGGGGCCGGGGGCATAAGCGCTAACTTAATTAAAGGAAGGATCATGCACGAAATGCTCCATCTGGCGCCGCCGTGTGCGCGGTGGCTCGCGCAAGCCGCGGGCGATGATCGTCCACCGGAGCAAGCAGCGGCGCAAGGACAGGGGTGGATTGA
>JACQGO010000287.1 GCA_016199485.1 Betaproteobacteria bacterium
ACCTCACAGACCCGCGCGCTGGTCCTCGGGAACCCCGTAGCGCTCCTCGAGCTTCTGGACTTCCGGCAGGCCCGCGATCTCGGTGAATTGCCTGAAGGTCGCGACCTTCTCGCGCATGTGCGCAATCGAGCCGGTGCGCTTCAATTCCGCGAGCAGGTTCTGCATCGCCGGGATCGCGGCGAGCAGCACCCAGTTCGGGTAAATCGCGATCCTGTATCCCAGCCTGCCGAGCTCCTCGGCCGGGAGATCCGGCGTCTTGCCGCTCGCCGCCATGTTGTACAGCAGCGGCACGCCCTTGAAATGTTTCGCCACGCGCTCGACCTGCTCGCGTCCGACCGGCGCCTCGATGAAGAGCACGTCCGCGCCGGCTTCGCGATAGCGCTCCCCGCGCTCGAGCGCGGCCTCGATGCCTTCGACCGCGATCGCGTCGGTGCGCGCGATCACCACGAAATCGCGGTCACGGCGCGCGTCACACGCGGCCTGGATCTTCGCCACCATTTCCGCGGTTGGTATCACGCGCTTGCCCGCCAGGTGGCCGCAGCGCTTGGGCCACACCTGGTCCTCGATATGCACGCCGGCCACTCCCGCTTTTTCGTAATCGCGTATCGTGCGGCGCGTGTTGATCGGATTGCCGTAGCCGGTGTCGGCGTCGGCCAGCAGCGGCAGCCCGGAAGCCTCCGCGATGCGGCTCGCGTTGTCGATCATCTCGGTCGCGGTCAAGAGCCCGACGTCGGGCATGCCCAGCCGCGTCAGGCTCGTACCGAAGCCGGTCATGTACACCGCGTCAAAGCCGGCGAGCGCGACGAGCCGCGCGGCGAGCGCGTCGGCAACGCCCGGCGCAACGACGCAGCCGGGTTGCGCAAGCAGCGCGCGCAATCGGGTAGTCGGACGTTCGTTCATGACACTTCGGCCTCCATGTATCCCCTCACCGTTCCTGTGTTACCACCTACCCCGGGAATCGCTCGAGCTGGCGCGCCATGCGCGCGAGCACTCCGTCGCGGCCGATCAGTTCCAGCGTGGCGTCGATCGAAGGCGTTTGCGTTCCCCCAGTCACCATCACGCGCAGCGGCATCGCCACTTTCGGGAGCTTGAGCTTGCGTTCCGCGATCACCGACTTGATCGTTTCGTTGATCGACTGCCGGTTCCACGCGATCGCCGCGAAGCGCTCCCGCAACTCCACTAGCGCCGGCTTCACGTCAGCGGTGTAGTGCTGGCTCTTCAGCGCCTCGGCGGGTTCGATCTCCCGGTAAAAGTAGACCGCGGCATCGGCGAGCTCCTCGACGGTGGAAACCCGCTCTTTGAGCAGCCCCGCCACTTGTACAAGCGACGGGCCGTGCTCGACGGCGCAGCCGTCCGCGGCGAGAAACGGCTGGGCGAGCGCGGCGAGACGCGCGTTGTCGGCGCCCTTCATGTACTGCTGGTTGAGCCACGCGAGTTTCTCGGGGTTGAACTTCGCCGGCGACTTGCTGATGTGCTCGAGATCGAACCAGTCGACGAACTGCTGCATGGTGAAGATCTCCTCGTCGCCGTGCGACCAGCCGAGCCGTGCGAGATAGTTGAGCAGCGCTTCGGGGAGATAGCCTTCGTCGCGGTACTGCGTGACGCTCACCGCGCCGTGGCGCTTGGAGAGCCGCTCCCCGTCCTGCCCGAGGATCATCGGCACGTGCGCGAATCTGGGCAGCGGCGCGCCGAGCGCGCGGTAGATGTTGATCTGGCGCGGCGTGTTGTTCACGTGGTCGTCGCCGCGGATCACATGCGTGATGTTCATGTCGATGTCGTCGACCACCACGCCGAAGTTGTAAGTCGGCACACCGTCGGCGCGCAGCAGCACGAGGTCGTCGAGCTCCGTGTTCGAGACCGTGATCGGGCCTTTCACGAGGTCGTGGAAAGTGACCTCTCCCTCCTCGGAGTTGCGGAAGCGGATCACGGGCTTCGCCCCCGGCGGCGGCGTGAGCTTGCGCATGCGCGCGCGCTCCGGCCGCCAGCGCCCATCGTAGCGCGGCTTCTCGCCGCGTGCGCGCTGCGCCTCGCGCAAAGCGTCGAGCTCTTCTTTCGTGGCGTAGCAGTGGTACGCCTTGTCTTCCTTGACGAGACGCTCCGCGACCTCGCGGTAACGTGAAAGCCGCTGCATCTGGAAGTACGGACCCTCGCACTCCAGGCCCAGCCACGCCATGCTGTCGAGGATCGACTGTGTCGACTCCCGCGTGGAGCGTTCGAGATCGGTGTCCTCGATCCTCAGGATGAAAGTGCCGCGGTGCTTCTTCGCGAACCCCCAGCAGAACAGCGCGGTGCGCGCGCCGCCGATGTGCAGGTATCCGGTGGGACTCGGAGCGAAACGGGTGCGGACCATGGGGATGGAATTCGAAAAGCGGATATTGTACGACAACCACACCGCTGCGGCCTTTCGTATTGACATGGATCGAGCACAGCGCCCGCCGCGCGCGGGACAATGACAGCACTTACGAATCGCCGCGGCTCCGCCATCGAACCGCAATCCTGTACGATCACAGCCAACCGGCATCCCGGGTCCGCAAGCCAGACCGCCCCGCTCCCATGCCCCACCGCATCGAAACCGCCGGACAACATCTGTTTCCCTGGTGCCTCGCGCGCATCGGGCGCGACCCGGCATTCGGCAGCGGCCCGCTCGCCACCATCATCCAGGACGTACTGAGCCTGGTCATCTACTTCGTCACGGTGTCGCTGCTCGCGCTGTAGCGGGCGGCGCGGATCGCCGCAGGAATTCCGCGGCGGTCTCGTCCATCCGCTGGAACGCGGCGCCGTGGCCCTTGAGCGCCCCGATCAGCCGCTCGAGCATCACGATGCGGTGGCCGCGCCCGCTGATGAACGGGTGGCAGGTATAGGTGAGCACGCCCCAGTCGACCACTTCGCGCATGTAGAGGAAGTCGTTCACCCAGTTCTCGAGCACGGCGCCCGCGCGCTTCAATCCCTGGCGCACGGTGGCCTCGGTACGCACGAACTCGAAGTGCGGGGAGTCGTCGGTCGACCAGTGGATCGGCATTTCGACGAGCGCGGTCTCGGCTCCGAGCACGGCGGGCCGTTCGAGCTCGATCGCGTCGTGCCCGCGCGCGCGGTAGGGCGTGTAGTCGTCGCCCATCATGCTGCTGTCGTAGAGGAAGCCGTGCTTGAGGAGGAGCCCGATCGAGTGCGGGGACAGATCCCACGACGGCGAGCGGTAGCCGCGCGCATGCTGCCCGGTAAGCCCGAAAATCGCTTCATTCGCGCGCACGAGCTCGCCCTCCTCCTGCTCGCGCGTCAAGCTCGCCGGCGGGCGGTGCGTCCAGCCGTGATGCGCGATCTCGTGACCCGAATCAGCGACGCGCTCTACCGCCTCGGGAAAGGTCTCGATGGTGTGGCCGGGGACGAACCACGTGCTGCGGATATCGTGTTTCTTCAGCAGTGCGAGCAGCCGCGGCGCGCCCACCCGCGGGCCGAATTCCCCGCGCGAGAGCCATGAGGGCGTCATCTGGCCGCGCGCGACGAATCCCGAAATCGCGTCGAAGTCGAAGGTGAGGCAGACGATGTGCCTGGCCACGTGCGTTCCCTGTCTTGCCTGCAACCGCGCGCCGGTCCGAGGCGACGGGCGCAAAATTGTATTTTACCCGCGGCTCGCCGATAATAATTGATGGAGCTTCAGGTAACTGCGTTGCATCGCCCGACCCTTACCCCCCATCCCTCTCCCGGGGGAGAGGGGAGCGGACAGGGAGGAATGATGATCCAATGTTCGAAGCCGGTGATAGCGACCGTCCTTGCCGCCGCGAGCCTCGCCGCGCATGCGCAGAGCTACCCGTCAAAGCCGGTACGCGTGGTGGTCGCCTTCGCCGCCGGCGGCACTACCGACATCGTCGCGCGGGCGTACAGCCAGAAACTGTCGGAAAACCTGCGCCAGCAGTTCGTCGTCGACAACCGCCCGGGAGCGGGCGGGACCATCGGCACCGACATCGTCGCGAAATCGCCGCCCGATGGACACACGCTGAACGTCGGCTCGACGAGCTCGATCGCGGTGAACGTCAGTCTCTACCCCCGGTTGCCGTACGATTCGGTGCGGGATCTCGCCCCGGTGGTGCAGATCGCCTCCGCGCCGTTCGTGCTCGCGATCCATCCATCGGTGCCGGCGAAAACCGTCAAGGAATTCGTCGCGCTCGCCAGAGCAAAACCCGGACAGCTCAATTTCGCGTCCTCCGGCAACGGCACCTCGCTGCATCTCGTCGCCGAGTATCTCAAGCACCTCGCGAAGATCGAGATGGTGCACATTCCGTACAAGGGCGTCGGCGCGGCGCTGCCCGATCTGGTCGCGGGGCAGGTGCAGCTCATGTTCTCGGACATGGCGCCGTTCGCGCCGTTCGTGAAGGCCGGGAAGCTCCGCGCTCTCGCGGTGACCTCGGCGAAGCGCTCGGCGGTATTGCCCGATCTGCCGACGATCGCGGAATCCGGCGTGCCCGGGTTCGATCTTTCCGGATGGTACGGCTTTCTCGCTCCCGCGGGCATCCCGCGCGAAATCGTGAACCGGCTCAACAGCGAGATCGTCAAGATCGCGCGCACGCCCGCGATGAAGGAGCGCTACGCGACGCTGGGGCTCGACCCGTTCGAGAGCACTCCCGAGCAGTTCGGCGCGTTCATCAAGTCCGAAATCGCGAAATGGGGAGAGATCGTGCGCCGCTCCGGCACAAAACTCGAATGAAGGATGATCGCATGCGAAAATTGCTCGCCCTGCTCGTCGTACTGACGACGGCCGCGCCGGCCGCAGAAGCGGCGGAGGCCCGATTCCCGACCAAACCGATACGGCTCATCATTCCCTTCGCGGCCGGCGCCTCCGCCGACATCGTGGTGCGCCTCATGGGCCCCAGGCTCACGGAGAATTTCGGCCAGCCGGTCGTCGTGGACAACCGCGCCGGCGCGGGCGGCGTGCTCGGGGCGGAAATCGTTGCAAAAGCCGCGCCCGACGGCTATACGCTGCTCATAGGCAGCCCCGGACCGCTCACCATCAACCCGCTGCTGCTCAGGAAGATCCCCTATCGTTCGCCGCAGGATTTTGCGCCGGTGACGCTGGTCTCGAGCGTGCCGATGATTCTCCTCGTCAATCCGTCGCTTCCCGCGAAATCGGTGAAGGAGTTGATCGCACTCGCCAGGGCGAAATCCGGAGGGCTGAATTACGCGTCGGCGGGCAACGGCAGCGTCCCGCATCTTGCGGGCGAGCTGTTCAAGCTGCTCGCGCGCGTCGATGCCGTGCATGTCCCCTACAAGGGGAGCGGCCCGGCGCTGACCGAGCTCATCGCGGGCCAGGTCGCGTTCTTCTTCGACAACATCGCCTCGGGATTGCCCTACGCGAAGTCGAACCGGCTGCGCGCGCTCGCCGTCACGAGCCCGCGCCGTCTCGAAATCGCCGCCGAGCTTCCGACCATGATCGAGGCGGGAATGCCGGGGTACGAGGCCGCGTCGTGGAACGGCGTGGTGGCGCCGGCCGGCACGCCCATAGCGGTGATCGACCGGATACACGCCGAGTTCGTGAAAGCGCTGCGCGTGCCCGAGATCAGGGAGAAGATCATGGGACTGGGTGCGGAGATCGTCGCCAATTCGCCGCGCGAGTTCTCCGACTTTATCAGCCGCGAAATGCAAAAGTGGGGCAAGGTCGCCAAGGCCGGAAACATCAGGCTCGATTGATTTCCGGAAAGCTCAACGAGCTGCCGGCGCGCGAAGCCGCGGTCAAGCTCGCACGACGCGAGATCGGCTGCGAGGCGCTCGCGCGGGCCTGCCTCGAGCGCATCGCCGCGCGCGAGCCGGGGGTCAAGGCGTGGACGCACATCGATCCCGATCAGGTGATCGCGCAGGCGAAAGCGCTCGACGCGGGCCCGGTGCGCGGAATACTGCACGGCCTTCCGGCCGGCGTGAAGGACGTGATCGATACCTGCGACATGCCGACCGCGTACGGCTCGCCGATCTACGAAGGGCACCGGCCGGCTGCAGACGCGGCGTGCGTCGGCATGGCGCGCGCGGCCGGCGCGCTCATCATGGGCAAGACGGTGAGCACCGAGTTCGCGACTTCCCATCCGGGCAAGACCGCCAATCCGCACAACCCGCGCCACACGCCGGGCGGCTCTTCGAGCGGCTCGGCGGCCGCCGTCGCGGACCGCATGCTGCCGCTCGCCCTCGGCACGCAGACCGGCGGCTCGACGATCCGTCCCGCGAGCTTCTGCGGCGTGGTGGGCTTCAAGCCGAGCTTCGGTCTCGTCAATCGTGCCGGGGTGAAGCCGGTTGCGGAATCTCTCGATACCATCGGGCTCTTCGCGCGCAGCGTCGCGGACGTCGCGCTTCTTTTCGCCGGGGTCACCGGCTGTCCGGAGGTCGCCGAAATCGCGGAAGTTCCCGCGCCCCGCGTCGGCATCTGGCGCGGCGCCAAATGGCCCGAAGCGCTGCCGGAGACGGTCTCCGCGGTCGAGGACGCCGCGGCGCGTGTTGCGCGCGCCGGCGCGAGAGTCTCCGAGGTCGAAGTGCCGGGGGAATTCGCCGAGCTCGCAAAGGCGCACCACGAAATCGAGTACTTCGAGATGGCACGCGGCTTCGCCTACGAATTCGAGCACCACCGCGAGAAGCTCAGCGAGAAATTTCGGTCGCGCATCGAGCACGGCCGGCACTGCACGCTCGCCACCTATTGCGAAAGCCTCGCGCTCGCCGATCAGTGCCGCAAGCGGCTCGCCGCGCTGTTCTCCGACTACGACGTGCTGCTCACCGCGAGCGCGCCGGGCGAGGCGCCCGAGGGTCTCGCGAATACCGGAAATTCGGTCTTCAACCGCAACTGGACGCTGCTCCAGGTGCCGTGCATCAACCTGCCGGGCTTTGCCGGGCCGCGCGGCCTGCCGGTCGGCGTGCAACTCGTGGGGCGCTTTCGTGAAGACCCGCGGCTGCTCGCGTGCGCCGAGTGGGCGTTCCGCAAGCTCCCATAACGTGCAGCACCCGGAGGCGGCAGGGAGCCCACATTGACGGAGCATCGAGTCCAGAACTGGATCGTGCACAAGCCGCTCGCGCGCTCGCGCGGCGGCATCGTCGCGACGCAAAACCGCGTCGCCGGCGAAGTCGGGGCGCGTGTGCTCGCCGCAGGCGGCAACGCGGTGGACGCGGCGGTGGCGACCGGCTTCGCGCTCGCGGCAGTGGAGCCGTGGAACAGCGGGCTCGGCGGCATCGGCTTCATGCTCGTCTATTCCGCGAAGGAAGACCGGGTCGAGGTGGTCGATTTCGGCCCGGTCGCGCCGCGCGGCCTCAACCCGGCCGATTACCCGCTGACCGGGGGGTACACCGCCGATCTCTTCACCTGGCCGACGGTCAAGGACGACTGCAACGTGCACGGGCCGCACTCGATCGCGGTGCCGGGGCACGTCGACGGGCTCGGGCTCGCGCTCGAGCGCTTCGGCACGCGCAGCTTCGCCGACGTGCTGCAGCCGGCGATCGCGCTCGCGGAGCAAGGGATCGCGGCCGACTGGTTCGTGACGCTCAAGGTTGCAACCATGGCGCGCGACCTTGCCCGCTACGAGACCACGCGCGCGGTCTGGCTCCCAAACGGTTTCCCGCCGGTTACCCTGCCCGGTGCGCCGCTCGAACGGCTCAAGCTCACCGGGCTCTCCGGCACGCTCACCAGGCTCGCGCGTGGCGGCAGGCGCGATTTCTACGAAGGCGAGATCGCGCGCGCCATCGTCAACGACCTCGCCGCGATGGGCGGCAAACTCTCGCTCGACGATCTAAAGAATTACCGTGCACGGCTCGCCGCGCCGCTCGAGCTCGAGTACCGGGGCGCACGTTTCGCGCTCGCGCCGGGGCTCACCGCCGGTCCCACGATGGCGCGCGCTCTCGGTGCCCTCGCCGGCGAAAAGCTCCAGCGCGGCCTGCACGCCGATGCGTTCCTCGCTTACGCGCGCGTGCTGCGCGATGCCTACGCGGAGCGGCTCGCGACGATGGGAGAGACCGCCGACCACCGCAATCCTTCGACCACCACGCATCTCAACGTCATCGATCGCGACGGCAACATGGTCGCGCTGACGCAGACGCTGCTCTCGGTGTTCGGGTCGAGGGTGGTGCTGCCCGCGACCGGCATATTGATGAACAACGGCATCATGTGGTTCGATCCGCGGCCCGGATCGCCCAATTCGCTCGCGCCCGGCAAACGCCCGCTCACCAACATGTGCCCGACGATCGTGCGGCGCGGCGGCAGGCCGTGGTTCGCGATCGGGGCTTCCGGCGGGCGCAGGATCTTTCCCGCAGTGCTCCAGATCTCCTCGTTCCTGATCGATCACGGGATGACGCTGGAAGACGCGTTCCATCAGCCGCGCATCGATGTGAGCGGCGGGGAGACGGTCGGCGTCGACCCGCGCCTGCCGGATGCGGTGCGGAAAGCGCTCGCCGAAAAATTTCCCGTCAGCCTCACCGAGCTCCTCGTCTATCCGACCAACTTCGCCTGCCCGAGCGCGGTGTGGAACGACCCCGCGAGCGGCGAGCACCAGGGCATCGCCGACGTGATGTCCCCCTGGTCAGGCGCGGTTGCCGAAGAATAGAATGTGCCGGCCTGAAATCCTGCGAAGTGCGTGGAAATGATGCTGCGCGCGACAACCTCCATCTTGACTGTGGTGACATCTCTTGCGGCGGGTTGTGCATTCGCGCAGCAGGCTGCGCCGGCGGCGCAGGCTTACCCCGTCAAGCCGATCCGCATGGTCGTGCCTTTCGCTCCCGCCGGCGTCGCCGACATGCTCGGCCGCACCGTCGGGCAGAAGCTCGGCGACGCCTGGGGCCAGCAGGTGGTGGTCGAGAACCGCGGCGGGGCCGGCGGCACGATCGGGCTCGAACATGCAGCCAAGGCCGCGCCGGACGGCTACACGCTGGCGGTGGGCAATCTCGGCACGCTTGCGATTAACGTCACGCTTTTCCCCAGGCTGCCGTATGACCCGGTGAAGAGCTTCGCGCCGATCACGCTGGTGGCGGGGACTCCGCTGCTGCTCGTCGCGCATCCCTCGCTTCCGGCGAAGTCGGTGAAACAGCTGATTGCGCTCGCCAGAGCGAATCCCGGCCAGATCAACTGCGCATCCGCGGGCACCGGCGGGCCGACGCATCTCGCGTGCGAGATCTTCAAGACCATGACGAACATCGACATCGTGCACGTGCCCTACAAGGGCAACGTCCCCGCGTTGACCGCGCTGGCGAGCGGGGAGACGCACATCATGTTCACCAACCTGCTCACGCCCGCGCCCTTTATCAAGACCGGGCGGCTGCGCGGGATCGCCGTGACGAGCAGCAAACGCCAGCCGGCGATGCCCGATATCCCGACCGTGGCGGAAGCGGGGGTGCCGGGCTTCGAGGTGAGCGGATGGTACGGCGTGCTCGCACCGGCCGGCACTCCCAGAGAGATCGTCACCCGGCTCAACGCCGAGATCGTCAGGATCATGCGGCTGCCGGACGTTCAGCAGCTCTTCGTGAGGCAGGGAATAGAAATCTTCACCAGCACCCCCGAGCGGTTCGGCGCGCACATCCGGTCGGAGATCGCGAAATGGAGCAAGGTCGTGAAGAGCGCGGGCGCCACCGTCGACTGACCCGGCGGCAGCCTAGAACCCATCTGAAAAATCACCCAAAACAACCGATTCACGCCAAAAGCTATAGCCACAGAGACCACAGAGAGCACGGAGAAAACCGGAAAATCCTGTTCTACGCCTGCGTCCCTCACGCCTTTACAGGGTCGAGGGTTAAACTCTGTGACCTCTGTGCGCTCTGTGGCTGAAGTTATCAGGTTTTTGAGACTGGTTCTAGTGAAACCGACTGCAGGAAACCGCGCATGGGAAAATTCATAGATTTCGATCAAGCACCGCACCAGGAACGCGGGTCCGGGATCCGCGTCGCGCCGATCACCGGAGCCGAAGGCAGGAACATGGCGGCGGAGCTCATCACCGTCGCGCGCGGGGCAAAGCTCGAATCGAGCGTTCCGTCCGGTTCCGACCGCCATCTTTTCGTTCTGAGCGGGGAAGCCCTGCTCGATGCCCCCGCGCTGCGCGGAAAAACGATGTCTTCGGGCGCATTTGCGAGCCTGCAGGAGGACACGGCGTTCACCGTGACCGGGAAGGCGACCGAAAGCAGGCTGCTGAGCGTCACCGCGCCGCCGCCCGGAACGCGCAGCGCCGCGCGGGGATTCAGGCAGGGGGTCAGAGTGGTTTCGATACACGAAGTGCCGGCGGTCGATGTACCCCAAAGCAGGAAAAAGCGCGTCTTCCTCGCGACCAGGGACACCATAGGCTCGGAGCGCGCCCACGGCATGATCGTGAAGTACCGGCAGGACACCGAAACCACGATGCACATGCATCCCGACGCCGAGAGCCTTTTCGTCTTCCTCGAAGGCAGGACCCGCGTGACCGTGAACGGCACCGCGCACACCGCGGGCTTCGGCCAGGCGGCGTTCTTCCCGTGCGGCGACAGGCACAGCCTGCACGGCGTGGACGCGGCGGGATCGAGTTTCCTCGAATTCCACATTCCGGGCGTCTACACCACCGTGAGGTAACGACACCGGTGCAATGAGCCGTGGGCCACATGCTGCCAAGGAGGAAACGATGAAGTTCACGTGCTTCGCAACGCTCGTTCTGTGCGGCGCGGCGGCCTTCGGCCCCCTCGCGTTGGCTGCCCAGCCGCAGACCAGCGGGGAAACGTATCCGACCAAGCCCATCCGCCTTGTCGTGCCGTTCGCGCCGGGCGGGCCGATGGACATCCTCTCGCGCGCGATCGGAGAGAAGCTCACCGCGAGGCTCGGACAGCAGGTCGTCGTCGACAACCGCGGTGGAGCAAGCGGCACGATTGGCGCGGAGATCGCGGCGCGCGCAGCGCCCGACGGCTACACGCTACTCGCCGGTCACAGCGGCACCCACGTCGTCAACGTGACCCTCTTTCCAAAACTCCGCTACGATCCGATCAAGGATTTCGCGCCAATCACGCTGACCGCCACGCTCCCGATGGCGCTGGTGGTCCACCCCTCATTGCCCGCCAGATCGGCAGCGGAACTCGTTGCGCTCGCCAAGGCGAAGCCCGGGGAAATCAATTTCGCAACCGCCAGCAGCGGGGGACCCACTCACATGGCGGCGGTATTGTTCAAGACGATGGCGGGCATCAACATCGTGCACATCCCTTACAATGGCAATGCCGCGGCATTGAACGATGTGATCGCGGGCAGGGTCCAGATGATGTTCAGCAATCTCTTGACTTCGACGCCGCTGGCGCGCGCGGGAAAATTGCGCATCCTCGCGATCTCCACGGGGAAGCGCACACAGCAGGCTCCGGAATTGCCGACCATCGCCGAAGCCGCGATTCCAGGCTACGACTATACCCCCTGGTTTGCCATGTTCGCCCCCGCCGCGACGCCGCGTCCAATCGTGCAACTTCTAAATATCGAAATCAAACACGCGCTGGAAAACCCGGAAATGCGGCAGCGTTTCGGCAGGGAGGCGGTAGACCTGACGACCAGCACCCCCGAAGAATTGGGTGCGCTGATCCGCTCCGAAATCCCCAAATGGCGCAAGGTGGTAAAGGAGTCCGGAGCGAAAGTCGGGTGAGGCGCCGGTACCGCTCCGACGCGTGGAACGAAAGCGATGCGTTCAACCCCTTCTTTCGGGCGGCTCGCGAACCAGGGCGCCGAAGCACGGTATACGACCCCGGGTGGCGTTTGCCAGATCCTACGGTATGCCATCGGCGGGCGAAGGTCGTCACGGAATCCGGGACCGAGCTTGAATGACCTCGACAACCACCGGAAAGAGAAAAAACCGTAATGATCAACGCAGCGATCGTGGGGCTGGGGCGGTGGGGGCGGAATCTCGTGGACAGCGTGCACGGCACGAGCGGGAAGATACGCATCGTGGCCGGTGCCACACGCACGGCGGAGAAAGCGCGGGCGTACGCGAAGGACAAAGGCTTTCCGCTCCACGACTCGTATGAAAAGGTGCTCGCGGATCCCGGAATCGACGCAGTGGTGCTCGCAACGCCGCACACACAGCACGCCGGGCAGGTGATCGCCGCGGCGCGCGCCGGCAAGCACGTGTTCACCGAGAAACCGTTTGCCCTCACCAGGGAAAGCGCCGAGGCCGCGGTGCGCGCCTGCGCCGAAGCGGGGATCACGCTCGCGGTGGGGTTCAACTGGCGCTTCCAGCCCGCGCTGCAGGAGATCAAACGCATGCTCGAAGACGGCCGGCTCGGGAAAATCCTGCACCTCGAGGGCAACTTCTGCGGGCCGAGCGTCTACCGTTACACCAGAGACCACTGGCGCCAGGAACGCGACGAGGGCCCGGCGGGCGGCATGACCGGGCGCGGGGTGCACGTCGTGGATGCGTTCCTCTACCTCTCGGGGCACGTGGAATCGGTGTATGCGCAGAGCTTCCGCCGCGCGCTCGACTACGGGATCGACGATACGACCTCGATGCTGTTCAGGTTCGGGAACGGCGCGACCGGCTATCTCGGCACCGTGATCGCCACCGCCGAGACGTGGCGCATGCAGGTCTTCGGTTCAAGAGAGTGGGCGGAGGTCGGCGATGTCGAGCATCTGACCACCTGGCAGATGAAGGTGTGCTACATCGACCCCCAGGACCTCAACGTGCACCGCAAGCCGCAGATCGTGACCTTCCCCGAAATGAGCACCGAGCGCGCCGAGCTCGATCACTTCGCCGACGCGGTGAAGGAGAGGAAACCACTCGCGGTCGCGGGCGGCGACGAAATTCACGGGGTCGCGGTGCTCGAAGCGATCCTCGAGTCGGCAAAGACCGGCGTCAACACGCAGGTCAGGTGAAATATCCGGGCTCAGAACCGATCGACGCGGTAGGGTGCGATATCGATATCGAGCTTGCAGCCCGCAATGAGGTCCGCAACGACGCGTGCAATAGGACACTATTACAAAGGTTTACGAGAAAATCACTCTTGACTACTGTTAGACTTTCGCTGAAGTAGCTCTCGTATACCAATTTCAACGTGGGCATATGCTGGCCCGCGTACCGTAACAAAAGACCCCTTGTGCCTTCCTGTTGCTGGTTTCACGCGTACGCTTCTTATCGGCTTCCCAGCAAAGCCATCGATAGCCTCGCCAGAGATTTGGTCTCCAGTTGCAGTGAACGACCCTAATCTCCAAGGATCACTACCAGGATCCAACGGCCGACTTACTCTAGCCAGGCCTCTTATCCCGAGCTTAAACGGATACACAAGCCCCAAATTCGGGTCCCGACGCGGCGGATGGACCGTGAATTTGCGGCATTGAATATCTATCGACTGTCCCTCTATGGAGGTACAGATCTGAGAGGACTTCACTTACGCCGATTTCCGCGAGTTTTTTGTACTGGGACTGGTAGGGTTGGCCATTTCACTTGCTCTACCCCCTTCGTAACCAGATCCACCTGACACTGAAATAGATCGGCAAGTTCCGAAGGCGTGTAGTCTATCTCCGTCAGCTCGATAATCGTTGAGATTCGCGTGATAAGTTCCCCAAGGTCGCACTGTCTGGGTTCATAACTGAACGACGCTGCAATTTTCTCAAACTCTGGTTCTGAGATTTGCTTCAGTAAATACGTGTTGTAATGAGCGTTGTAATCCAGCAGGCGATGCTGCCATCTAATCACGCCAACCAATGTTTCAATCTCGCGCGTCTTTCGAAAAGCCCACGAGCGCAAGCCACCAAAAACCTCTTCGGTCTTACTCCACACCACATTCACCGACCCTGACACCTTATCGCTAGTAACTCGTGCAATAAGATCAACGTCCGGTCCTGCAGCAATCGACGGCTCAAGGACTTGAGCACTTGTTGTGCTCGTAAGAAAAGAAACATCGGCGTCAGCCATGACTTTTCCTTATCGCAATTAACGCGTGAAACCCATGAATTTATCGGCCTCCCCCAATACTAAGTTCGTAACCTTGGTGATCGTCCGCTCAGGGCCAATATCAACATATTTCCTGCCCCCCATTCGCATGGGTTTGTTATTCACATCAATTTTCACACCGTAGCCCTTTTCCACCAATGAAATTTCGGATATCTCGATCACGGACGGAGTTGGCATTGGAGGAGTGAATTCCTTTATGCGCAACTCATATACGTTCGTCTCCAGGTTCAAGAAAAAGTCGTCAGTTGTGCGAAAACCCAGCTTGAAGTTAAGACTCGCGAGTTTGGCGAGAGGGCGGATCTTGAAGAATCTTCGGTATAAATATTCATGCATCTCGTCCTGGCTTAGATCTGTGGGATAATTCATCGATACTACGACAGCATTCTCACGAATGGTTTGTTTCTCCTTAAACCTCAGCAAACAATCGTGAAACTCCTTGATGCTCCTAGAGATGCCCTCCACCTTCTCACCAAGAGCCCCGCCCTGGCGTTCGAAATGCAAAGTAATTTGCGCGGCGATCTGTGAGATCGTCAATTGTCGACGTGGAGCTTGAAAGACGATTCTTGGAACCTGTGGATCGAACTCGTCCGGCATATTCACTTGAATAGACTGAACCGGAAACAACGTCTTAAACACCTGTTCCGCGTCTGCCTGTCTAAGTCGCACGTGAACGTCTCTCTCGTAAGAGACAACGTAGATGACTTCAGAGATATACTTCTTTGAGAGGTCGACCATCTGGTAGTCTCTGTCTTCCCGAGGGGTCAAGAGTATACTAAACTTGAGGTGAAATAGGGAACAAAGGAAAAAGTAACGGGATCTTGGCGCTAGAAGCGGTCGACGCGGTAGGGAGCGATATCGATCGAGGGTTTCCGCCCGGCGACGAGATCGGCGATGATGCGCCCGGTCGGCGCGCCGCCGCACAGCCCCACGTGGCCGTGACCGAACGCGTAGTAAACGTCGGGCACCT
>JACQGO010000040.1 GCA_016199485.1 Betaproteobacteria bacterium
GGCACGGCTCCGGCGCTCGGCGCCGTCATCAACGCGGTCGTCGACGCGCTGGCCGAGTACGGCGTGAAGCACGTCGAGATGCCGGCGACGCCGGAGCGCATCTGGCGTGCCATCCGTGAAGCGCGCACCGCCCTACAGTCGGGCCGCGCGCGTCGCTAGCCGAATCGAACGGGCGCATGTTCGACAGGGATTCGAGCACGCCACGGATGACGAAACCGGAAGAGGAGTTGTCGAGGTCATGAAGCGATGAAGAACAAGAGAGCGTTGCGGTAAAACCGCGGTTCCAGACCATTCCAACGAGGAGGAGTCATGAAGACGGGTATCATCGCGTTTGCGTCCCTTCTTGTGCCAGCGGCGCTGGCGCTCGTTTCGACCACCGCGCCCGCGCAGACCTATCCGACCAAGCCGCTCCGGTTGATCGTGCCCTGGCCTCCGGGTGGCGGGACGGACGCGGCCGCGCGCATCCTGGCGCAGGCGTTTTCCGAGGATCCGGGCTGGCAGCTCGTAGTGGACAATCGGGGGGGCGCGAGCGGCCGCATCGGCACCGAGCTTGCGGCGAAAGCACCAGCCGACGGTTACACCCTGGTGATGGGCACCGTGGCGCCGAACGCGATCCTCCCGGCCGCCTCTTCGAAGCTGCCGTATCGACACGGTGAAGGACTTCGCGCCGATCAGCCTGGTCGGCACCTCCGATTACGTGCTCGTCGTACACCCGTCGCTGCCGGTAAAATCGGTCAAGGACCTGATTGCGCTCGCCAGAAGCAAACCGGGGCAGATCAACTTCGGTTCCGCCGGCAATGGTTCCATGGCGCACCTTGCGGCCGAGCTGTTCAAGCTGCTCGCCAGGGTGGACATGGTGCACGTGGCGTACAAGGGTGGTGGTCCTGCCGTTACTGCGACCTTGGCCGGCGAGGTGTCGGTATACTTCGGCAGCGGTCCGGCGGTGGCGCCGCACGCGAAGGCCGGCAGGCTGAGAGCGATCGCCACCAGCGGCGCGAAGCGCTCAAGGACGTTTCCGGGACTGCCGACCGTCGGTGAGACTCTGCCTGGCCACGAGGCCGTCCAGTGGTTCGGGATTCTCGCGCCCACGGGCACGCCGAAGGACATCGTCTTGAAACTGCACGCGGTGATCGTCAAAGCTGTCGGCACCGCCAGGGTGGCTCAGCAGCTCGCAGCCGTGGGATCGGAGCCGATCAGCGACTCGCCGGAAGAGTTCGCCGCGCACATCAAGGCCGAAATCGCCAAGTGGGGCAAGGTGGTAAAGGCGGCCGCCCTGTCGTTTGAGTAACTGTCGCCCGCTGTGGCTGAATTGACGGGGTTGCCCCGTACAGGTTTTCTCTAGGAGGGAGGACAGTGACAAAGTCACTCGGAGCACTCGTTGCAGTGCTCGATTATCACGGCGTATCGGTCGACGAATTCAATGCCTGGTATGACACGGAGCATATTCCGGAACGCCTCAGGGTTCCCGGATTCCTGTCGGCGCAGCGGTGGCTGAGCGCGGACGGCCAGCCTGTCTCGGTGGTGACCTACGATCTGAACGGATTGGAGGTTCTGGCGAGCGCTCCTTATCTGGCGATTGCAGGCGAGAACTTCTCGCCGTGGTCCAAGCGCATCATAGGCTCGTGCCGGCGCTTCTGGCGCTACGAGGCGGAGCAGATCCTGCCGGGTGACCGGTTGTCCCCCGAGGGAGCCGGCGGCCTCTTGCTGATTGCCATGAACGTGAACCCCGATGCGGAGGAGGAGTTCAATCGCTGGTGTGACACCGAGCACCTCCCCCGGCTGTCGGCGGTGCCGGGCGTGCTCGCGGCCAGGCGGTTTCGGGCCTCGCAGGGCGATCATCGGTATCTTGCGGTTTATCACCTGCAGTCGCCGGCGGTAGTCGAGTCAGAAGCCTGGAGCAAAGCGATAGAGACGCCCTGGACGCACAGCATCCGGCCGCGGACACGCGATCGCATGCGGATCGTCTGTGCAAGTTACCGGCGTGCGTGAGACGGAGAAGGACGGCGCCATGACCATGCGCGGTAATGCGATCCTCGCTCTGTGGCTCGACGTGGAGCCGGAGAGCCGTGTGGAGTGTGACGACTGGTACATCCGCGAGCACATTCCGGACCGCGTCGGGCTTCCCGGATTCCGCCGCGCCCGCCGCTACAAGGCCGTGAAGGGTGCTCCCGGGTATCTTGCAATATACGAGGCTGAAACCGCGGAATCGATGCTGGGCGCGGGCTACATCGGGTTGCTCGGTAACGTGAACGAGCGCAGCCTTCGCATGCGCGCCGCGTTCCGTAACGTGGTGCGGAGCACGTTCCGCGTAACCGCAACGCTGGGACTGGGCGAGGGGGCGCTGATCGCTACGCTGCGTTTTTCGCCTGCTCCGGGCGCACATTCCCGCCTGCGCGAGTGGCTCACGGGGTCGCTCATGCCGGAGCTTGCGCGTCAGCCCTGCATCGTCGGCGTGCACCTGTGGAAATGCGACCCTTCGATCCGTGCGCGCATGGACGAGCACCGCAAGACCGGACACGCGGACGCGCAGGCCGACTGGGTCCTGTTGTTCGAAGCGACACAGCCCGAAGAGATCGACGCGGCAACGCAGACCGTGCTCATGCCCGGCATTCTGGCGCGCCACGGTGCTTCCGCGGGCGAGGAGTACGGTGTATACGGGTTTCTCTACGGGGTCACGGTGTGAAGATGCGGCGTGTTACCCGCCGCGAGACCTCACGCGGGCGCCGGCAAGCCTCCACAAGGGGCCGCGTCGCGCTGATTGCCGGCGCGTCCGGCATGGTGGGGCGCCGACTGGCCGAGCATGTCCACGGCCTTCCCGGCTGGACGGCGATTGGTCTCGCGCGCCGGCCTCCCGCGGATGCGGCGTTCCCCGTGGTTGCCGTGGATCTTACCGACGCGCGTGCCTCCCGCGCGGCGCTGAGAGACCTGGCGGCGGTGACTGACGTCTTCTACACGGCGCGCTTTGACCACGTCGCCGGCTCAACGGAGCCGGTCGACGCCAATCTTGCCATGCTGCGCAACGTGATCGAAGCGGTCGAACCGGTGGCGCGCAACCTTCGGCACGTCCACCTCGTGCACGGCACGAAGTATTACGGATCGCACCTCGGCCCGTTCAAGACTCCCGCCAGGGAAACCGATCCGCGCGTGCCGGTCGAGAACTGGTATTACGCCCAGGAAGACTACGTCATCGAGCGCCAGCGCGGCAGGCGCTGGACCTGGAGCGCGAGCCGGCCGCACGGGGTATGCGACCTTGCGCCGGGGATCGCGCGCAGCATGGCGCGGGTGATCGCGGTATACGCAGCGATCCATCGGGAGCTTGGACATCCGTTGTTTTTTCCCGGCCGGCCGGGGAACTTCCGCGCGATCTATCAGTGTACGGATGCGGCATTGCTGGCACGTGCGATCGTGTGGATGGCAAGCGAGCTGCGATGCGCAAACCAGGCGTTCAACGTCACCAACGGCGATTACATCCGCTGGATGAACCTGTGGCCGGTATTTGCCGGCTACTTCGGAATGGAGCCCGGCCCGCCGCAGACCGTGCAGCTCAGCGAAGCGATGGCCGACAAGGCGCCGGTGTGGGAACGCATCGTCCGTCGCCGGCGGCTGGTTCCGACGTCGTATGAGCACGCGGCGCTCTGGTCTTATGGCGACTTCGTGTTCGGCTCCGAGTACGACATGATGTCGGACACCACCAAGCTGCGGCGACACGGTTTCTGTGAAGTGGCGGACACGGAAGCCATGTTCCTGCGGCTTTTCGATGAGTTGCGCCGCGTCCGCATCGTTCCTTGATCAGGGGCTAGGGATTCACCCTGAGCAATCTCGCCGCGTTGCCGTAAATGCACTTCTCCATCGCTTCCGGCCGCAGCGGCAGCTTCAGGAACCAGTCGGCATATTCCTTCAGCGGCGCGAGCGGATAAGCGCTGCCGTAGATGAAGCGGTCGGCGAGAAATCCGTTGGCTGCCTTCACGTAATCGTCCATGCCCGGCAGCTCATGCAGGTACATGTCCGGGGAGACGTAAACGTTCGGCCGGCGGAAGGCCACGTGGAGGATCTCGGTCACCCACGGCCAGTTTCCGTGCGAGACTACGATGCGCAGGTTCGGAAAATCGCCGGCGACGCGGTCGAGCGCGATCGGGATGGTATAGCCGAGATCGGGGCCGGCGTTGCCCCCGTTCATGATCACCGTCGGGATGTCGCGATCCTCGAGATGCGCATAGATCGGGTAGAGCCTGCGATCGTCGGCATACATGGGCGCGGGATAGGCGCCCGGCTCGATATTGACACCACGGAAACCTCCCGCGATGGCGTCGTCGATCTGCTTGATTGCCGCCCTGCGGTTGGTGGGGTCCACCGCCGCGATGCCGCAGAACAAGCCCGGATGCTCCCGCACGATCGCTGCCACGTCTTCGTTGTCCACCGAGCCGAGGAAGTCCGACACCCGACCGGTGATCACGCCCATCACGACACTCGCCGCTTTCATTTCCTCGACGAGCAACGGCATCGAAAGCTTCTGGGCCGAAGGCGCAGGCGAAAGCCCGAGCTGGCGCGTGAACCGGTCACGACGCTCGCTGTTCGAATACATGACCATCTTGAGGAAACCCTTCAGCGGAGGGCGCACGCGGAAATCGATCATTTTCATCGTTGTCTCCTTGGGTGAGTCAGGAAAAAGCC
>JACQGO010000288.1 GCA_016199485.1 Betaproteobacteria bacterium
GGCATCAACGCGGTGACCACCGGCTGGCGCGCAGTGGCAGGACCCAAAGGAATGAGCGAAGGCCAGGTTCGCTATTGGGACGAGGTGTTCGCGCGGATGGCCCAGCTGCCGGAATGGAAGCAGCACCTCGAACAGAGGCAGATCGAGAACGCCTACATGAACGCCCGCGACACCAGGAAGCTGATGGACGCGGAGTACGCGAAATTCAAGAATCTGCTCACCGAGCTGGGCCTGGCAAAATAGCACCTGGCGACGGCCGCTGATTTCGAACCGCTGGCTGAGCCATCGACGGGACACGTGTGCGAACGGCAATTCCAGGACACTGGCGTAAAGAAAAATCCATCGGAGCGCAGTCATGAGTGAGCACGGGCAAGTTTCGCCGGTGATGCACAAGCTCAGCACCTATATCGCCGGCGCGCTCAAGCGCAAGCTGCCCGCGGCAGTCGCCGAGCGTGCCAAGCTCAGTCTCGTCGACACCTTCGCGTCAACCATTTCGGGTTCGCGGCTGATCGCGGGGAAACGCGCCATCGCGTACGTCAGACGGCTCGGCGGACCGCGCGAAGCGGGCGTGATCGGCACCCGCGTCGTGACCAGCATGCTCAACGCGGCGCTCGCAAACGGCATGTGCTGCCACGCCGACGAGAGCGACGACACGCACCCGCCCACTTGCACGCATCCCAACACCAGCGTCATTCCCGCGGCGCTCGCGATAGCGGAGCGGCAGCGGCTTTCTGGGGAGCTGCTGCTGCGCGCCATGGTGCTTGGCTTCGACATCTGTGCCCGCACGGTGCTTGCGATGAAGGTCATGACTTTCATGCGCACGGGACACCACTCCGGCTCCCACGGCCAGCTGTTCGGCGCGGCGGCGGCAGCCGGAGCCCTGCTCAGGCTCGATGCGCGGGAGATGCGCTACGTGCTGTCGTATTGCGCGGAGCAGGCGGCAGGGCTTTTCACCATGTTGCGCGACTCGCATCATATCGAGAAGGCGTATGCGATGGGCGGCATGCCCGCGCACAACGGCGTCGCAGCTGCGCTGATGGTGGCGCAAGGCTTCACCGGTGTCGAGGACGTCTTGTCCGGAGAACCTAACTACCTTTCCATCTTTTCGCCGGACGCCGACCGCGAGGTGCTGGTACGAGGACTCGGACGCGACTACGAGATCATGCGCGGCGGCATCAAGCGCTGGCCCGTAGGGGCACCGGTGCAGGGGCCGCTGCATGTGCTGCACGACCTGATCCGACAGCACGGGCTCAAGGCCGATGACGTGGAAAAGATCGTCGCGCGCATACCGGACAAGGAACTCTTGATGGTCAACAACCGGGAGATGTCAGACATTTCGTTGCAGTACCTGCTCGCGGTAATGCTGCTCGACGGCACCGTCACGCTCGCCGCGGCGCACGACATCGCGCGCATGAAGGACCCCACGGTGCTCAAGCTGCGCCGGCGCATCGAGACAATCGGTGACGCGAACCTTACGGATCCGTTACGCCGCTGGCGCTGCGTAATGGAAGTAACGCTCAAGGACGGCCGCAAGCTCGCCCATCAGACCATGGCGGCGAAGGGAACCTTTGAAAACCCGCTCACGCGCCAGGAGGTGGAGGAAAAGGCGCTCGGTCTGATGGGGCCGGTATTCGGCAAGCAACGCAGCCGGGCATTGATGGCGGCCTTGTACAATATCGACGGCATCAAGGACGTGCGCACGTTGCGCAAGTTGTACATGGCAAGCTGAATTTAGTCAAAACGCATGGCGCCATGACCGTCTAGGCTTTTTTTCAGACACCGAGCGCATTCGCGTTCAATAATCGCCATATGGGCCCGCATTCTTCACGTGGTTGCTGCGATGTGTTGCGGGCGGGCTGCGACCAGCGCAAGCTTGAGCGCCCGTCGGCCCTCCGGAATGAGGGTCGCACGACGCGAAAGCAATGTGTACTTCTGCCCCCGGTTGTTTCTGATCTTGATTCGAGTTTGGTGGGCTGCTAGCAACCGTGAAGATGGTGCAAACATGACTAATGAACTTGATTTCATCACGATCGCCGAGGCAGCGCGGCTCATCGCGGCGAGCAAGCTGTCACCGGTGGAACTGACCGAAGCCATGCTAGCGCGTATCGAAGCGCTCGACCCGCAACTCAATGCCTTCATCACCATCACCGCCGATCTTGCTCGCAAACAAGCGCAGCAGGCCGAGCAGGAAATCGCCAAGGGCAACTACCGTGGCCCGCTCCATGGCATCCCGTTCGGTCTAAAGGACATCTACAATACCAAGGGCATCCTCACTTCGGGAAATTCGAAAGTCTGCATCAACAACATTCCGACGGAGGATGCCACTACGACCCGCAAACTGTATGAAGCGGGAGCAGTGCTGCTCGGCAAGCACGCAACGCACGAACTTGCACACGGCGCGCCGTTCGGTCTGCCATGGCCGCCGGCACGCAATCCCTGGCACCTTGAGCATTTTACCGGCGGATCGAGCAGCGGCTCGGCAGCGGCAGTCGCGGCAGGACTTGGGCTGGGCGCGCTCGGCTCCGACACCGGCGGCTCGATCCGCGGCCCGGCATCGTTCTGCGGCATCGTCGGGCTGATGCCGACCTCGGGTCTGGTGAGCCGCACTGGCGTGATTCCGAACTCGTTCACGTTCGACCACTGCGGGCCGATAACACGGACGGTGGAAGACTGCGCCATAATGCTGCAGGCGATCGCGGGCTACGATGCGCAGGACGCCGGCAGCATCGAGCACCCGATTCCTGACTATCGCGCTGCACTCAAACCCGACATCAGGGGCCTGAGGATAGGCGTGCTGCGCCATTACTGGGAAGAAGACCTGCCGGCGCACGAAGATTTGCGGTGCGCGATGGACGAAGCGATAGAAACGTTCAAGAAGCTCGGCGCTAAGCTCGAAGACTGCCGCACGCGGCCAATGTTGGACTCGCGCGACGTCAAAGTGATCATTGCCGAAAGCGAGATATTCGCTATTCATTATAGAGACCTAGTTGAACACCCCGAGGCTTTCGGCCGCGATTTCCTGGGTCGCCTACTGGCCGCCTGCCTGTTCCAGTCCTCGGATTACGTCCAGGCCGCTCGCGAGCATCGGCGCATCATTGCCGAAACGCAGCCACTCTACGAAAAGTACGACGTGCTGCTCACCGCCGGATTCGGCCCGGCGCCGCGGCTCGACGCGTTCAAAACGACTAGCAACTTCTGGGAGGGTAATGTATTCACGCCATCCAACGTGACAGGAGGACCCGCACTGGAGCTGTGCAATGGTTTCAGCAAGAACGGGCTGCCGCTCGGCATGCAAATCATTGGCCGGCCATTCGACGAGCCAACCGTACTGCGCGCCGGTTACGCCTACGAGCAGGCGACGACGTGGGGCGCCAGGCGGCCGCAGCTCACTGCAGGCGCGCAGCCGCCGCCATTGTCACTTAAGGGCAACGAGCCGCAGATCCCATTGGACCTGGACGCCAAGATACGTGACCTCGCGCTTGGGATGGCGGCGCGCGCGGGGCTCAAGCTTAACGATTATCAGCAGGCGATCCTGCTCGAGGGCGCACCCTATGCGCTTGCCATGGTCAACCGCATCCGCAACAAGGATCGCGATCGTATGGAGCAACCTGCGCTGATTTTCCGCTTCCCGAATAAACTATGACAGGGAAACCGCAATGGACACGGCGCGCGCTGAACGGATGAACGGCAGTCTCGTTGTCGACATGAGGAGAAAAACCATGAAACCGAAGGGACTGAAACATACGATCGCGTGTATCGGTTTGGCGTGCGCGCTGGCGGGTGGCGCGGCATGGGGGCAATCCAAGCCGCTGCGCGTTGGCATGACGTTGAGCGACGTCCCGACCACCAGCGGCCAACCCAACGGCGGATTAGAAGGCTACCGGATGATGGGATACACGCTCTACGATGCCCTGATCAACTGGAAGCTCGACGACGCGAAAGGGCCTTCCACGCTGGTGCCGGGCCTGGCGACTGAATGGAAAGTCGACGCTAAAGACCACACCAAATGGATTTTTGCCCTGCGTAAGGGCGTCAAGTTCCACGACGGATCGGAGTTCAACGCCGATGCCGTGGTGTGGAACCTCGACAAGCTGTTCAAGAAAGATGCGCCGCAGCACGATGCGCGCCAGACCGCGCAGGTGGCGGGCCGCATCCAGTCGCTGAAATCCTGGCGCAAGATCGATGATTACACCGTCGAGTTGACCACGCATACGCCGGACTCGATCTTCCCTTATCAAGTCGCTTACGTGCTTTACTCAAGCCCGGCCCAGTATGAAAAGCTCGGCCGCGACTGGAACAAGTTTTCGCAACAGCCGTCGGGCACCGGCCCGTTCCGGCTGGAAAAACTGGTGCCGCGCCAACGCGCTGAGTTGGTTCGCAATTCCAACTACTGGGATTCCAAGCGCGTGGCGAAATCCGAGCGCCTGATCCTGCTGCCGATTCCGGAGCCGACCACGCGCGCCTCCGCGCTGTTGTCTGGCCAGGTCGACTTCATCGAAGCGCCGCCGCCCGATTTCATCCCGCGCCTGAGGTCGCAGGGTTTCCAGATCACGGCCAACGTGTATCCCCACGTTTGGCCGTACTTCGTGAATTTCCGCGAAGGCAGCCCGTGGCGCGACATCCGGGTACGAAAGGCGGTCAACCTTGCGATCGACCGCGAAGGCATCATCAAGCTTCTGGGCGGCTTCGCGGAGCCGGCCGTGGGCATGGTTGACAAGTCGAGCCCGTGGTTCGGCAGGCCGACTTTCCAGATCAGGTACGACCCGGCAACCGCGAGAAAGCTGCTGGCCGAAGCTGGCTACTCGGAATCCAAACCGCTCACGCTCAAGGTGCTGGTGTCGCCTTCCGGCTCCGGTCAGATGCTGCCCAAGCCGATGAACGAGTACATCCAGCAAAACCTCAGAGCCGTGGGCATCAACCTCGAGCCGGTCACGGTCGATTGGGAGCAGGTGCGCAACTGCTACCGCGCTGGTGCTGGCGCACCGGTCTGCCGGGGTACCGACGGCATCAACATTTCCTCGGCCACGCTGGATCCGTATGTCGCCTTTGGCCGCGTCTTCAGCAGCAAGGCGATTTCGCCCAAGGGATTCAACTACACGTACTTTACGGATCCGAAGGTGGACGCCATGATCGACAAAGCCAAGAACACCTTCGACGAGAAAGAACGCGACCGGCTTACCGGCGAGCTGCACGCCTATCTGGTCGATCAGGCGGTCGCCGTGTGGGTGGTGCACGATGTCGGGCCGCGGGCGCTGTCGCCCAAAGTGAGAGGCTGGGTGCAGGCACGGCACTGGTTCCAGGATCTGGCGCCCGTCTACGTTGCCGATTGAGGGCACTGACTGCAAAGGCGCGGATAGAATGTGCGGGTGGTGGATTTTATCCCGGCTTCGGGGAGTGCCACCCTTACGCCGAGATAATCGTTCCTGCGCTCCATGCTGGTGTTCTACTCTGCTTGAATGCCAGCATCTGTAATGAGCTTTGCGAAGAATGCGATTTCTTGCTTGAAAATCGCGCCAAGCTGCTCCGGCGTGCTCGGCTTCGACTCAAGCGCAATCAGTGACAGCCGCTCTATGACGTCGGGCAGCTTAAGGACGAGAGCGACCTCAGCGTTAAGCTTCGCGATCACTGGAGTGGGTGTTCGGGCAGGCGCGAGCAGCGCGAACCGCGGAGTGATGTCAAAACCCGGTAAACCCGATTCCGCGACCGACGGCACCCCGGGAAACACGGTCGAACGATTCGGAGTGGACACCGCAATTGCCCTGAGTTTTCCTGCCTTGATCAGCGGAAGCGAAACTGCCACACCGGTAAAGCCCAACTGCGATTCCCCGCTGGCCACGGCAGCGACGGCCGGTGCCCCTCCCTTGTATGCCACGTGCACGATGTTCACTCCCGCCCGGAGCTTGAACAATTCGACGGCGAGATGTTGCTGGGTGCCGACTCCTGCTGAGGCGTAGTGGATCTTGCCTGGCCGCGCTTTTGCGAGCGCGATCAGATCTCTCACCGATGCGACCGGCAGAGACGCGGGCACAATCATGACTAGAAGGCTGGTAGCGACGAGTCCAACTGGTGCAAAGTCACGCACGGCATCATATGGAAGCCTTGGGTAGAGAGGCATGCTCGTAGCGAGAGTGGTGGTGTTAGCCATGAACAGCGTGTAGCCGTCGGGGGCGGACTTGGCCGCGATGTCCGCTCCGATATTGCCGCCCGCCCCCGGGCGATTGTCGACAACAATCGATTGGCTCCATTTCGTGTACAGCTTCCGGCCGATGATACGTGCAAGCACGTCGGTAGTCCCCCCGGCAGGAAAGGCGTCAATTACGCGTATCGGTTTTGACGGTTAGTCCTGCGCCGATCCGGAGCCAGCGGGAAGGGCGATCGATACGAGCAGCAGCACGCTAAGCGAGTGCAATCGAAGGCTGATCGTCATTCTCGTTTCCCCCTATATAATTGACGCAACGCATGCCAAGTTCGTTACCGATCTTGCTCCCCGCGCACGCGGAAAACGTAGCGTGATTCTTCGAACCCCACTCTATCATATCGTTATTGCTGCTGGCATCATTTCGCTCTTCTGACGCCACCGGCGCCCCGGGAAAAAATGCCGCATCATCCGTGCATGGGACGGTCTGTCCACGGCTCGCGCGAATGCATCAGGCAGCGTCGATGCTGTAGGGAAGCCGCATCATCCGCAGCGCCGGCCCATCGAGTGATTTCCAGTGCATCGTCCCGGCCTCGGCGCTCGAGATCTGGATCACCGCGAGGACATCGTAGCCGCCTTCGGGCGACGGCGCGGCGTTCACGATCATCCCGCTCGCCTGCTCGCCCGCGTCACGGCTGTAGAGCCTGTCCCCGGGCTGCGGCGCGGTGTGCGAGGAGATGTGCGCGGCGTACATGCGCTGCTTGAGCCTGCCGAGATAATGCGTGCGCGCGACGATCTCCTGCCCCGGATAGCAACCCTTGCTGTAGCTCAATCCGCCGATCAGGTCGAGGTTCGCCATCTGCGGCACGAACTGCTCCTGCGTTGCGAGCATGATCACCGGGACGCCGGCCCGGATATCGAGCTGATCCCAGCGTGAACCCGGCGCTTCCGCCGTTCCGTGCGCGAGCGTTTCCCGTACCGCCGGCGCGTGCGCCGCGGGGACGACCAGCTCGTAACGGTCCGCCGGGAGATGCAGTATCGTCGCTTCCCCGTGATGCACGACGCCGTGCACGTCGACCGGCACGTCACCAAATTGCTCGCGCAGCGAATTCTGTGCCCGCCCGCCGGCAAGGCCGAACAGCACATGCTCGTCGCTCACATCGGAGACCATCACCTTGGAACGCAGGATGAATATCGAGAGCCGCTTGCGGATCGGCTCGCACAGCTCGCGCGGGAGCTGCATGAAATACGCCTTCTCCGCGCGCCACAGCAGAAAAGTCGCCAGCATGCGGCCCTTGGGCGTGCAATAGCCGCCATAGGTGCTCCTGCCGGAGCCGAGCGCTTCGACGTCGCATGTGAGCTGGGCGTGCAGGAAAGCCCGCGCATCGGAACCTGAAAACTGGAGCAAGCCGAAGCGCGAGAGCTCGTACCGTTTTGCGAGCGTGGGATGCCCCATCGCGGCTATATTCCGATAAACAACAGTTCGAGAGCGGCCATGATTTCGCGGCGCCTGGATCGCGCCGACGAAATTTTCCTGCCGAGCACGTTATTCGACACCCCCGCGATCTCCGGCGTTGCCATCAGCAGCTTCACGCCATCGATCGTAAACCGCGGGTTAAGCCCCTTCGCGGGCCTGCCCAGCCTTGCGGCAATCACGAGGGGCACCACCACGCGGCTTTCGAGCGCGACAAGCAGGTCGGACTGGACCTCGATCAGGTAGGGCGCGATCCTGCGGGTCGCGGTGTTGCGGTTGCGATAGATGTCAAATTGCGCCATTAGAATCGCCGCAGCCTGCTGGAGAACGCACCGTGCCGCGCGATGTGCCGATTGTAGTCCTCGATCGCATCGCGGTTCTCGGCGAGCCATCGCCTTGATCTCGCCTCGCGAACGATTTGTGCCAGCCGCTGCTCCAGCGTGCGCGAGAGGTTGATCTTGAGCCTCCGCGCTTCGCGCAGCAGTTGGCTGTCGATGCTGAGATTGGTGGATTTCTTCGTGTTCCTCAGGCGGATCCTTTTCGCGGGCATGCAGGGCTCCATGGCGTATCCGTGCGCATAATTTATGCGCACATCTATTGCGCGTCAAACCACCGGTTTGACGCCAGCACGATATACGCACGCCGAGGACACCATTGCGCACCGTTATGGACGGGCGGATTAGCCGCCACGGAGGAGCTATGGCGGCGTGCGTGCGGGAAAATGCAGCAAAAACCGTTTGTTACGGGAAATCTACCGGTTTGTCAGATTTGCTTTTTTCGGCCCGTTTGTCTTAAATCGAGTTGCCCGGGTATGAATTCTCCGGATAAGCGGACGGGAACCCATGAACGTACGGCTCAAACCTTCACGAGGGCTCGTTCTCGTGCTGGCTGCCGCGCATTCCGTCGCGGCGGTCCTGCTCTGGCCGCTCGATATGCCGTCGTGGGTCAAGGTCCTGAGCACGCTTGTGCTCGCGGGGAGCCTTGCGTATTACGTGCTGCACTACGCCTGGCTGCGGATGCCCGGCTCGGTGGTGGCGCTCGAGGTCAAGGACGACGGCATGAGCTTCAGGACGCGGGACGGCGAGTGGGAGGCGTGCTGGCCTCTCCCGTCGAGTTACGTGTCCTCGTATCTCACGATCTTGAACCTGAGGGCGGGGGACAGCCGCTTTGCGCGGCATGTCGTGATCCTGCCCGACAGCCTGGATGCCGAGGATTACCGGCTGCTGCGGGTGCTGTTGCGCTGGAAGGCGCCCGACTGGATCGCTTGAGTTGTTTGGTGTCGGTGCTCGCGACGCTGGGCGAGTTTCTCGCCCTTGCCGGGTCGCGCTCCGGGCGGCTCAATTTCGCTTCGGCGGGCACCGGCCCGGCAAGCCATTTGGCCCATGGAGCTGTTCAAGTCGATGGCGCGGATCGAGATCGTGCGCGTGCCCTGGAAGGGCAGCTTTCCGGAGGCCACTGCGCACAAATGCGCATTATTAATGCGCATAATTCATGCGTACTCTAGATCTCTTCCAAGGTGACCGGGAAAAGCGGCGGCAGGTTGTCCACTTCCATCACGTGATAGACGCTGAAGCGGTACGCGGTGCCGGCCATGATCTCGGGAGGGGTGAACGGGAAGGCGAGGTTGCCGCCGGTCGAGATCCTGCCGGGGAAGCCGTGGTGCAGCAGGAACTGCTTGAACACCGTGGCGACCGATTTCGCCGCCTCGACGGTGTCCGCGATGCATTCGACCATGATGAACACTTCACGCGGAAGATGCGCGGGCGGCAACGGCCACGCCACCACGCCGTCCAGGCCGTAGACGCGGTAGTAGAACCGGAACGGCACCGTCACCGACTGCGCGACGAGGTCGCGCACCGTCTTCTCGACTGCCGGCAGGATGTCCTTGATCGCGGCGATCGCCCTGGGGTCGGCGCAGCCGGCAAGCAGCACCGCTCGTTCCCCCACGCGGGCGGCACCCTCGATCTTCACGCTGAGCCGCCGGGCGGGCTCCCAGCGCGCGCCGGTGACGCGGCAGCGGTGCTCGTCCACCGCGGCATATATCGCGCTGTCGATGTGCAGCGTGCCTTCGGGCTCGTGCACCCGGTAGGGATCGCCCTGCTCGTAGAGGCTGTGTGCGGCGACCGACATCGGACTCGCGTGGCGCGCGGGGTTCATGCTGTCGATCACGAAACTGTCGCCCTCGAGCGTGCCGAGCAGCGCGTCGCGCCCGCCCGGCGTGGTGCAGAGCGACGTGCACTCGATGATCTTCGCCATGTGCAGCGCGGGCCCGAGGGGATATCCGAGCGCCGCCGGGATGGCGGCGAACACGGCGGTGTCGCATGAGCGGCCCGCGATCACGACATCCGCTCCGGCATCGAGCGCGCGCCGGAATGCTTCGATGCCCATCTGGCCGACGAGGTGCGCGGCATTGTCGGCATCGCTCTCGGTAAGCGCGGGGATTGAGCCGAGCGAGCGGACGCGGCCTGCACGTATCGCCTGCTTCACCGCCTCGCGCGGGATATCCGCGGCGATCGACGCGAGGCGGAAGTGCAGCCCCTCGGATTTCGCGATTTCCCGCACGAGCGCGAGCGTCCCGGCGAGGTGCGGTGCCGCGCCGGCGGAGCCCGCGGTGCCGATGAGCAGCGGCACCTCGAGCATGCGAGCGCCGCGCAGCACGCGGTGAAGATCGCCGCGCGTCATTGCCTCGCTCGTCGCCATCTCGCCGCTGCCGAGGTAATACGGGCCGGGATCGATCGAGCCCATGTCGGCGCCGATGAAATGCGGCTTGCGCTTGAGCCCGTCGGAAAACGCGGGCTCGGGTATGCCGTAGCCGAGCTGGCCGGAGGCGGCGAGCACGCGCAGCGGCTTGCGGCCCGCGGGCGTCGTGATTTCCTCGCGCAGCCTGTCGATCGCCTTCATATCTCGATCGCGAGCAGCGGCCCGTGCTGCTGGGCCCCGTAGACGTCGGTGTCGCCGGGATCGCCTGCCACGAGCCTGCGGTCCATCACGATCTTGATCGCGTTCGCCGGCGGGTATGGGATGACCTCGACCTGCTTCTCGTGCAGGCCATAGAGCGCGGCGATCGCAGCGGGAGCAAGCGAAGCCGCGGCGAGCGCGCGGCGGTAGCCCGCCTCGTCGTTGAACATGAGGTCGATGGTGAGCGTGGTGGGGCCCGCGTTCTTGCTGCGGACGACGCGTGCGGCCTCGAGCAGCTTCATCGGCAGCGTGACGCCGGTGGTTATTGTTACTGCGAGTATCCGCCATCGCGGCGTTTGAGGCAACCGCGGTGCGTGACGGGGTAAAATGCATCAAAGGACAAACTCCGGATTCCCGGAACGAACGCCATGAAGATACACGACCGGCAGTATGTCAGCGGTAAGTGGGCGCCCTCGGCGTCCGCGGACTTTCTCGAAGTCACTCATGCCGCGACGGAAGAACCGATCGCTCGCGTGCCGGTGGGTGCGGCCGAGGACGCGGAGGCTGCGGTTGCGGCTGCGCACGCGGCCTTTGACGGCTGGGCGGCGACTCCCGCCCGCCGCCGCGCAGAATGGTTGCAGAAGATCGCCGACGGGCTCGCGGCGCGGAGCGAAGAGATCGCCCGGACCGTCACTGCGGAGGTCGGGATGCCGCTCAAGCTCTCCCGGCGCATCCAGGCCGGGCTGCCTCCGCAAGTGATGGCGATGTACGCGAAGCTGGTACAGGAGTTCGCGTTCGAGGAGCGCATCGCCAACTCGCTCGTCGTGCGCGAGCCGGTAGGGGTGGCAGCGTGCATCACGCCGTGGAACTATCCGTTGCACCAGGTGGTGGCGAAGGTCGCGCCGGCGCTCGCCGCCGGCTGCACCGTGGTGCTGAAACCGAGCGAGGTCGCGCCGCTCACCGCATTTCTGCTCGCGGAAGTGATCGACGCGACGGGGCTGCCGCCCGGGGTGTTCAACCTGGTGTGCGGCACGGGACCCGTGGTGGGCGAGGCGCTCGCGCGCCATCCCGAAGTCGACATGATCTCGTTCACCGGCTCGACGCGCGCCGGGCGCCGGGTCTCGGAGCTCGCGGCGCCGGCGGTGAAGCGCGTCGCGCTGGAGCTCGGCGGGAAGTCACCCTCGGTAGTGCTCGACGATGCGGATTTTCCCAAAGCGATCCGGGGAACGCTCAATTCCTGCTTCCTGAACTCCGGGCAGACCTGCACCGCGTTGACGCGGCTGCTCGTGCCCGAGCCGCGCTACGCGGAAGCCGCAGCGCTCGCGATCGACGCCGCAAGATCGTTTGCCCCCGGCGATCCGTTCGACCCCGAGACCAGGCTCGGCCCGCTGATCTCGGACGTGCAGCGCGAGCGGGTCCGCGGATACATCAGGAAAGGAATGGAGGAGGGCGCGGAACTGCTGCTGGGCGGCGCCGAACCGCCGGCGGAACTGAACCGCGGCTATTTCGTCCGGCCGACCGTCTTCGGGCGCGTCGATCCGAAGATGACGATCGCGCAGGAGGAGATCTTCGGTCCGGTGCTGTCGATCATCACGTACCGGGACGAGGACGACGCGGTGCGCATCGCGAACGGCACGATTTACGGCCTCGCCGCATCGGTGTGGTCGAAGGACGACGCGCGCGCGCAGCGCGTGGCGCGCCGCATCCGCGCCGGGCGCGTCGAGGTGAACGGCGGCCCGTTCAACGTGATGGCGCCGTTCGGGGGCTACAAGCAGTCCGGCCACGGGCGCGAGCTCGGGCGTTTCGGGCTCGAGGAGTTCCTGGAGCTGAAGTCGCTGCAGCTCGCGCAGTAGTTGGCCGCGCCGGTTCCAACACGTGGAACGCGTGCTTTTTTCCCGTTCGACGTAGCGCGGTGGCGTCATTGCGTTGCGCTGCGTGCTATGATCGATCCGAATCGTAATACGCGTACCGGAGCACGGGGAATACAACGTGGAGGAGATGCGGGTTCTCTCGCCCACCGGCGTCGCGGGCTCGGGTTTTCTCGAGACCTCGTTTGAAGCGGCGCTCGCGCACCGGCCGCATTTCATCGGCTGCGACGCCGGCTCGACCGACGCCGGCCCCAGCCATCTCGGCGCCGGCCACGCCGCTTTCCCGCGCGCCGCGGTAAAGCGCGATTTACGCTTGATGCTTATCGGGGCGCGCCGGCTGAAGGTGCCGCTCCTGATCGGCTCGGCGGGCACCGCGGGTGCTGACGTCCACCTCGACTGGATGTTCGGGATACTGAAGGAGGTCGCGGCGCAGGAGTCGCTCTCCTTCAGGCTCGCGCTGATCCACGCGGAACAGGACAAGGCGTACCTCAAGAGGAGGCTGCGCGAGAACCGCATCAAGCCGCTTCACCCTGCGCCGGAGTTCGACGAGCGCGTGATCGACCGTGCCGAGCGCGTTGTCGGTATGATGGGCGCGGAACCGTACCTGCGCGCGCTCGAGGGCGGCGCGGAGGTCGTGATCGCGGGCCGCTCGAGCGACACCGCGATCTTCGCCGGCCTGCCGGTACGAGACGGGTTCCCCGAGGGCATCGCGTGGCACGCGGCGAAGATCCTTGAATGCGGCGCGGCAGCGGTGGTGAACCGCAGGACGCCGGATTGCATGATGGCGTGGATCCGCGGCGATCATTTCCTGGTCGAGGCGCCGGACCCCGCGCTGCGCTGCACCCCGCAGAGCATCGCTTCGCACAGCCTCTACGAGAACGCCGACCCGTTCCTGATCAAGGAGTGCTCGGGCACGATAGACCTTACGGCGAGCCGCTACGAAGCGGTCAACGAACGGCGCGTGCGCGTGTCCGGCAGCCGCTTCATCCCCGCAGAGAAGTACACGGTGAAGCTCGAAGGCGCGGAGAAAGTCGGCTATCAGAGCGTGGTGATCGGGTCGGTGCGCGATCCCTACATCATCCGCAGAATCGACGAATGGACGGCGCAGCTCGAGGAGCGCATCCACGCGCGGGTGAAGCAGGTCTACGGCGAAACGCTTGGCCGCGCAGACTACTTCATCAACATCCGCGTCTATGGCAAGAACGGCACCATGGGGCCGCTCGAACCCGTGAAGGAAAGCCGCGCGCATGAGCTGTGCCTCATCATCGAGGCGACGGCGCCCGCGCAGGAGATCGCGAGCGCGATCGCCGGCATCATCCGCCACCAGGGCCTGCATCTCCCCATACCGGAGTGGAGCGGGCTCATCACCGCGCTTGCCTGCCCGTACAACCCGGCGCACCTCGACCGCGGCGCGGTCTACCGGTTCAACGTCAACCACGTCGTCGAGCCCGATGATCCCTACGAGATGTTCCCGATGCGGATGTTCGACGTCGCCGCGGCGCGGGTGAACGAGGCTGCGCCATGACCAGGCTCGCCGAGCTCGCGCGCCTGATCCGCAGCAAGAACGCGGGCCCGTTCCAGTTGACCTTCGACATCATGTTCGAGACCGAGGAGAAGTACCTGCGGGTGAAACAGTCGGGTGCGCTCACCCGCGAAGTCGTCGCCGCGCACTACGGGCTGCCGGCGGAGGAGGTCCAGTTCTTCTTCTGCGACAACGCGCTCGCGGTCAAGGCCTCGATTCCGCGCCCGGTGTTCCAGGGCGACTTGCGCGATGCCGACGGCCATGGCGGGCAGCAGTATGCGCCGCTGATGGACATCGAGATCCCATGA
This sequence comes from Betaproteobacteria bacterium, assembly GCA_016199485.1. Lineage (GTDB taxonomy): Bacteria > Pseudomonadota > Gammaproteobacteria > Burkholderiales > SG8-41 > JACQGO01. The sequence goes on from JACQGO010000288.1 coordinate 14,207, forward strand.
TCCTGCCGGGGCGGAGCGTGCCGGTGGATGGGCGCAAGCGGTTGAAAGTGGGGGTGGTCGGGGCCGGCATGACGCACAGCCCGGACGGGCGCGAGGGATGGGCGGTGCGCGCGCACCTGCCTGCGCTCAAGGCGCTGCCCGAGTTATTCGAGCTGTCGGCGGTATGCACGACGCGCATGGCGACCGCCCGCGAGACGGCGCAGCGCTTGGATGTACCACACGCCTTCGACGGCGTGGAAGCGATGCTCGATGCGCTGCCGGATCTCGACGCGGTGTGCGTGTGCGTGCGGCCGCAGTTCCACTACCAGGTCGTGATGGCGGCGCTGCGCGCCGGAAAGCATGTCTACTGCGAGCAGCCGCTTGGCGTGAGCACGGCGCAGGCGCGCGAGATGCACGAGCTCGCGCGGCAGCGGGGCGTGCGCACGGTGATCGGGCACCAGAGCCACTACGAGCCTGCAGCGCTCTACATGGCGCGGCTCGTGCACGAAGGCTACATCGGGCGGCCGCTCGCCTTCGGGCACAGCTATTTCGTGGCGAACTACATCGCGCCGCGGCCGCCGCATCGGGGATGGCTGTTCGATGCGCGCGCGGGCGGCCATCCCGGCTACCGCAGCGGCCACAGCCTGGAGCGCGTGATGGCGGTGCTCGGCAGCGACGTTACCGCAATCTGCGCCGACATGGCGGTCAAGGTTCCCGAACGGCGCGCAATCGGCGGCGGGCTGATCCGCAGCGACCAGGTCGACAACATGAACTATCTGCTGCGGATGGACGGCGGGATCATGGGCACGATGCAGACTTCGTTCACCGCGTGGTTCGGGACCGGCAACCGCTTCGAGCTCTACGGCACCGAGGGCATGCTGACGCTTGTGTCCGGGGATTCGCCGCAGGCTTGGGACAAGCAGACGAGCGGCGGAGATCCGACGCGCGGCGCATCGCAGCTCTACGGCGCGCGCGCCGAGATCGAGCGGCTGCTGGAAAACCCTACCGCGCCCGAGCGGCTGCAGAAACAGTTTCGCGAGCTGGCAGTGCCTGACGACCACGTATGGGTGAAGGACATCGAACGCAGCCGGGCGACTTTCCTCGTGGCCCAGACCTGGGTCGCGTTCGCGCGGGCGATCCGGGAGGGGCGCGAATGCGCGCCGAGTTTCCGCGATAAACTGAAGATACACTGCATCTGGGACGCTGCCGAGCGCTCGGCCGCGACGCGCGGCTGGGTCGACGTCGACTACCACGGCCTGTGAGCATTCGCGCGGCGCGTCATTAATGCGCGGGAAATGCACACGCGCCTGCGCGGTCGCATCCCCGCAAGCGGGGCGCGTCGTAGGGCGGAAGCGGGGCCCCTCTGAGGATCTGACCCCGGAGACGCGCGAAGGATCGGCTGGTGCACGACGCGCCCTCGATCGGCTCCACGGTCGCATCCCGCAAGCGGGTCCCTGCTCCACGTTACGCCGATCCCTGCTCCACGCTGCGGCGCGCGGACGGTTTTGGCCGCAACCCAATCCCTCATCCCTGACCCTCCCGAAGGGAGAAGGGAAACTCGAGCCTCCCCTCTCCCGCTTCCGGGAGAGGGGTCGGGGGTGAGGGCTGGGGCTGGCACGAGTTTTTGCCCATGACTTTGTCGCCCGACTTGCCCATATTCGCGATATGGGCTGCGTCGGGCTTCGCGTCCTGGGCAAAAATCGTGGCAGCGCACCGCGTGTCTCATTATGTTAGGGACTCTAAGGCTTCTTTGCGGAATTCCCCGCAACCGCCGCGTCGATCAGTTGCGACAGGCGCACGCCGCGCTCCACCGAGGCGTCGTACTTGAACTGCAGCTGGGGCACGGTGCGCAGTTTCAGGCGATGCGCGAGCTGGCTGCGCAGGAATCCGGCGGCGTGTTGCAGGGCGGCCGTCGTCTCCGATTGCTGCTCGCGGTCGCCGAGCAGCGTGAAGAAGACCCTGGCATGGGCGTGATCAGGCGACACTTCGACGTCGGTGAGCGTGATCATGCCCACGCGCGGATCCTTGAGCTCGAGGCGTATGACGTCGGAGAGCTCGCGCTGGATCTGCTCGGCGATGCGACGGCTGCGGGGGTAATCCTTCGGCATGATGATGTTCCAAATTCAAGGTTCAATGTTCCAAGTTGCCGACGGCAACCAGTTGACTCGGAACCTGGAACCTGGAACATGGAACCTGGAACGGGCGCTACAGCGTGCGCGCAACTTCGACCACCTCGTAGACCTCGAGCTGGTCGCCGACCTTGACGTCGTTGAAGTTCTTGATCGACAGCCCGCACTCGAAGCCCGCTCTCACTTCCCGGACGTCGTCCTTGAAGCGCTTGAGCGAGTCGATCTCGCCGCTGTAGATCACGACGCTGTCTCGCAGCACGCGCACCAGGACGTTGCGCCGCACCAGCCCCTCCTTGACTGCACACCCGGCGACGGTGCCGACCTTGGAGATCCTGAACACCTCGCGCACCTCCACGAGCCCCAGGACATTTTCCTTCTGCTCAGGAGCAAGCATGCCGGAAAGCGCCGCCTTTACCTCGTCGACCGCGTCGTAGATCACGTTGTGGTAGCGGATCTGCACGCCGTTGTGCTCGGCGAGCTTGCGCGCCGCCGCGTCGGCGCGCGTGTTGAAGCCGATAATCACCGCATTCGACGCGAGCGCGAGGTTGACGTCGGATTCGGTGATGCCGCCGACCGCGGCGTGCACGATGTTGACCTTCACTTCGCTCGTCGAGAGTTTTTCCAGCGCATGTGACAGCGCTTCGTGCGAGCCCTGCACGTCGGCCTTGATGATCAGTGACAGCGTCTTGGTCCCGCCTTCGCCGAGTTGCTCGAACATGTTCTCGAGCTTCGCGGCCTGCTGCTTGGCGAGTTTGACGTCGCGGAACCTGCCCTGACGGAACAGCGCGATCTCGCGGGCCTTGCGCTCATCACCGAGCACCAGCACCTCGGAGCCGGCCGCTGGCACGTCGGATAACCCCTGGATCTCGACCGGAATCGAGGGCCCCGCGGACTCGACCTGCTGTCCGCTCTCGTCGAGCATCGCCCGCACGCGCCCGAACACCGCGCCGGCGAGTACGACATCGCCCCGCTTGAGCGTGCCCGACTGCACCAGAACGGTGGCCACCGGTCCGCGTCCGCGGTCGAGACGCGACTCGATCACGATGCCTTTCGCGGGCGCTTCCTTCGGCGCCTTGAGCTCGAGCACTTCGGCCTGCAGCAATACGCTGTCCAAGAGCTGATCGACGCCCTTGCCGGTCTTGGCCGAGACCTCGACGAACATGGTGTCGCCGCCCCACTCCTCGGGCACGACCTCGCGCGCGGCGAGGTCCTGCCTGACGCGTTCGGGATTCGCTTCCGGCTTGTCGATCTTGTTGAGCGCGACCACGATCGGCACTCTCGCCGCCTTCGCGTGGTTGATCGCTTCGATGGTCTGCGGCATCACGCCGTCGTCCGCAGCCACGACCAGGATCACGGTGTCAGTGACCTTCGCGCCGCGCGCCCGCATCGCGGTGAATGCCTCGTGACCAGGCGTGTCCAGGAAGGTGACCATCCCCTTCGGGGTCTCCACGTGATACGCCCCGATGTGCTGCGTGATGCCACCGGCCTCCGCGCTCGCCACGCGCGTGCGGCGGATATGGTCAAGCAGCGAGGTCTTGCCGTGATCCACGTGCCCCATCACCGTCACCACCGGCGCCCGCGGCTCGAATCTGACCTCGGTCGGCATCTGCTGCGCCTCGGCGAGGAAAGCATCCGGATCGTCGAGTTTCGCGCGCTTCGCGATGTGTCCCATTTCCTCGACCACGATCATCGCGGTGTCCTGATCGAGCACCTGGTTGATGGTCGCCATGGTGCCGAGCTTCATCAGCGTCTTGATGACCTCGGCGGCCTTGACCGACATCTTCTGCGCGAGCGCCCCGACGGTGATGGTCTCGGCCACCAGGATCTCGCGCACGATAGGCTCCGTGGGCGCGGCGAACGCCTGCTGCACGGACTCCTCTTCCTTGTGTCTGGCGTGCCGTTCCTTGCGCTCGCGCCAGCCCAGGCCGCCACTCACGTCGCCGCGCATCTTGATGCTGCGCTTCTTGACTGCCTCGTCCTGCCATACGACTTCCTTGGGCTGCTTCTTCGCCGCCTTTTTTACCGCCTTCTCGGCTTTCTCTTCGGGTTTGACGACGGGCTTGTGCAGCGTACCCTCGGTTGCGGCGGCGGCGGGTTTTGTCTCCTCGACCGCCGGCTTCGCCGCGGCGGGCTTCGCCTCGACCGCTGCGGAGGCCTCCTGTGCCTCGGCTTCCTGCGCCTGCTTGCGCTTCTGGCGCTCCTGCTTCTTCTGCGCTTCCTCGGCCTGGCGTGCGGCAAGTTCCGCCTGCTGCCGCGCCTCGGCCTCGCGCAGCGCGATCTGCTCTGCGTCGACCACCGGTTTTTTCGCCGCCTCCGCCGCCTCCGGAGCGGTCTCCGCCGCATCGCGCTTCACCAGCACGCGCTTCTTGCGGACCTCGACATGGATCGTGCGCGCCTTGCCGGTGCTGTCCGCCTTCTTGATCTCGGTCGTCTGGCGCCGCGTCAGCGTGATCTTCTGCTTGGCCTCCTTGGCACCGTGCACCTCGCGCAGATACTCGAGGAGCTGGCCCTTGTCCTTTTCGGTGAGCGGCGTGTCCTCCGCGAGCTTCTTCTTGAGGCCCGCCGCCTGCAGCTGCTCGAGCAGCAGCGCCGTGGGCAGCCCCAGCTCCTTGGCAAACTGCGAAACGTTCATCTGCGCCATCGCGTTCCTCTACGTCACGCGAACCACGGGGCACGTGCCGCCATGATAAGCTGCTTCGCCTTCTCCGCGTCGATCTCCGTCATATCGATCAGGTCGTCCGCGGCGAGGTCGGCCAGGTCATCCTGCGTGATGATGCCCTTTGAGGCGAGCAGCCGCGCGGTCTGGTGATCCATGCCTTCGACCTTCATCAGGTCCTCGATGTCGTGCTCGACCTTCTCTTCGCTTGCGATCGCCTGGGTAAGCAGCGTGTTGCGCGCGCGCGCTCTCAGCTCATTGACCGTGTCCTCGTCCAACGCCTCGATCTCGAGCATCTCGTTGACCGGCACGTAGGCAACCTCCTCGAGCGTGTTGAAGCCCTCCTGCACCAGGATGTCCGCAACCTCTTCGTCGACATCGAGTTTCTCCATGAAGAGCTGCCGCACCCGCGTCGATTCCTCTTCGCTCTTCTTGTTGGATTCCTCGATCGTCATGATGTTGAGGTCCCACCCGGCGAGCTCGCTCGCCAGCCGCACGTTCTGTCCGCTGCGGCCGATCGACTGCGCGAGCTGCTCTTCGTCGACGACGATGTCCATCGAGTGCTTCTCCTCGTCGACCGTGATCTTGTTCACTTCGGCCGGCGCGAGCGCGTTGATCACGAACTGCGCCGGATCAGGCGACCACAGCACGATGTCGATGCGCTCGCCGGCGAGCTCGGAGGTGACCGCCTGCACCCGTGAGCCGCGCATGCCCACGCAAGTGCCGATCGGGTCGATGCGCTGGTCGTTCGACTTGACCGCGATCTTGGCGCGCGAACCGGGATCGCGCGCCGCCGCCTTGATCTCGAGCAGCCCGTCCTCAAGTTCCGGCACTTCGATCTCGAAGAGCTTGATCAGAAACTCCGGCGTGATCCGCGACAGGATAAGCTGAGGCCCGCGGCTCACGCGGTCGATCTTCCACAGGTAGGCCCGCGCACGGTCACCGATGCGCAGATTTTCCTTGGGTATCATCTGGTCGCGCGGCAACAGGGCCTCGACGCGGCCCGACTCGATGATGGCGTTGCCCCGTTCCATGCGCTTGATGACGCCCGTCACCAGGTGCTCCTTGCGCATCAGGAAATCGTTCAGAATCTGCTCGCGCTCGGCGTCGCGGATCTTCTGCACGATCACCTGCTTCGCGGTCTGCGCGCCGATGCGGCCGAACTCCACCGGTGCGAGCGGCTCTTCGACGTAATCGTCGATCTTGATGCCGGAATCGCGCTTCTGCGCTTCGGAGAGCGGAATCTGGTGCGCGGGCGATTCCACCACCTCGTCCGGCACCACCTGCCAGCGGCGGAATGACTTGTAGTCGCCGGTGGCGGGATCGATCATGACGCGCACCTCGACGTCGTCGCGGAACCGTTTCTTGGTTGCCGAAGCGAGCGCCAGCTCGAGAGCGCCGAACACGATCGCCTTGTCGACGTTCTTCTCGCGCGCCAGGGCGTCCACGAGTAACAGCAATTCGCGACTCATCTATCCTCCTGCACACGCCATACATCGGGAACCAGGCGCGCCTTTTCCAGATTGCCCAGCTCCAAGGCGAGGAGCCTGCCGTCCACTTCCAACTGCAGCTTGCCCGCACCCGCGGTGCGCAACACGCCGACAAAATTCCGCTGCCCGTCGACTGGAATCCGCACTTTTACCCGCGCCTTCTGCCCGGCAAAGCGGTTGAAATCGTGCTCCTTGCGCAGGAGCCGGTCGAGGCCCGGCGATGAGACTTCGAGCCGGCCGTAGTCGACGCGCTCGACCGCAAACACCCTCGAGAGGTGGTTGGACACCGCCGCGCAATCTTCCACATCCACGCCTCCGGGTTTATCGATAAACACCCGTACGAGACCGCCCCGCCCCGCGCGTTCCAAGTCGACCAACTCGAAACCCATGCCGGCGAGCGTGCCTTCAAGCAATTGCCACAAATCCTTCAAAGAGTTAGCACCACAAAGAGCCGGCACCACAAACAAAAAATGGGCCGAAAGCCCATCCTTTTATCAAGAAGTGCGATTCTACCAAAAACAGGAGGGGATATCCAATAGCCAGGGCCTGAGCCCGGTGCCGCGGGCGCCGCGCCCGGAGCCCGGTTCATTCCCCACCGCCTGGAAGAGAACGGCGTGAGGCTGGTCCAGGAGCGCAAAGCGTGGCAGCCGTCCCGGTGACGGCATCCTCTTGCCACAGCCCGCTAAAGGCGAAAGGCGCCGCCTGAGGCGAGAAGAAAAACAGATGCAACCAGCAGAAAATATTCATTGACCTGTGCGAGCGGGTCGGTAATGTAATGCGGGCGGGGAGACCGGGCCACGGCGACGAAGAAGCCGCGTTTTCCGCTAGATGTAAATCATCCCCAGCCCCAAGGCGCGAAGCAGATTCCCACCGGCCGGCAGTGATTACAGGAGGCTCCATGTTGATGTCGCGTTTTATTGCTTGCATCGTTGCGGCTGGCACAATGGCCTTCGGCACAGGACTGGTGTCCGGCTTGGATTATCCGACCAAGCCCGTTCGCATCATCACCTCCGGGGTCGGAAGTGGCGCTGATTTACTGGTGCGCTTGATCGCACAAGCGATTTCAGGTCCTTTGGGTCAACCGGTAGTGGTGGAGAACCGGGGCGGGCTCATCGGAATAGAGACCGTGGCCAAAGCGCCGCCCGATGGTTATACGGTGCTGCTCCAGGGTAACGTGATCTGGCTCCTGCCGCTGATGCAAGACGTGTCCTACAATCCGGCGAGAGATCTCTCGCCGGTCACATTGGCGGGGAAGACGCCCCAGGTAATCGTCGTGCATCCTTCATTGCCGGCGACGTCCATCAAGGAGCTGATCGCTCTGGTCAAAGCCAGGCCGGGAGAGTTCAACTATGCGGCGGCGGCCCCGGGTAATTTATCGCATCTCGCCGGGGAATTATTCAACGCCATGGCCGGCGTGAGCATGGTGCGTGTAACCTACAAGAGCGCGGGCGCGACGCTCGCCGCGCTGATGGGTCGCGAAGTGCAGGTTTCATTTCCCGTTGCGGGTGCAGCGTTGCCGCACCTGAAGTCGGGCAAGCTGAAGGCCCTGGCAGTAGCTTCCGCCCAGCCGTCCGTGCTGGCTCCCGGTTTGCCCACGGCGGCCGTTTCCGGCCTGCCCGGTTATGAAGCGGAAACCATCTTCGGCATGTTCGTGCCGGCCGGGACTCCGCCAGCGATCATCGATCGGCTGAACAAGGAGATCGCGCGGTTCCTTGACACCGCGGATGCCAGAGAGCGGATGTTGAAGGCTGGAATAGAGGTTCGTGGCACTTCCACGGAACAGGCTGCGGCAAGAATAAAATCCGACCTGCGGTTATGGGGCAAGGTGATCAAGGAGGCCGGCATCCGCGTCGGCCAGTAGGAAACAGCGTATGCGGTACCGAAACCTGGGTAGAACCGGGCTGAAAGTATCCGAGTTTTGCCTGGGCACCTTCAATTTCGGCAATCAAGTGGGAGAGGCCGACTCGATCAGCATCATCGGACGCGCGTTGGCTTCCGGAGTCAATTTCCTGGACACCTCCGACGGGTACATAAAGGGTATATCCGAAAAAATAGTCGGCAAAGCTCTAAAAGGAACGCGACAGGACGTGGTACTGGCCACAAAAGTGGCTTTTGTAACGGGCCCGGGAGTGAACGACAGGGGCCTTTCGCGCGGGCATATCATGCAGGCCATCGAGGGCAGTCTGCATCGACTCCAAACCGATTACATTGATCTTTACTATGCGCACGTCCCGGATTATGGCACGCCGATAGAGGAAACATTACGCGCTCTTGATGATCTGGTTCATCAGGGTAAGGTTCGCTACATCGCGTGCTCCAACTTCTTTTCCTGGCAGCTCTGCAAATCGCTGTGGGTCAGCGACGTGCGGAATCTGGCGCGGTTCGAATGCGTCGAATCACCGTACAACCTGCTCTATCGTGACATCGAAGATGAACTGCTGCCGCTCTGCTCCAGCGAAAACGTCGGGGTCTGCGTTTATAATCCCCTGGCGGCCGGCATGCTCACCGGCAAGTATGATCCCGACAACCCGCCTCCCGCGGGCACCCGGTTCACCATGACCTCTCTTATGTCCAACAACAGGCCGAAAGGTGAGGTCTATCGCGAGAGATACTGGTCGACGGCCAATTTCGAAGCTATAGCCCGGCTCAGAATCGTCGCTGAAGAGCACGGTCGGAATTTGACTCAGTTTGCGCTGGCCTGGATTCTTAACAATCCGTCCATCACTTCTATCATCTGCGGGGTATCTTCCCTTGAGCATGTGGATGAGAACCTGAAGGGTATCGGAGTAAACTTGACGGCCGAGGAAATTGCCGTGTGTGACGACGTCTGGAACCGGCTTCGTCCGCGGAAATTCACCTATGGGAGAAGGCCCGACTGGGATGCGGTGCCGCGCGTTTAGGACACGCCGGGCAACGTTTCAAAGCGCGCGTTCGGCGACTACCCTTTTGACGCCGGGGTGGTAATATGAGGCGGCGCTTTAGGACATCTCTTCAGGCACATCCACAGAAACGAAAAAAACCGACCTGAGATCGCGTCAACCAAAGACCATGCTGTCTCTCTACATCCCCGCCGGCGGGTGCTTGCGCCTCCGGGGCGCGTCAGGTAGAATTTCTTAATCAATCTGATTAAGGTTGACTGACAAATGGAAACGCGCGTCGTCACCAGCCACCTGCCGGCGGACCTCGCCGAGAAGCTCGACGGTCTCGCCGAACGCCTCGATCGCCCCAAGGCATGGATCGTGAAGGAGGCCATCTCCTCCTATATCGCCCTCGAGGAGGAGCGGCGCCGCATGACCCTCGAGGCGCTCGCGGACGTGGCGGCGAGGCGCACGCACGATCACGCCGAGATCGAAGCCTGGGCGCGCGCCCTTGGCAAGCCGAAGCGCAAGCGCCGTCGCTGACCGTGGCGTTGCACTGGACGAGGAGCGCGCGCGCGGACTTGCTGCGGCTGTACGAATTCCTCGAGCCGGTCAATCCCGCGGCGGCGGCCCGCGTCGCACGGCGGCTGGTCGCGGGCGTGAAGCGGATTCCGGAGCGCCCCCGGCTCGGCGTGCGGTTGCGGGAATTCGGCGATCGGGAGGTCCGCCGCATCCTCGTCGGTGACTACGAGATCCGGTACGAGGTGGCCGAGCGCGACGTGTTCGTGCTGCGGGTCTTTCACACCCGCGAAGATCGTTGACGCTCAGCGATCGGAAACCGCAAAAAGCCCCGACCGACTGGCCGGGGCTTTGCTTTTGGTGCCTGACGATGTCCTACTTTGGCTCCGGCCGCTGCTGACACAGCTTAACTTTTTCTTGCCACGTGCAAGAAAAAGCTAGCCTACGCCGCAACAAGCCGCGGCACAGGTAATCACGTCAGCCAACGACAGTGACAAATCGGGCCGAGATGCTAATAAGGTCTCGATCGCGGCGTGTTGTCGCTACGCTCAAGTAGGGTATCAGGGCATTAATAAAAACAAAACCCCCGAGGGTACTGCCCCCGGGGGTTTGTTTTTATGGTGCCTGACGATGTCCTACTTTCGCGCGGGGAATCCGCACTATCATCGGCGCTGAGGCGTTTCACGGCCCTGTTCGGGATGGGAAGGGGTGGTTCCACCTCGCCATGGTCGTCAGACGTAACTCTGAGCTCCCAGCTGTCAGCGATCAGCTTTCAGCCAAAAGCAATGTTCGGAAGAAGTAAATTGAATGATTGTATCTGGCAAAACCGAATTCCCCCTGAGCCTTGGCTCACAGCTGATAGCTGGAAGCTCATAGCTCAAAGTTATAGGATCAAGCCGCACGGGCAATTAGTACCGGTTAGCTCAACGCGTTACCGCGCTTCCACATCCGGCCTATCAACGTCGTAGTCTCCGACGACCCTTTAGGGAGGTTGACCCTCCGGGAAGTCTCATCTTGAGGCGAGTTTCCCGCTTAGATGCTTTCAGCGGTTATCTCTTCCGAACATAGCTACCCAGCGTTGCTCCTGGCGGAACAACTGGCACACCAGAGGTTCGTCCGTTCCGGTCCTCTCGTACTAGGAACAGATCCTCTCAAATTTCCAACGCCCACGGTAGATAGGGACCAAACTGTCTCACGACGTTTTAAACCCAGCTCGCGTACCACTTTAAATGGCGAACAGCCATACCCTTGGGACCTGCTACAGCCCCAGGATGTGATGAGCCGACATCGCACGTTCTCCATTGTTACCAATGGCGCAGACTATATCTTCACCCTATCCGGCTAACGCCGGATGAGGGGTCGGCGTGTGATAGCGGTTCTACACCACTATCTCATCTATCCAGTTTTAAGGATAGAATCAGTCGTTACGGGGTCATTACGGGAGTTTATATAAGAGTTGTGGAATTATATAAGGTTTAACTAAACTTTTAAACCGATCCACACTTTCAACCAACATTCTTAATCTATAATATTGTTTATCCTTATTTAAGGATAACAACAACCCAAACCGTTCTTTGAGAATGGCTATAAGCCCTTGTTGCGCTTCCATATCAAATTTTTGAGTATTAAAATAGACCGTCCGATAACTCTTACATCCATCATCCATAAACCAAACTGCAAGACTTAATGGATCGAGAAAAAAACTATGTGGTATTGTTTTACAACCGTTCACAAAAAACCGCCGGTATATTGCCGTCAGCTCAGGTAAACTGAGTGTTGTAAACCTATACGCAATCCTTTCTCCATTTCCTTTTCTTGCTTTTGGCGGTGTGCCTACAAGGTTTTTTAATTTTGAATATTTCCAATCGACATAAGCTTTTTGCTTTATGCTATGATTGATCTCCAAAAGTGCATTAATTTTACACCTCATTGCACCATCACCTAGCAGACAACCAGTTATAATGGATTTTTGCTCCCGAGTTAGACTTCCCACGGTATTGTCCATGCCATATTATTGGCAAGGAGTCCACCGTTATAAGCCGATACTAAATTTCATGTTTCCATGAATTCACCCCTAATGTTGAGGTGCCAAACCGCATCGTCGATATGAACTCTTGGATGCGATCAGCCTGTTATCCCCGGCGTACCTTTTGTCCGATGAGCGATGGCCCTTCCATGTGGAACC
>JACQGO010000289.1 GCA_016199485.1 Betaproteobacteria bacterium
GAGAAAAACCCCATCGCCAAGGCGCACTAACCCAAGTTGATGAAAAGTAACATAAAACACAATAATGTCAAGCTCTTGGCGCGGATTTTTTGAGAGAACCCGCAGATAATCTATGATAACTTACTGTATTTACTAAAAATTTTCCCTCATGTAAATGATTTCCTCTGAGCCCCGATAAACCCCGAATGTCGCCCTTGCGGTGGGATTCTGGTCATACGCGCCACCGGTCCAGTTGCCCTGCAGGTAGGGCCGGTTCGCGCCCGTCACCGCCACCGGCGCCCCACCGATGCAGGTCTGCGGGCTGCCGCTTACCGTCTGCTCCAGATGCACCGTGAGATCCACGCTGCCCGTGGCCCCGCCCGCCGGTTTGCTCAACTGCAGATTGCCGCGGCCGGACGCAAACGTGATCGGATCGGAGACCCGCGTCTTGCAGGCGCCGATCGGGCCGAGGCTGCCCTGGAAATTGCTCATCTCGACGTTGGTGCCGGCGAGCGCGGTACAACCGTCCGCAGTGTTGGTGATGAACGCGGTGCCGTTCCAATACTGGGTCTCGATCGGGATCGTGAGCGGAAGCAACTGCGAGCCGTTGGCGTTCCCCAGCCGCAGCCGGCCGAAGCGCATCTGCTTGCCGCTGTTGAAAGCAATCCCGTTGCCCGCCGTGATGTCTCCGAACTGCGCGGGGTTCGCGGAGTAGGCGACAGCGTCCGCATCGATGACGTTGATCGTGAGACGGATCTCGGCATCGAACGGCGCAACCGGCGTCGTGCGCGTGAAGAAGAATCCCGTGCCGGAGCTGAAGGTGAGCGTGCCGGTGCCCGATCCGGTGTCCGCGATCACCGGATCGGTTCCCGGCGCGCCGCTCGTGTCCAGCGTGCCGCTCCCCGCGGCGTAGGCCTTGCCGGTGAGGCTTGCGTTGGTGACGCGCCACCAGCTTCCGGTGTAGAGCGCGGTCGTGTTGTTGGCGAAATCCTGCGCGGTGAGCGTGATCACCGGCGCAGTGCCGTAACTGAACGACTGTCCAATGTAGCTGAAGCTGCCGCTCCCGCACAGCGTGCCAAACTGCGGCGTGTTCAGCGACACCGCAAAGTGATCGGGCACAAAGCGTCCCACATCAATCTGCCCCGACTGAATCCGGCGCTCGGCAAGCGTCGAGCCGTCCGCGTTGTCGACCGCGGCGAACGCATCGTCGATCAACTGCAGGCGGAACGAGCCCACTTCGCCATAGGTCGCAACGTCGGATGCGAGCTGTCCCGCCGCAAACGTGGTGGTGAGCGAGAGCGTGCCGAAACTCGCGGTGCATGCGGCTCCCGCGCAGGCGGTCACCGTCGCGGTGGGCGCGCCGGTGTAATTGGTGGTGATCGCGGAGGCTCCGTTCACCGCGTCGGCGCGCACGCTGAAGGGCCGCCCCGCCTTGTGCAGCTCGCCCCCGGCGGTAAACGCCACGTTGCTGATGTCGGTCACGTCGCCCGCACTCTGCCAGTCGGTGTGCCGCGCCCGGAAGTTCGCAAAGCTCGACGGCCGGATCGCGAAGTTGTCGGTGGAACAGCCCTTCGCCGTGGCGGCCGGGTAGGTTGCGGTATCGGGGTATACAATGCGCACCCGCGCGTTCGAATACGAGTTCGGCACCGTGAAGGCGACCGTCTTGCGCCCGTTGTCGCCCGCGACAAACGTCGGATTCGGGCTCACGGTGTAGACCACCGGCCAGCCCGGGTCCACGCAGCCGTTGGCGTCCGGCACCCCGCCGCTCGAAGCATCGACGACTTCTACGCGCACCGTCCCGGTAAACGTCGTGAGGATCGCGGTCTTCGCGGGGTTGAGCGCGATGACGTCGAGGTTGAATGCGGTGCCCGCGACCTTGGTCTTGATCACCCCGGTGATCGCCCCGGGGGCGGTGCTCGTCTCGTACGCGTTGAAACCGCCGGGCGTGGTCGGGGGCCGCGGGCGCAAGGCGAGCATGTGAGTCGCGCCGGTGTCGCTCGCCGGCGGATTGGAGTGGGTCGCGGTGCGCGTGCCGGTCGCACCCGCCGCAGCGTTCGCCTCGTAGTTCATTTCGAGCGACACCCCCAGATTGTCAGGCACAGCGAGCGAGGCGACGTCCACCATCTCGGTCATGCCGCCGGGGGCAGTCCAGGTGGCAGAGGAGTTCGCGGTGTGCGTGCCGACCAGCATCGTGTTGGCAACGGCGCCGGTGTCGATGCTCGGTGCGGTGTGGGTGAAGGCGTTGGGCGTCGCCTGCCCGGCCTGCGCCACGATGGGGCTGGCGGTGTCGACGCCGGTGAAGCTCGCAATGCCGCCCCCGGCGCCGGCGTGCACTGGCGTGCCGGCGAAGCTCCAGGTGTAGCTTGCAGGCTCGGCAGCACTCGCAACCCGCGAATACACGAACAGGCGGTTGCCGAAGCCGCCGGTGCCGCCGCCGGTGGTCTGATCAATCGAGTTCACCAGCGTCCAGCCGGCGGGCGGCGTGATCGTGGTGGTGCAGGCGCCGCCGCTCGCGCTGCTGCAGGGCCGCATGGTAATGCTCGCGATTATCACGTCGTCGAGCGCAGTCGCGGCCGGCACGCTGACCGTGAGAGCGAGGCCGGTCGGGCGCAACGCAAACAGCGTGCCGTGGTTCGGGTCCGCGCCTCTGTTCTTGGTGACCGTGTAGGGGCCGAAGGTGCCCGGCGCCGCCTGAAGCGCGTAGTAAAGGCTGATCGCCGCGTCGTTACCGGTCGTCGTGGCTGACGTGTAGGCCTGCGTGTAGCCCGCAAGCGGGTCGAAAGTGTCATCATCGGTACTGTGCGCAGTGGCCACCAGCATCGCGCCGGGGAAGGTGGTGGTCTCGGTGCCGGTGGTGACGGTGTTTGCGTTCTGATACGACCAGTTGCCCGCGGCAAGCGGCGCGGTCACGAAAGGCTGCGCGGTGTCCACGCCGGTGAATCTGGAAATACGAGCCGCCAGCACGTTGCAGCTCCCCGACTGGGTGATGGTCCTCGGATCGCCGCCGGTGGCGATGCGCCAGTAGATCGCCGAGGTGAGATTCCCCACCGGGTTCTCCAGGAACAGCTGATTCCAGCCCGGCATGGAAAGCGTGGGCGAGGAGCCCGCCACGACCAGCGTGATCAACAAGTCGCCGGCCGCGGTACCCCCCGGCAGCGTAGGCGTGATCGATCCGCAGTTGCCGCGGTTGACGAAGCTACCCTGGCCGCCGTATGCGATGGTCGATACGCCGCTCACCGAGGCGGAAGACGCGGAACGAAAAGCGATCTGCGCCGCGGCAAACTGCGGCGCGCTTGCCACGAACGCAAGGACGACGACAACCCTCGTCACGAAGGAGAGCGCCAGTGCCATCGCGTTTCGCATCGGCAGCCTCAGCCGCAAGCAAACCTAGGCCCCGCGGCCGTCGGGTCCTTGCATTTGCTCAACACCGCCTGCAACTGCCGCTCGACGTAGCCCGATGAGGGCGCCGGATTCGGGCAGGCGCCGGCGCTCGGCTGGTTGCATGCGGTGGCGATCACCAGATAGGCGCCGATGTTCCTGTTGCTTTCGGTGGTAGTGGTCGCGCTGCACGTAACGGTCACGGTGAACGGCGACAGCGACTCCGCGAGGCCGCTGAGGTTGGTCGGCGAAGCGGGACAGGTGGGCAGCGCCGCGCCGAGCGTATTGTTAGGGTCGAGCACCTGGTAGGCGCCCCATTCGAGCCCGGCGCGCGCCGCCTGGTACGCGCGCACGCCCTGCACGTCGAGCGCGAGACTGCTCTGCTGCAGCCCCGTCACGGACACGATGAACGCGCCGAGGAGCGCCAGCACCACCACGAGGAAAACGGCGGTGACGATGCTGAATCCCGCTTCGCGGTTCCAAGTTCCAAGTTCCAAGTTCCAGGTTCCAAGTTCCAGGTTCCGGGTTCCGGGTTTCCGATTCCGGGCCCTTGACGCGAAAGTCTGCAATAACGTCATTTGTATCTCACGCCTTTCATCCCTGAGTTTCTCAGGTATGCGATCAACGCGGCCAGCTTCCTGCTAAGCTCTGTCGCCATAGCGTGAATTCGTTCAAACTGCGCCTGATCCATGTATTGGCAATCGAGCGCGACATAAGTCTGTGCTCTG
Source organism: Betaproteobacteria bacterium (assembly GCA_016199485.1). Classification (GTDB taxonomy): domain Bacteria; phylum Pseudomonadota; class Gammaproteobacteria; order Burkholderiales; family SG8-41; genus JACQGO01. The sequence continues at coordinate 4,086 of JACQGO010000289.1, forward strand.
ATCTCCCCGACCGATCCTTTCGCAACCGACAGGAACTGTATGAATTCCGCGTTTCCGCCACGCTCAAATCCTTCGGCGATATTTGACAACACCGAAATTGAGGCGCGACGCATCTGGTCGCGCAAGACAAAATCCTTGGAAAATTTTCCGCGTCCGGAAATCACATAAATCTCGTTCGCGAGCCGCCGCGCGATCTGCCAGCTTTCGATATCCTCAAAATTCTTGAACCCGGTCATGGCGCCGACCCGTCGTGACTATCCTCGAACCTCGAACTTTCAGCCTTTAACCTTGAACTTGGAACCTGGAACTTGGAACCTTCAACATGGAACCGCTTCACGGTACATTGCTCACATGCACCTGCTGGAAGAGCCGCACCGTCTGCCCGCTCTGCGTCAGCTCCAGTCTCAGGCCGACCACTCCGGTGCGCTGGTTGGTCGGGCTCACCGTATAGGAAAACTCGCAGCCGTTGACCTGCTGCGCGAGCAGCACATTGTTGGGCGTCGCCGGCGGCGTGGGCTGCGGCGTGGAGATGGCATACCCCCAGTAACGCCGCAGCTCCCGCGCTCCCGGATTGCAGGCGTAGGTCACAGGATACTGAACCACGTGAAAGCGCTTGCCGGGCGAAGAAAACGGAAACAGCTTCGCCGCGGTGAGGTTGATCGTGGTCGCGGTATTGCTCGCGTGCGTCGCGCGATTATCACCGGCGTAGGCATTGAGCGTCGTAATCGTCGGATCGGAGTTGAGGTTGTAGATCACCACCGATTCGCCGCCGGCGAACGCCGGCATCGCGCCGATCACGTCAAACGAGGAGTCGGCGGCCGTGAAATCGAGTACGTCGCCGCCCCCGCCGCTGTCCACGTCGGCGCGGTAGCGGCCTCCCCCGCTCGTCTGCAGGAATTCGAGATAAGTCACGCCGCCGCTCGCCGCGATGCGTACGCTGTTCGGCAGCGCGGTGCGCAGATCGCGGGTGATGCGGCGCAGCGCGGTGTCGGCGAGATCGGTCAACTCCGCGCGCAGCGCGCTGTCGATGTAGCCCTCCACCGGGCGGCGGATGAAGATCGCGACCGCGGCGGCGATGATGCCGGTGATCGCGATCACCACGATCATCTCGACCAGCGTCACGCCGGGCGCTAGTCTCCTCGCGCCCGGCGTGACACGTTCCGAGTTTCGAGTTTCGAGTTTCGAGTTGGGGGGTGAGGCAGAGACGGCGCACCCGGGTTTTCGCGTTTCGAACCCGAAACCCGAAACCCGAAACCCGAAACCTTCTTTATGGTAGAGCGTTCGGCGCATAACGCACCCGGTAGCCGTGCAGCGTCACGGTGGTGTTTGCGGGACCGGTGACCGTTACGATGACGAGTTGCGCGTCGCTCGCCGGGACGGCGCCGATGGCCTGCCCGGCGACGGTCACGCTCGCGCTGTACTGGTCGAGCCCCGCGATCGTGTTCCCGGCGAGATCGCTGATGCCGCCCGCCATGCTGAAACCGTGGTAGTCGTTCACGTTGTCGAACGGACGCACAGCTCCGGTGCGGGTTTCGGCGGGTCCCGTCGGGGGAACGTCCACGCCTTCCGGGCCGATCGCTTCGACCGCGGCCGCACACCCGCCCGCGTTGACCGCGGTCGCGGCGTTCGCGTCATCCGGATCGCAGTAGGTGAACGGCATCAGCTGCACCTCTTCGAGCAGCGCTTCGGCGATCGCAAGCGCCTGCTTCTCGATCATCGGCTCGGTGCTCCCGCGCGTGGCGACATTCATCGCACCGAGCACACCGGCAATCGCGGTGCTCACGATCACGATGAACACGATGAGTTCGACCAGCGAAAGTCCGGCGGCCTTTCGCCGTTCAAAGTTCCAAGTTCCAAGTTCAAGGTTCGGGACCCGGGCATTAGCGCCCGCGCGCCGCAGGGCGGAATCAAGCGGACGCGTGAAAACCGGAACCTGGAACCTGGAACCTGGAACTTGGAACCCTGAACCTGGAACCTGGAACCTGGAACCGAACTTACGGGTGCACATACCCCGTTTCCTGCTCGACGACGATCAGCCGCGTCGGGTCATCGGGTATGGTGCTCGTGACGGTGATCGTCGTGCCTGCGCTCGGCCGCCCCAGACCGTCGAAGCTGAAATTCCCGGTGGGCGAGAGCGTGACCCCACCCGGCGCGTTGGCGACGAGCGCCGCGCCGGTCGTGGGATCGGCGATGGGCGAAGCGCACCCGGCGCCGGCGCCGGCGCTGATGCTTGTTCCCGCGACGCACACGAATATCGGGCGGCGCCACGCGATCGCGGTCTTCTGGGCGTAGCGCACCACCGCGACCGCCTTATCGTAGAACCCGCGCGATTCGAAAGTATCCCTGCCGACGAAACGCGGCACCGCGACCGCCGCCAGCACCCCCACGATCGCGATCACCACGATCAGCTCCGCCATCGTGAAACCGGATGTCTTCATCCTTAGAGTCCCTAACATAATGAAACACGCGGTGCGCTGTCACGATTTTTGCTCAGGGCGCGAAGCCCGACGCAGCCCATATCGCGAATATGGGCAAGTCGAGCGACAAAGTCCTGGGCAAAAATTCGTGACAGCCCTTCGGGTTGCGGCCCAAAGCCCCGGCGCGCCGCAGCGTGGAGCAGGGGCCCCGCTTGCGGGGATGCGACCGCGCAGGCGCGTGTGCATGTCCCGCGCATCAA
>JACQGO010000290.1 GCA_016199485.1 Betaproteobacteria bacterium
CTCCGCGGCAACCGCACGGTGTTCCTGTCGGTGCTGGGCATCTCCTGGTTCTGGTTCTACGGCGCGACATTCCTCGCCCAGTTGCCGAACTACAGCAAGGAATACCTCGGCGGTAACGAGGAAGTGGTGACGCTCATGCTGGTGCTGTTTTCGGTGGGCATCGGCGCGGGATCGCTCGCCTGTGAGCGGCTCTCGGGCCACAAGGTCGAGCTTGGACTCGTTCCCTTCGGCGCGATCGGGCTCACGCTGTTCGCGTTCGACCTCTATTTCGCCACGCCGCGCGGGACGCAGGGCGATCTCGTGGGGGCGGCGGCCTTCCTCGCCGAGCCTGCCCGCTGGCGCCTGCTCGCGGACCTCGCGCTGATCGGCGTGTTCGGCGGTTTCTACATCGTGCCGCTCTACGCGCTGGTGCAGTCGCGCTGCGAGCGCTCGCACCAGTCGCGGGTGATCGCCGGCAACAACATTCTCAATGCGGCGTTCATGGTGCTCTCCGCCGCGATGGCGATCGCCCTGCTCAAGGCGGGCGTGTCCATTCCGGGCCTGTTTCTCGTGCTCGCCGCCCTGAATGCGCTGGTGGCGTACTACATCTTCACGCTGGTGCCGGAGTTCCTGATGCGGTTCCTGGTGTGGCTGCTGATCCACTCGATCTACCGCCTCGGGAAAGAAGGGCTGGAGCACGTCCCCGAGGAAGGTTCCGCGGTGCTGGTATGCAACCACGTGAGCTTCGTCGACGCGCTGATCATCGCCGCCGCGTGCCGCCGTCCGATCCGCTTCGTGATGGATCACAATATTTTCCGGATCCCCCTGCTGAGTTTCATCTTTCGCGTGAGCCGCGCCATCCCGATCGCACCGGCGAAAGAGGACGCGGCGCTGCTTGAAAAGGGGTACGAGGAGATCGCGCGCGCGCTCGAACAGGGCGATCTGGTGTGCATTTTTCCCGAAGGCCGCATCACCGACAACGGCGAGATGTATCCGTTCCGTTCGGGGATCAGGCGCATCATCGATCGTACCCCGGTGCCGGTGATCCCGATGGCGCTGCGCGGCCTGTGGGGCAGCTTTTTCAGCCGCGAGGGCGGGCGGGCAATGAACCGCCTGCCGCGCCGCATCTTCTCGAAAGTGATGCTGGCGGTCACGGCGCCCGTGCCGCCGCATGAAGCCTCGCCGCAGCGGCTGTACGAAACCGTGCTCGCGCTGCGCGGCGACTGGAGATGAACGCAATGCGCGACGCGGGAATCCGCACAGGGGGTTCACCATGTGGTTTCTCGGCCTGTTGATCGGCGCGGCTGTCGGCGTAACGCTCGGCGGCTTTGGGGGAGCGTTGCTCGGCGCCGTGCTCGGCGCTGTCGCCGGATGGCAGCTCGCGGCCGCGCGTGAAGTTCCGGATGCACGACGCCTGAGCGATATCGAGGATGCGATCCGAAAGCTGCACGCGCGGGTGAGGGGGCTCGAAGAGGCCGCAGCGGGCCGCGCACCGGTGGGCGGTGAACACGTCGCGCTCACGCCTGCTGCGGCAGCACCGGCACCGGAGTCGGGCGGGCGCGCATCAACGACGCCCGGCGGCTTGGCGCCCCCGGCAGAGGAGCCGCCCGCCGCTGCGATCGCGCCCACGCGCGAGGAGGCGCCGGCTGTGGCGGTCACGACTGCGGGCGGAAACGCAGTTGCAACCGGGCTGCCGGGCATGGAAACGATGGCGGCGTGGTGGCAGCGCATGCTGGGCGGCAACCTCGTGGCCAAGCTCGGCGTCGTCACGTTGTTCTTCGGCGTCGGTTTCCTGCTCAAGTATGCCTACGACAACGCATGGCTGCCGGTGCCGGTACGGCTTGCCGGCGTCGCCGCGCTGGGTGGCGCGATGGCCGTCGCCGGATGGCGGCTCACGGCGGCGCGCCGGCTCTACGGGCTGATCCTGGAGGGCGGCGGCGCGGGGCTGGTCTATCTCGACGTGTTCTTCGCGCTGCGCAATTACGCCTTGATCGATCACACGCTGGGTTTTGCGCTGTTCGCGGTACTCGGAGTTGCGACCACCGTCGTCGCGCTGCGCCAGGACGCGAAGGTGCTTGCGGTGCTCGGGCTCTCCGGCGCCTTCCTCGCGCCGGTGCTCGCGGGGGGCGAGGCGGGGGGCCACGTGACGCTGTTTTCCTATTACGCGTTGCTCAACGGCTGCATTCTCGCCGTGAGCTGGTTCAAGGCGTGGCGCGACCTCAATCTCGCGGGCTTCATCTTCACCTTCGTCGTGGGGCTCGCGTGGGGCGCGGACCGTTACCGCCCCGAGCACTTCGCGACGGTGGAGCCGTTCGTGGTCGCATTCTTCGCGATCTACCTGGTGATTCCGATCCTGTTCGCGCAGCGCCAGCCGCCGCGGCTCAAAGGCGCGGTCGACGGCATGCTGGTGTTCGGCACTCCGCTCGCCGCGGGTTTCATGCAGGCCGCGCTGGTGAGGAACATGCCCTACGGCCTCGCTTGGAGCGCAGGCGGTGCCGCGCTGCTCTACGCGGGGCTGGCGCTCGCGACGCTGCGGCATGAAACGCTGCGCGTGCTCGGCGAAGCGTATGCCGCGCTCGCGGTGGTGTTTTTCACGCTCGCGCTGTTTTTCGCGCTCGATGCGTACCCGACATTTGCGCTGTGGACGCTGGAAGGCGCCGCGGTGACGTGGGTCGGGCTGCGGCAGGGCCGGCGCCTCGCGTGGCTGTTCGGCGTGCTGCTGCAGTTCGTCGCCGCCTTCTATTTCCTCGTGAAGTACGAGAGCTACGATTTCGCGAACCCGTGGGTGAACGATTTCGTGATCGGCTGCGCGCTGATCGCCGCCGCGGGGTTGCTCACTTCCTGGCTCATGCACAAGCACCGCGAGGTGCCGGGCGCCGCGGCAGAAGTGATCGCCGTGCTGCTTCTCGCGTGGGGCTGCGGCTGGTGGCTTTTCGGCGGTTGGCATGCACTCGCCGACGGGTTACCGCGCCGCGAAGTGGCGACCGCGATGCTGCTCTACGTGAGCTTGAGCTGCGCGGTCGCCGAGCGGGTGGGAGCGTGGCTCGCGTGGCCGGCGCTGCGGCGGGTCGAGCTCGTACTCGCGCTCGCGCTCGCGCTGACCGCCGTGTCGCAGCTCGGCAGCCGCGACCATCCGTTCGCGCACTGGGGGTGGATCGCTTGGCCCGCTGCGGCGGCCGCGTTCTACTGGATGCTCGCGCGCCAGGAGCGGGCCGCAGTGGCTCTCGGCGTGCCGGCGCAGCACGCTGGGGCGCTCTGGCTGTTCGGGCTGCTCGCAGGCTGGGAACTGTCGTGGCGGCTCTATGACCTCGGTTTCGCGCGGAGTTGGCGCACGGCCGGCTGGGGGCTCGTCGCGGCGTTCGTGCTCGGGCTTGTCAGCAGATTCGGCGCGCGCATCTCCTGGCCGTTCGCGGCGCACTTCGCGCTCTACCGCGGCGTGGTGCTCGCGCCGGTCGCGGTGTTCGCCGCGCTGTGGTCGCTGTACGCGGTGACCGACCCCGCGTACGTGTCGCCGCTGCCTTACGTGCCGCTCGCCAACCCGCTCGACGGCGCGCAGCTTCTGTTGTTCGTCGTGCTCAAGACATGGGACGGGGCGCGCGGGGAACCGCGCGCCCGCAGCGGTTTCGACGTCAACGCGCTGATCGCGGTGCTCGCTTTCATCTGGCTGAACAGCATGGTGCTGCGCAGTGTCCACCACTGGACGGCGACCGCCTACACGCTGCCCGCCCTGCTCGACTCGGTGCTGGTGCAGGCCGCGCTCTCGCTCGTGTGGACGGTGACCGCACTCGTGGTGATGGCTTACGGGGCGCGCGCCGCCCGGCGCAGGCCGTGGATCGCCGGCGCAGGGCTACTCGCGGTGGTGGTGGCGAAGCTGTTCATTTTCGACCTGGCGAGCCTGGGCACGATCGAGCGCATCGTGACCTTCATCGGCGTGGGCGTGGGGCTGCTCGTGATCGGCTACGTCGCGCCGGTGCCGCCGGGAGAGCAGGAGCGCGAGAGCGGTTGAGCACGGCGTGCGGCGCATCTCCCGCGCGCTGCGGGGCGCGCGAGGGGCTGTGTTAAACTCGAAACTGTCTCGACGCGGGATGCGGCATCATGTCCGGCAACACTCTGGGAAGGCTGTTCTGCGTGACATCGTTCGGCGAGAGCCACGGTCCGGCGATCGGCTGCGTGGTCGACGGCTGCCCGCCGGGGTTGGATCTCTCGGAGCAGGACATCCAGCGCGAGCTTGACCGGCGCAAGCCCGGCACCTCGCGCCACGTCACCCAGCGGCGCGAGGAGGATATCGTAGAGATCCTCTCGGGCGTGTTCGAGGGCAGGACCACTGGCACCCCGATCGCGCTCCTGATCCGCAACGTCGACGCGCGACCCCGGGACTACTCGAAGATCAAGGACATGTTCCGTCCCGGCCACGCCGATTACACCTACTGGCAGAAGTACGGCATACGCGACTACCGCGGCGGCGGCCGGCAGTCGGCGCGGGAAACCGCGGTACGCGTCGCTGCGGGCGCGATCGCGAAGAAGTGGCTCCGGGCGCGCCATGACGTCGTCGTGCGGGGTTATCTTGCGCAGCTCGGGCCGATCAAGGTGCCGTTCAAGTCGTGGGACGTCGTGAACAGCAACCCGTTTTTCGTCGCCGACGGGTCCTGCGTGGCGCAGCTCGAGCAGTTCATGGACGAGCTGCGCAAGTCGGGGGATTCGGTGGGCGCGAGGATCACGACTGTCGCGGAGAACGTTCCCGCCGGCTGGGGCGATCCCGTCTACGACAAGCTCGACGCCGCCATCGCCTGCAACATGATGAGCATCAACGCGGTGAAAGGCGTCGAGATCGGCGCGGGGTTCGCCTGCGTCGAGCAGCGGGGCACCGAGCACTCGGACGAGATGACGCCGGAGGGCTTTCTCACCAATAACGCGGGGGGTATTCTGGGCGGCATCTCGACCGGCCAGAATATCGTCGTGCACGTCGCGGTGAAGCCCACTTCCAGCATCCGGCTGCCGCGCCGCACGATCGACAAGCAAGGCGAGCCGGCCGTCATCGAGACCCACGGCCGCCACGATCCGTGCGTGGGAATACGCGCAACGCCGATCTGCGAGGCGATGCTCGCATTGACGCTCATCGACCACGCGCTGCGGCACCGCGCGCAGAACGCCGACGTCGTCTGCCCGACGCCGAGGATCGCGGCGCAGGCCCCGCGGTCCGTCATCGAGCGATTGCGGGCTGCCGCCGCGGCGGAAAACCCCGACCCCGAAGAGGCATAGACGTCGGCGGTGCGCGGGAACGAGCGCGGCTCGATCCGCGTGCCCGGCGCGGCGAGTGCAGCGATGAAAGATTTTCCCTACTGGCCGCTCGCGGGCTTTTACTTCTTCTATTTTTCGTACCTCGGCGCATTCGCGCCCTATTTCAGCCTTTACCTCGTGGCGATCGGTTTCACGGCGGCGCAGATCGGCGTGTTGATGGCGCTGCCGCAGGTCACGCGCATCTTCGCGCCGCACCTTTGGGGCTGGCTCGCCGACGTCTCCGATACCCGGTTGGCGATCGTGCGCTGGGGCGGGGTGGCGGGCGCCGCGTGCTATCTCGGCGTGTTTTTCGGCACGGGTGTGGCCTGGTTGTTTGCCGTGATCCTCGCGGTCTCCTTTTTCTGGAGCGCGGCGTTGCCGCTGGTCGAGGCGACAACGCTTTCGCATTTGGGCGAGCAAACCGCGCGTTACGGCCGCGTGCGCGTGTGGGGTTCGCTCGGGTTCATCGCGGCGGTGGTCGTGACCGGGTACGTGCTCGACGCGCTGCCGATCGCGTCGCTGCTCTGGGTCATACTCGGGCTGCTGCTCGGGATACTCGCGTGCTCGTGGCGCATCCCGGAAGCGCCCGGCATGCCGCACGGCGCCGACCACGCCCCGATCGCGGACATCCTGCGCCGGCCGGAAGTGATCGCATTCATCGTGGCCTGTGCGCTGATGGCGGTCGCGCACGGCCCGTACTACACGTTTTACTCGATTTACCTGGTGAGCCACGGCTATACCAAGGGCACGGTCGGCTGGCTGTGGGCGCTCGGAGTGGTGAGCGAAATCGCCATCTTCGTCTGGATGCCGCATCTGTATCGCGCCTTTACGCTCCGGCAGATCCTGATCGCGAGCTTCGCGGCAGCCGCGCTGCGCTTCACGGTGATCGGCTGGATGGTGGACAGCGCGCTGGCTCTCACGCTGGCGCAGCCGCTGCACGCGGCGACTTTCGGCTCGTTCCATGCCGCCGCGGTCGGTGTGATACACCGCCTGTTCCGCGGCCGGCACCAGGCGCGCGGACAGACGATCTACGGCAGCCTCACCTTCGGGCTCGGGGGCACGCTGGGCGGGCTCTACAGCGGCTACGCGTGGGACCGCTTCGGGGCGGAGGCAACGTTCAGCATTGCCGCGCTATGCGCCGCGGCTGGGATGCTCCTGCTCATCTGGAAGCTCAGGTTCGAGGCGCGGTGAGACGAGGGAACTTTGCGGCGGGAGATTTGCCTTTTTGGTTGTCGACGCCTGTTCGTCGCCGACGCTTTATGTAATAATTAATAGTTTCATCGGGTTACACATACCATGAGCGCCAAGACACTGTACGACAAGCTGTGGGAAAGCCATCTCGTGCATGAGGAAGCCGATGGCACCGCGCTGATCTACATCGACCGCCACCTGGTGCACGAGGTCACGAGTCCCCAGGCGTTCGAGGGACTGAAGCTCGCCGGCAGGAAGCCGTGGCGCGTGCAGTCCATCGTGGCTACCGCCGACCACAACACCCCGACCAGGGACTGGGAGCAGGGCATCCAGGATCCCGTCTCCAGACTCCAGGTCGAGACGCTGGATGCCAACATCAAGGAGTTCGGCGCGCTCGCCTACTATCCGTTCCGCGACGCCCGCCAGGGCATCGTGCACGTGATCGGGCCTGAGCTCGGCCTCACCCAGCCCGGTATGACGATCGCGTGCGGCGACAGCCACACGTCCACGCACGGCGCCGTCGGCGCCATCGCGTTCGGGATCGGCACCACGCAGGTGCGCGACGTGCTGGCGACGCAGTGCCTCGCCATGGCGAAGCCCAAGCTGCGGCAGGTGAGGGTGGAGGGCATGCTCGCCAACGGCGTCTACGCCAAGGACGTGATCCTCGCCATCATCGGTCAGCTCGGCGTGAAGGGCGGCGTCGGCTACGCCTACGAGTACGCGGGGCCTGTCATCCAGCACATGACCATGGAGGAGCGCCTCACCGTCTGCAACATGTCGATCGAGGGCGGCGCGCGCTTCGGCTACGTCAATCCCGACGCGACCACCTTCCACTACCTGCGCGGCCGGCCCTACGCGCCCGCGGGCGAGGCCTTCGACCGCGCGGTCGCCTGGTGGAAGAGCGTGGCCACCGAGCCGGGCGCCGAGTTCGACGACGTCGCGACCATCAATGGCTCCGCCCTCGAGCCGGTCGTGACGTGGGGCATCAACCCCGGCATGTCGGTCGGCGTCAACCAGCGGATCCCGTCGCCCGACTCCGCGCCCGAGCCCGAGCGGCCCACTTTCCGCGAGGCGCTGGCGCACATGGGCTTCGAGGCGGGCCAGCCGATCAAGGGTGCCAGGATCGACGTCGCGTTCGTGGGCTCGTGCACCAACGGGCGCCTGTCCGACCTCCGCGCCGCCGCCGAGGTGGCGAAGAAGGGCAAGGTCGCCAAGCACGTGCGCGCGCTGATCGTGCCGGGCTCCCAGCAGGTCGCCAAGGCCGCCGAGGCCGAGGGCCTGCACGAGATCTTCGAGGCGGCGGGCTTCCAGTGGCGCAAGGCCGGCTGCTCGATGTGCCTCGGCATGAACCCCGACAAGCTCGAGGGCCGCGAGATGAGCGCGTCCTCCAGCAACCGCAACTTCATCGGCCGCCAGGGCAGCCCCACGGGGCGCACGCTCCTGATGAGCCCGGCCATGGTCGCGGCCGCCGCCATCACCGGCGTCGTCACCGACGTGAGGGAGATCCTCCGATGAGCACGACAGACTTCAAGCGGCGCCAGGTCTCGGGACGCGGCATCCCCGTGCCC
>JACQGO010000041.1 GCA_016199485.1 Betaproteobacteria bacterium
ACGGCTTGGGCACCCGCAGCGTGCCGTTTGCCGCACCGGGAGCAAAGCCAAACTGACCCGCTATCGATCCCGCCGCCAAGTTGACAACGCGGTGCGCGGCGCTAATACTGGCTCTCCCCCCGTTACCCGGCCGCCTTCCCGTGGACGTCATTCCGATATCGACGCTGTTCGTGACGTTGTTCGTGCTGCTCGTCGTTTCCGGATTTTTTTCGATCTCCGAGACGAGCATGATGGCGCTCAACCGTTACCGCCTGAAGCACCTCGCCAAGACCGGTCATCGCGGCGCCCGGCTCGCGTCACAGCTCCTCGCGCAGATCGACAGGTTTCTCGGCATGGTGCTGCTCGGCAACAACTTGATCAACGCCGCGATCGCGCTGCTGGTCGGCGAGATCGCCCGGCGCTACCTCGGGCACAGCGAGCTCGCGCTGGTGGTGGCCACCGGCGCGGCGACGTTTGCGATCCTGGTATTCAGCGAAATCACGCCCAAGGTGCTCGGCGCGACCTATCCGGAACGCATCGCGCTGCCGGCGAGCTACGTGCTCACGCTGTTGCTCAGGCTCACCCGGCCCCTCGTCTGGTTCGTGAACCTCTTCGTGCAGGCGCTGCTCCTCCCGTTCCGGACGCACGTCGCGCCGGGTGCGGCCGAGCAGAAGGTCTCCCTCGAGGAATTGCGCACCCTGGTGCTCGAGGCCGGGTACCTCCCGAAGAAGCACCAGAGCATACTGCTGAATCTCTTCGACCTGCAGGCGATCACCGTCGACGATGTGATGGTGCCGCGCAACCAGATCGAAGCGATCAACATCGACGCGCCGCTTCCGGAAATCGCCCGGCAGATCGCCACCGCGCATCACCGGCGTCTGCTCGTCTACCAAGGGCATCTGGACGATGCCATCGGTGTCCTGCGCGTGCGCGACTTACTGCAGGTCGACCGCAGCGAAGAGCTGACCAGGGACCGGCTGCGCGAACTCATCCGCGAGCCCTATTTCGTTCCCCGGGGCACGCCGTTGTTCTCGCAACTGCATAACTTCCAGGAACATCAGGAACGCATGTGCCTGGTGGTGGACGAATACGGGGAGCTGATGGGGCTCGTCACGCTCGAAGACATTCTCGAGGAGATCATCGGCGAATTCACGACCACCTCCCCGCTGCAGCCCGGCGGCTTCCACAAGCAGGAGGATGGCAGCTATCTGGTGGAAGGCGGGACGCTGCTGCGCGAGCTCAATCGCAAGCTCGGCTTCCGCTTCCCGCTTGACGGACCGAAGACGCTGAACGGCCTGATCCTCGAGCATCTCCGGGACATTCCGGAGCCGAGCACCAGCGTGAAGATCGCGGGTTACGCGCTCGAGATCGTGCAGACGCAGGACCGCGTGGTCAAGATGATACGCGTATTCCCGCCCGAACCGGGCTGACGCCCCTGCGGCCGCGCCGGCGTGCAAAGCTTTACAAAGCGGCGCAAGGCGTGCATCATTTTGCCGGGACATCGATCTAACCTCTTGGTTAGATGAGCCAATCAGGAGACGGCCATGGCCACAGCAGCAGCTGCCGCCGCAAAAAGTGACGTCAAGGAATTCACTTACGCCTGGGTAGGGCAGGACAAGGGCGGCAAGACCATCCGCGGGGAGATGCGCGCGGCCGGCGAGGCGCAGGTCAACGCCACCCTGCGCCGCCAGGGCATCAAGGTGGTCCAGGTCAAGCGTCAGCGCGCCGGGCGCGGCGGGTCGATCACCGACAAGGACATCACGCTGTTCACGCGCCAGCTCGCCACGATGATGAAGTCGGGCGTGCCGCTGCTGCAGGCGTTCGACATCGTCGGCAAGGGCCACAGCAACCCCGCGGTGGCGCGCCTGCTGCTCAACATCAAGACCGAGGTGGAAACCGGCTCGAGCCTGAAGCAGGCGTTCCAGAAGCATCCGCTCTACTTCGACGCGCTGTTCTGCAACCTGATCGGCGCCGGGGAGCAGGCGGGCATACTCGACAGCCTGCTCGACCGGCTCGCCACCTACAAGGAAAAGATCCTCGCGATCAAGGCCAAGATCAAGTCGGCGCTGTTCTATCCCATCGCCGTCATCGTGGTGGCGTTCGTGATCACCGCGGTGATCATGATTTTCGTGATCCCCGCGTTCAAGTCGGTGTTCAAGAGCTTCGGCGCGGACCTCCCCGCGCCGACGCTGATCGTGATGGCGATCTCCGACTTCTTCGTGCAGTACTGGTACGCGATCTTCGGCGGGATCGGCGGCGGCGTCTACGCGTTCTTCTACACGTGGAAGCGCTCCGAGAAGATGCAGATCGTGATGGACCGGCTGATGCTGCGCGTGCCGATATTCGGGGAGCTGGTGAGGAAGTCGGCGATCGCGCGCTGGACGCGCACGCTCGCCACGATGTTCGCCGCCGGCGTGCCGCTGGTCGAGGCGCTGGAATCGGTCGCCGGCGCCGCCGGCAACTACGTCTACTACCAGGCGACCAAGAAGATCCAGGGCGAGGTCGCGACCGGCTCGAGCCTCACCACGTCGATGCAGAACACCGAGGTCTTCCCCAACATGGTGCTCCAGATGGTGGCGATCGGCGAGGAAGCCGGCTCGCTCGACGCCATGCTCAGCAAGGTGGCGGACTTCTTCGAGCAGGAAGTGGATGACGCGGTGGAGGCGCTCTCGAGCCTGATGGAGCCGCTGATCATGGTGGTGCTCGGGACGCTGATCGGGGGCCTGGTGATCGCGATGTACCTGCCGATCTTCAAGATGGGCAGCGTCGTCTAGGTCGACTGCCGCCCGGATCCCGGGTTTCGGGTTGCGAGTGGGCTCGAAACTCGTGACTCGCCCCTCGAAACGATCGTGGGATTGCTCGACGCGCCGCAAACGACGCTGGCGGTTCTGGTCACCGTGGCCGTGATCTCCGTCGCCGCCGGCAGTTTTGGCTCCGGCATAACATGCGCAAGGGCATGTTAGCCTCCACCGAAACTCCCTGATGATTGCACTCCTCTCCGAACCTGCCGCGCTGATCGCGGTTTGTGTCCTCTTCGGGTTGATCGTGGGGAGTTTTCTGAACGTCGTGATCCACCGCCTGCCCAAGATGCTCGAGCGCCGGTGGCGCGCCGAGTGCGCCGAGCTGCGCGGCGAGACCCCGGAACCACAGCCCGCGTTCAACCTCGTCGTGCCGCGCTCGAGCTGCCCGGCGTGCGGGCACCGGATCGCGGCGCTGGAGAACATCCCGCTCGTGAGTTACGCGGTGCTGGGCGGCAAGTGCTCGGCGTGCCGCGCGAGGATACCGCTGCGGTATCCGGTGGTGGAGGCGCTTTCCGGCCTTCTCGGCGGCTACGTCGCATGGCGCTTCGGCTTCGCTGCCGCGGCGCTTGCGGCGCTCGCATTCGGCTGGGCGATGATCGCGCTCGCTTTCATCGACCTCGACACCTTCTACCTGCCCGACAGCATCACGTTGCCGCTGGTCTGGGGCGGGCTGCTCGTCAACCTCGGCGGCACGTTCACCGATATCGGCTCGGCGGTGACCGGCGCCGCGGCCGGCTACATCGCGCTGTGGTCGGTCTACTGGATCTACAAGCTCGCCACCGGCAAGGAAGGCATGGGTTATGGGGACTTCAAGCTGCTCGCCGCGATCGGGGCCTGGCTCGGTTGGAAAATGCTGCCGCTCGTGATTCTGCTCTCCTCCGCGGTCGGCGCGGTGGTGGGGATCGTGCTGATCGCGGTCGCGCGCCACGGCCGCAACGTTCCGATCCCGTTCGGTCCGTATCTGGTGATCGCCGGCCTGATCGCGCTGTTCTGGGGCGACGCGATCATGCAGCGTTACCTGCAGATCTTCTAGCCGCACGATGCCGTTCTGCATCGGATTGACCGGCGGCATCGGCTCAGGCAAAAGCAGCGCCGCCGAAATCTTCGAAAAGCTCGGCGCGGCGCTGGTCGACACCGACGTGATCGCGCACGCGCTCACCCAGCCGGGCGGCGCCGCAATCGCCGCGATTCGCCGCGGGTTCGGCGACGAGTACATCGGCCCCGACGGCAGTCTCGACCGCGGCCGCATGCGCCGCCTCGTATTCGGCGACGGCGACGCGAAGAAGAAACTCGAGGCGATCCTTCATCCGCTGATTCGCGAGCAGTCGCGTGCGCGAATCGCCGCGGCGCAAGCGCCGTATGTAATCATCGTGGTGCCGCTGCTCTTCGAGACCGGCGCCTATCGCGACCTCCTGCGGCGGGTCGTGGTCGTCGATTGCGGGGAGCAGCAGCAGGTCACGCGCACCATGGCGCGCAGCAAGCTGTCGGAACGGGAGGTACGCGCGATCATGGCGGCGCAGCTTCCCCGCGCCGAGCGCCTGCAACGCGCGGATGACGTGCTGGCAAACGACGGCGATCCGGCGGCGCTGCGCCGTCAGGTCGAGACCTTGCACCGCACCTATGTCGCGCTCGCACGCGACGCGTGAAGCCGGGTGCCGCGAGCGCCCGCGCCGATGTCCCAAACCCCCTGAAATATGCGTAATAAGGTCTTTATTTTTTGTGGGTTTTGGTGAATACTTGGTCGCAAACCGACTTGCGACGAGCGCCGGCGCCGTGATCAGCTACGAATATCCGTTGAGCGAGCGTGTCCGCACGCTGCTTCGCCTGGAAGACTTGTACGACAGGGTCGACTATTTTCTCGCCAAGTCGGAGGCGCGCGAGCATCACGTCGCGCTGCTGCTGATCTTCGAAATCCTCGAGGTGTCGGGCCGCGCCGATCTCAAGTCAGACCTGCTGCAGGAGCTGGAGCGGCAGAAGCAGGCGCTCGAGATCCTGCGCGACAATCCCGAAGTTTCCGAGACGGCGCTCGACCGCATTCTGTGGGAGATCGATCAGGCGTCCTCCAGGCTGTTCCAGGCGTCCGGAAAAATCGGCCAGGAGCTGCGCGAGAACGAGTGGCTGATGAGCATCAAGCAGCGCACCAGCATCCCCGGCGGCGTGTGCGAATTCGATCTGCCTTCGTACCACTACTGGCTGCACCAGGGCGCGGAACAGCATCGCCACGATCTGCAGACGTGGCTCACGCCGTTCCTTCCGATCCGCGACGCGATCAACATCGTGCTGCGGCTGTTGCGCGAAAGCGGCAAGACGACGGCGCAGACCGCCTATCAGGGAGTGTACCAGCAGATGATGGCGGGGCGCGTCGCACAGATGCTGCGCATCCGGCTCTCCCGCGATTACCATTGCGTGCCCGAGATCAGCGCCAACAAGTACGCGCTGAACATACGCTTCACCACGCAGGAGGGCGTGCAGCGACCGAAAGTCAGCGAGACCGACGTCGAGTTCGAGCTTACGTTCTGCAACCTCTAGGAGTTTGTCGGACCTGGGTCCGACAAACTCCTTTCGCAAAACCGCCTCCATGCAAAACGGCGAGATGCGGCTCGCCCGACGCGTCAGGCGGTCAGCTGGCGCACCATCTCGTCCACGAAACGGAGCGCGACCGCGCGCATCTCCCCGGCGGCAAGGTTGCTGACCGGATGCGGTAATTCGACGAAGGGGTGCCCCTCCATGCCCTTGCTGCGAAACTGATGCGCCGCCGCGTTGTTGAACGCCTGCGTGAGGAACACCGTGGCGGGAATCCCGCGTTTCTCGAACTCCACCGTGTCGTGCACACTGCACAACGTGCACGATCCTCACCCTCCCAGCGCGGCCGCGGCCACCTGTACTTCCTTCGCCATCGCGTCAATCAGCTCATCGCTCGCGGGCCTGGAGTAGAACTCCTTGCGGCGCACGATGACTTTGGCAACACCATAGCGCTCGCGCAGGGCGTCTGCAACGGTGTGCAGAATGACGTCGGCCTGTTCCTTGGTGTTGTCGAGCAGCCCGACTACCTTGCCGACCAGATCCATCGGGCGCGGGGCCATTGAAATCTTCGCCTTGCTGCCGCCCGCGGTGGGATCGATGAACCCCAGATCGTTCGCCATGGCCCTTCCCTTTCTTCATTCAACAACAAGTCCCAAGAAAAAAAGAAATCAAACACCTCTGGATTCCCGCCCCCGATTAGAGCATTCGGGGGCAGGCTTTTCGCGGGAATGACAGTCATAGACATTGTCGCGGGCTTTTGCATCAACCTGCTAAACCTCGTATGTGCCATGGACGGC
>JACQGO010000291.1 GCA_016199485.1 Betaproteobacteria bacterium
ATATCCATGTCGTCCTTCTCGGCCCGAATGAGCACGCGGAAAAACTCGCGGCCGTTCTCGGTGCCGACGACGGGCGTATCGAGCGGCTCGCCCGCCGGTTCGAGATGTGCCGGCGTGAGCGTCGAGCCGCTGACCGCGATCACGCCGACCCGCTTGCCGGGCGGAAGCGTAGCCTGCACCCAGGGCACCTGCATTAATGAAGACGTCGCGACCGGCACGCCGGCCGCGGCCGCGAGCTCTTTCTGGAACAGGGACAGGAAGCCGCAATTGGTCGTAATGGCCTCGGCGCCGAGACGAACAAGGTCCTGCGCCCCCTTGACAAACTCCGGCAGCAGTCCGCGTGCGCCTTGCAGCACGACCTTCTCGGGACTCGCGCCGCGCACGACGCGGTACAGCACGGGGAAAGGCCAGGTCGTGGCGTTGCCCATGTCTCCCGGGATGCGCGGAAAGCGCGCTTCCAGCATCAGGATCCCGAGCGGAGCGCCGTAAACGGCCTTGCCTCCGCGTGCGATGGTGGTATCGCCGGAAAGAGTCATCTTCGCGTTACTCCCTCGCCCGCCCGGCCCATCAGCCATTCTTCCGTCACGATGTGGCCGTCCCTGATCACCGTTTTCACCCTGCGCAGCGTGCTCAGGTCCCGCAGGGGGTCGCCCTCCACCACAATGATGTCGGCCAGCTTTCCGGCCTCGATGGTGCCCAGTTCCTTTTCCAGCCCCAGGATGCGGGCCGCGTTGGACGTGGCGCACTGGATCACGAACAATGAGGGCAGCCCGCATTCGTGCATCAGTTCCATTTCCTGCACCTGGGCCCCCAGGGTGTCGGTGCCGGTGCCGATCACGATGCCCGCCTCGTAGGCCATCCTGATCGACCGGCGCTGCGGCTGACAGATCTCGGTGTCGAACAAGTCGGCCAGCCACTTCAGGCCGGCGTTGCGCTCCCGCATCATCAGGTTGCAGGCGCCCGTCATGGTCGGCACATAGCAGGTGCCGGCCTTGGCCAGCACTGCAACGGTTTCTTCGTTCAGGATCGCCCCGTGCTCAATACAGTCCACACCCGCCAGGACACAGTTCTTGATGGCTTCCGGCGGGTAGGCGTGGGCGGAGCACCTGCGTCCCCGCTTGTGGGCCTCGTCGACGGCCGCTCGCAGTTCGTCCAGGCCATACTCCACGAAGCGCGGGTCGCCACGGAGGGGCATCTCTCCCATCCCGCCGGAGGCCATGACCTTGATCCAATCGGCGCCGGCCTTGAGCTGCGCCCGGGCCGCAGCCCGCACGGCATCGGGTCCGTCGGCCTCGAGGGTGCCTTTACCGCCGGTCATGGAGATGGAGTTACCGGCAGCCACGACGCGCGGACCCCGGAACGGTCCTTCCGTGAACACCTTCTTTACCAGCAGGTTGAGTTGGTTGCGGGACCCCACGTCCCGCTGGGTGGTAACGCCTTCCCGAAGTTCATCCCAACAATTCTTCAGGGCCCAAGCCATCCGGATCGGATCGGGCTGCCCCTCGCGCTGGGGCCCCTGCATCCGGAGGGGAACGCCCTGCCCCGTCCCGGCCCGGTGCAGGTCCCGGCGCTGAAAATGCGTATGCAGGTTCATCATGCCCGGCATGATCGTGCCCCCCGCTGCATCGACCACGACATCGCCGGGATTCGGTGCCGGCGACTCACCGCTGCCCACCTGGACGATCTTTCGTCCCTCCACCCGGACCCAGCCCTTCGCTATCGGAGGGCCGTCCCGGCCATCGATGACCTGCCCGTTATTGAGTATCAGCGCCATGCCGATCACTCTCCCTTGTGGCCTTCGCTTCCCAAAGCCATATTCTGTGCGATCCGGCGGCAATGAACCAGCGCCGCCTCGATGAGGTTGCTGTTCGCCTCCGGCGTTCGGAACGCGGAGTGAGCCGATAGCGTCACGTTCGGCAGCGTCGTCAGAACGTGTCCGGCCGGCAACGGTTCCACGTTGAAGACATCGAGCCCCGCGTGCGCGAGGTGACCCGATCGAAGCGCGTCGACCATGGCCTGCTCATCGACGAGGGCCCCGCGTGCGGTGTTGATCAGAATCGCGCCCGGTCGCATGGCGTGGATGCGCTCGCGCGACAGGAAGCCTTTCGTCTCGTCGGTGAGCAACAGGTGAAGCGACACGACATGGCTCGCGGCAAGCAGTTGCCCGAGTTCGACAAACTGAACGCCGGGATGGGTCTTGGCGGTGCGGTTCCAGGCGAGCACGTTCATACCCGAACCGAGCGCCAGGCGCGCTACTTCCGCCGCGATACTCCCGAAGCCGATCAGGCCCAACGTCTTGCCGGTGAGCTGCACGCCGTCGGTGCGCAACCAGTTGCCTGCACGCATCTCGCGGTCCATACGGGCCAAGCCTCTGGCGGCGGCCCACATCAAGGCCACCGCGCATTCGGCAACGGCGGTGTCGCCATAGCCCTTGATCGTGTGGACGGTAATGCCCACCTCGGCGAGTTCCTCGGGGTTCATGTAACTGCGCGCGCCGGTACCGAGAAACACCACGTGTTTGAGGCCGCGGCAACGGCGCGCGATGCCGGTGGGCAGACGGGTATGGTCGATGACCGCAATCTCCGCGCCCGCGAGGATTCCGGGCAGTTCGTCCGGCTGGATGTCCGGGTTGCGGTGGATGGCGAGGGCCGGGTCATCAGCGCGATGCAGGCGTTGCGCGACGTCGGCCAATGTGGGATTGGCGTCGACGAACACGGCGCGCACAGCGCCACAGGGATCGGCTTTCATCGTGATCTACGGATACAAAGGGCGGTCTTCGCGGGCTTACAAGACAAGGATGTGCTTCTTCTCTGCGCGCCTGACGGCGTCGAGGGAAACGGAATTATCGAACGTGACGAACTGCCCGCCGTGCCGAACGGCAAGCGCGAGCAGGTAGATATCCGTATAGTCGCGCGTGCATACAGGGAGTGATCGGCATCCGACAGTGCGATCAGCACGCTGACATCGAACTGCGCGCATCAGTAGACGCCGTCTTCGCGCAACGCGTCGATCAGCTCATTGTTGACAATGCCGCCTCGTTTCGGGAACGGGCGAAACCCGTAAAGTGCCTTCGGCGCCCGCGCAGCCAGCGCCTCTGGCGGCGCGGTCAACGCACTGCGCGCGAGCTCGGAAATCACTTCTCCGGTCGTTTTCTTCTCACGGCGGGCGCGCTCCTTGGCCGCCAGCAGCACATCGTCGGCAATATCAAGAGTCGTTCGCATGCATCAGACGCTAATGCATCAAACATCACTCGTCAAGTCACGGCCGAGCGGCAAAAGCGATCGGGACTTCTGCGGACGAGAGCTTATCGGGTCAATCCGCTGCAGGTTGTTGCATTAGCTTCGCGGCGCAATGCTCGCCAGTTCGGTACTGGTGGCACGCCCGGTGCGCGCAATGGGCAGTTCGATCTGGCCGGCGCACGCCATAAGGTAAAGCCCCGACCCTCTCGTCTATCGTAGTTCCAGAGTTTCCGGATGAGCACGGAGGCCTTCATGGGAAATCGGGTAAACACGTCATCGCAATGCCCGACCCCGGAATGGGTGTGCATGGTAAGCCCCCGAGGAAGATTTGATGATTAAGCTGCCGTAATTTCGTTCCAGCGCTTCGCAGCAGCGAATTGAGCAAGATGGCCGACGTTTGTAGTGGCGATCACCAGCTCTTCACCAGCGTGGACTGACAGCATCGCTTGGGCCGCCAGAATAACATCTGCATCAAGCGCCTCATCTGGAGCGGTCGGTCTATGTGCATTACGTGCCTGCGCCCAGAATTCAGCGGCCTTTTGCATCATCGCAGTGTCAATGGGGACGTACTCGACTTTGTTCTTGAACTCGTCGAGTCGGGTCAAGCCCTCGACTTTACTCGCACGAACCAATTCGCGCCGGACTTCATAATCACAGATCTCGGGCAGACAGACCCGAGCACCAGCGTCGAGACACGCGATAAGCCACCGCGCGCATGCTTTCGTATTTTCATTGGCGTTCGGGTTGGTCACCAGTCCCAACGGACCGGAGTCGAGAAAAATGACGAGACTCACGGAAAGAGCTTGCGATTCGAGGGTCGATCTTCGTCTAGCACCTTGACGAGATACTCGAAGGTTTCCTTCTGCTCCAGGGCCACCTTTTCATCAGCATTCAGCCAAGATTCGAGTAGCGCTACCGCGCCACGGTTCTTTTCCTTTTGAAATCGCTTTCTAGCCGTTTCTAATGCCTTTGACGAAGACGGCAACACAAGGTCGGTTGGACTTCGAAAAAGCGCTGTTTCAGCCCCCTGAGGCTTGAATCCGACTATGAAATGCCGGAGCAATATCTTTACGACACCAGAAGACGGCAATTCCGCAGTCGAAACAAGATCGGTAGCTCCGGAATCGACGAATATGAAGCGCCGCCCTTCGCCAGCAAATATCGCCTCGCGGTAAGGAAACGTTGTCGCGTCGATCAGCAATGGCTCAAAAGAGGGACGCTCTGTCCGGGATTCAATTTCTGAAATATTCAGAGGATATCTCCCTTAGTAGCGATTTCGACACCCAATGCCACGAGCTCGTTCACGACGGAAGCGAGTTTTTCTTGAGATAATGCGCCCTCAAACTCTGGCGAAGTATTGATGTCGAGCTCGACGCGACAGGCATCAAGTCCTTTCTTGGATTCGAACACTTGTGCAGTTGGTTGTCCAGCCCCGACTGAAAGCTGAACTAACATTCCGCTCAGGCGTACCACACTCCAGCGTGACAGCCGGTTGATACGTAGATTCGCGATTCCACTGGCCGACGGCCGAGGCCTGTTGATCTGATAGCTGAAATCGCTGGAAGTGTCCGCGTCGAGCTTGACCGATGGCAAGTACTTGCCGAGAAGCTGGTAACCGGCCTTTCTATTCTCCACCGGTTGAATCAACACTACACCAAAGGCAATCCTGTTCGCAGATGGACACTGGCCGAGCCAAGGAACAAGGATTTCCTCGAAAAGATTCAGGCCGTCCGGAAAAGTCGCGAAAGTCGGAAAGTCCGTCAGTTCCTGTTTGTCCTTAAGAATCGGAGAAAACAACCAATCGAGGCGTGGCGGCCTGTACTCGAACGATAAATTACACAAGCCACCCCTGATCGGCCCGACCTCCTGCAATGTTCCTATTCGGGGCTGAATATTTCTTGATTCGGGTTGCTCGCTTGTTACCCCTTCCCACCACTTGATGCCCGAAATGTCGAGCGTAGTGGAAGTCGGAAACGCGGTCAGCCGCAGCGTTTCAACGCGCCAGTGGGATAAATCTTTCGCGGCAGTCAAGGCAAGCGCATCCGATCTGATGTCGAAAGGCCATTATATCGTCTGGCCGCGTGGGATAATAGTTTCGCGTAGCAACATGTGGTCGCTAACTCTTAACCTTTTCCACCGTGGTCCATAAAGTAATTCAGGACGAATGACGCCAAATCCTTTGTTCAGAATGCGCGGTGATCGCAGGCCATCGAAACCCAGCAGCATTCATCAGATGGAAGCAGGTCGAAAATGAAGCGCACCCCTTTGATTCTCATCGTTTGCCTCATTGTTCATCGCCGTTTCCGTCAAGGCGCCTGGCCTTCCAGCAGGAGCCGCACGACCTCGGGCGCGATGGCGCTTGCGCGCTGGTCAAGCTCCCCATCGGTGAGGTTCCCGATCGGATGGGGCATGGTAAGGAAACGAAATTCAGGAAGCCCCCACGTCCGGGCCATCGCCCGGCCGGTCACCTTGAACACGTCCGTGACGATCGACGCCGACGGCACGCCGTGCTGTTCGAATACTATGCTGTCGAGCACACTGCCCGAGCTGCATGACCCTCAGTCGCCGATGCCGGCAACGATCACGTCGCAGTTCGCCTTGAACTCCTCGATGATCTCCGCGTGCGGGGCGGCGCCCGCGCTGCGTTTGCGGCGTATGACGTGGGCCTTGGCGCCGTGATCGCGCTCGAGCAGCGCGGCGATGCGCAGCAGCAACCGGTCGGAGTTGTGCTTGGTGTTGTCGACGAGCCCGATGCGAAGGCCGGCGATCGATTCAGGCCTCGGCGCGTAGGCGATGTGCCGTCCCGCGACCTCGGTCGTAGGGTCGAAAATCCGTATAGTCATGGCGTGCTCCTTGCGTTGAGTGCCGGCCGTCACGGCCGGCGGATCTCCCTGGTGACACTTCGCGATCCGCGCCTGCCGCCCCAGCCGGGAATGAAGGCTGACTGCACGCCGGCGCGTCCTCCCGCCGCGATGACGAGAAAGTCCTGCGGTGATTCGACCACCGCGTACATCGCGTGCTCGTCCTCGGGCGTCACCTCGCCCGACATTATGTGGTTGCGCTTCAGTTCCGCGACCGGGGACTTTGCGTGCTCGAAGCAGTAGCGCTGGACGTCCTCCCGCCTCCAGCCCGCTTTTTTCATGATCGCCATGTGCTCGCCCGCGAAGACGAGCGCATATTGCGGCTGGCGTCCCGAGCCCGCGGAAATTCGCATGTGGGCGCAGGCCGTCGTCAGCACGCCCTCGGGCGTGCTGCTCAAGCCGTTGGAGAACTGGTGCGGCGCCAACGCCGCGAAAATCGTCACGGCGTTCTGGTCGCGGCGAAAGCCGCGTGTCGCGTGCAGCGGCGGCCACGGGCTTTCCGCCTCGTTCTCGGCGATGCAATACGTATACTTGCCGCCGTGGCCCAGGCTGCTGCGGTCGAGCTCCCCGGGGAGCGTACCGATCACGTTGCGCATGATGAGCCTCACCGCCCGCCCGATGGTCGCGTTCGCGCGCCAGCCCGGCCCGAACAGGTTGTCGCCGCAGTTGATGTCGAGCTCGCGCGCGATCGGGCCGTTCACCAGCATGAACACCGCGGAGCCGCCGGTACTGGTCGCCGGTCCGTGGTACCCGTACAGCGGGTCGCCGAGCGCCTCGACCGCGGCGACGACGACCGGCATGTACTCGGCCTTGCAACCGGCCATCACGGCATTGATCGCCACCTTCTCCGCGCTCACCGATACCTGTCGGTTCTCGATGAAGGCGAGTTCGCGCTGCGGCTCAAGCGCGGCCGCTTCCAGCATGGCGCGGACGCGCTTCTCGGTTGGAGGCACGACCGGGAGCCCGTCCGTCCACCCCTTCGTGTAGCACAGCTCCATGGCGCCGGCCAGGTCGGAAACCGTATGCTGCCGCGACTTAAGCTCCATTCTCGTCCTCCCCATAAACCTTCCCTCACCCTCGGTCCCTCTCCCGAGGGGAGAGGGAAGCACAACGCTCCCTTCTCCCCCCGGGAGAAGGGTTGGGGATGAGGGAAAAGACGCCACGCCTAATATTCATGAGCGCAACACGCGGTGCGCGCACCGTGGTGTCTTTTCCTGGCCCGCCCCGCGTCCGCATGCAATCGTGCGTCACAGTTTATAGGAAACCCGGCGGCGGGGCCTTGCCTGATAACCCATCGCTTTCGCGTGCGGGGCGTCGATGGCTTTCACTGCCAAGCCCCAAGGATATTCTACTCCGCGCTGGCTAGTGTGGTACCCCAAAAATAACCGGCATAACTTCGTAGGTCGCCAATCCTTTGGCGACGCTTTGTCGGGAAAGGATTCCCGACCTACGATTTATGCAACGAATTTGCGGGACACCATACGAGATCTCGCACCCTTACACGGCACGCCGCGCTCAGCTCGCCCCCATGAAGTCCCGCTTGCCGATCTCCACGCCGTTGTGCCGGATGATGTCGTAGGCGGTCGTGGCGTGAAAGTAGAAGTTGGGCATCGACCGGTTCAGCAGCAACTCTTGTCCCGTGAGCTTCATTTCGCGGTCCCGCGTTTTCACGGTGACGGCTTTTCCCTCCGTGCCGTCGACCTGATCCGGTTTGATCGTGTCGAGGAAAGCGATGGTTTTCTCGACCCGTGCAATGAGCTCGGCGAGGCTCTTTTCGTTGTCCTCGTACTTCGGCGCCTCCAGCCCCGCGAGCAGCGCGGCGCAGCTTCTTGCGTGATCGGTCGCGGCCTGGATCTGCCGGGTGAAACTGAACATGTCGGGGTAGAGCCGGTAGCTCAGCAGGGTCGCCTCGTCGCACTTCTTCTCGGCATAAACCGCCTGCGCCTTTTTCAGGACGGTGACAAGGCCGTTAAGGTGGCGGACGAAGATGGGCACCGAAACCTGATACATCGAAATCGCCATTGTTGTTTCTCCTTGAGTAAATCCCCGGGGGTGGAATATATCATTTTACTCGCTCGGATCCGAAGCAGCCGGCGCGGCACCGCTGGAGACGCCGCAGGTGCCCCCGCGCCGCGCACAGGCAGACGGTGGTAAGCTTCTCGAAAGGGTTTTTCTGCAGACCCGTTACCCGGCCACAGGGTCAACCACGTCGCCGGTTTGCCGCTTTTTCACCGGCCCAGGCAGGATTTGACGCGGTTTTCCGGACCGCCGCAACGCGCTTGACACCGGCCGCAGCCGGCAGCAGATTACGAACGGTTACCGCGTGTCGAGGGCGTTGCGCTCGCCGCATGGGTGCACGCAAGGAGGTTGCGATGGGTGATACCTTTCCGAAATTCAAGGCGGCCGCAGTTCAGGCAGCCCCCGTTTTCTTGAACCGTGACGCCACCCTGGACAAAGCCTGCTCGCTCATTGCCGAAGCCGCGCGGGGGGGCGCGAACCTGATCGCCTTTCCGGAAGTGTTTCTGCCGGGCTACCCGTACTGGATCCGGCTGGAAAATCCTTTCCGGACCACGTCCTTCTTCATCGAGCTCGTCAAGAACGCGGTCGAGGTGCCGAGCCCAACCACCTTGCGCCTGTGCGAAGCGGCCCGCAGGGCGGGCGCTTATGTGGTCATCGGCATCAACGAGCGGCCGGTGAATACGCTGGGCACGCTGTACAACACCAATCTCGTCATCGGGCCGGAGGGGAACATCCTGCTCAAGCACCGCAAGCTCATGCCGACCTATGCCGAAAAGATGGTGTGGGGTTTCGGGGACGGATCAACCCTCCGCGTGCTCGACACGACGGTCGGCAAGCTCGGTACGCTGATCTGCGGCGAGAATGCCAATCCGCTGGCGCGGTTTGCCCTCATCGCCCAGGGAGAACAGGTGCACGTATCGAACTATCCGGCCTTGCCCGGCGGCGATCCCGGCGGCTACGACCTCAGCAAGGAAATCGAGCTGCGGGGAGCGACGCACGCCTTCGAAGGAAAGGTTTTCAACGTCGTCGTCTCCGCGGCGATCGACGAGAGCATCATCGCCAGAGTCGCCGACACGGAGGAGAAGCGCCGCGCGATGTCGGGGCCGTGCATGAGCTTTACCGGAATCTTCGCGCCCGGCGGACGGCTGTGCAGCGACACGGTTGCGCCCGGCGAGGAAGGCATTGTCTACGCCGAATGCGACATCGAGGCGATCATCGCCCCGAAACTGCGTCACGACGTGGCCGGGCACTACAACCGGCCCGACGTTCTGTCGCTGAATCTGAACCGCACGCCGCTGCAGCCGCTCGTCGAGTACGTCGAGGGAAAAGATACGCCGCCTGCGCTGGAAACGAGCGTTCTCCGGGCTCCCGAGGCGACGGGCACCGCGGGTCCGCAGCCGCAAACGGCAACGGGGAAGCCCGGGGCTTCGCGATCGCCTCAGCGCAAATGACCGCTCCGGGGAACGATTTTATGGGCACCCCTATCGTTCATTGCTATGCGGATGAGTCGTTGCTCGTCGTAGTGAACGACCACCCCTGATTCACCACGTCGCTTCGTCACCGCACTGCGCCCGGCGCGCGGGTCACAGCATCGGGCCGGGCTGGGCGAGGGCGCGCTCGGCGAGCTGCAGAACGATCCAGTCGTAAGCGTCGTCCACGGAGTCGGTGTGGTGCATCAGCTCCACGTCCCGCGCATGGATCGTGCCGTGGCGCATGAGCGCACCGAAGTCGACCACTTGCCGCCAGTACTCGGTGCCAAAGACGACGATCGGCATCGGCTTGCGCATCTTGCGCGTCTGCACCAGTGTCAACAGCTCGAACAGCTCGTCGAGCGTGCCAAACCCGCCGGGAAACACGATCACCGCCTTCGCGAGATAGGCGAACCAGAACTTGCGCATGAAGAAGTAGTGAAAGTGGAACGCGAGCTCGCGCGTGACGTAGGGGTTGCCGAATTCCTCGCTCGGGATCGAGATGGTGAGGCCCACGTTCATGCCCCGGGCTTCGGCCGCGCCCCGGTTGGCCGCTTCCATGATTCCCGGACCGCCGCCCGTGCACACCACGAAGCGCCGCTCCTTCTGGTCAAGCGCCTTGGACCACTGCGTGAGCCGGAACGCGAGCTCGCGCGCGGCCTCATAGTAGGCCGACATCCTGAGCGCCATGCGCGCGCCCTCGAGGTCGTCTCCGCCGCCCTCAGCCTTTCGCAGCGCTTCCTCCGCCTGCTCACGCGACTTGATGCGTGCCGAGCCCATGAACACGACCGTGTCCTCGACACGGTGACGCTCGAACCGGCTTTTCGGCTCGAGATATTCCGACAGGATGCGCAGGGCGCGGGCGTCCTTGCTGTTCAAAAACACCCGATTACGATAGGCCTTCACCGGGTGGTGCTGGCGCTCGGTCATTGTGAGTCCTATGAGAAGCAGAACCACGGGGGTGTTTCTGCCTGCCCCTATTTTGCCCTACATCGCCGCGCCCCGTGTTCAAGAGTCCCTGACAGGTCTTTGTCTTCGCGGAGATCCGTGTACGGTCATGGCTCGCGGGCAGGCATCGGGAGTAGAATGGCGGCATGAGCGACACGGAACTCAGGCGATGGGCTGAGACCTGGGAACGCGCCGGCCGCGAGCTTGCGCTCATCCGGCGTCGCGAGCTCGAACGCCTCACAGACGAGCAGGCGAAGGCGGCCGCCCTGGACCTGCTCGATATACCACTGCCGGAAGGGCTGCCGGCGCGGCGCGGATCAGGGCTCGTCGAGCAGCAGCGCCGCTTCTCCAGGCTGCGCCCCAGTCGATGAAGACCGTCCTCGGGGCCGCCCTCGAGGTGCAGCGGTTCCTGTCCCACGCTGGCGAGCGGTTCTGCTTCATCGGCGGCATCGCCCTGCAGCGCTGGGGCGAGCCCCGTCTGACCCGGGACGTGGACGTCACGTTGCTCTCACCGTTCGGCGAGGAGGGACGAACGGCTGACCGGCTGCTAGCCGCATTTCGGCCGCGTATCGGGGACGCGCGCGAGTTCGCCGTGCGCAACCGCGTCCTGCTCATCGAGAGCGATGGTGGCATCGCGGTAGACATCGCGTTCGGAGCGATACCCTTCGAGGAGCATTGCGTGGCGCGTTCGAGCGAGTGGGCGCTCGCGCCGGGCGCAATCCTCCGCACATGCTCGGCTGAGGACCTGGTCGTCCTGAAGGCGTTCGCCTCCCGGCCACAGGACTGGCTGGATATCGAATCGGTCGCCATTCGCCAGCGCTCCGTGCTCGACTGGAATCTGATATTCGAAGAGCTGCAACCGCTCGCATCGGTGCGCGAGGTGCCCGGATTGCTGGATCGGCTGCGGCAGCTCCGGGACTCCTTCTCTCGGCACGACTGAAGAAAACGGTCAAGAACACCACCGTCGAAAACCCGTGACTGTCGCGACGCTCCAGGGGACTCACCGCGCATTCGCCGGCGCATCGAGCCTCCAGAGATGGGCACGCCAGCGCACTCCGATCAGCAGCGTGAGCGCCAGGCCGACCGCGCAATAGAGGGTCGCCGTCGCCGGATACCCGAAGCGAGCGATCAGCGGCCCGGAGAGCAGCAGCCCGATCGGCACGCCGTAGATGACCAGCGTCCGTATCCCCATGACGCGGCTGCGGAACTGCTCGCCCGAGTTGCGCAAGAGCATCGCCGACATCGTAACCATGCTCAGGCTCTGCGCCACGCCGGCGAGCACGAGGACCGCCATGCCGCTGACAAGATTCTGCATCTGTGCGAACACCGCGACCATGGCGTAAAACACCGCGCAGAAGACGACCATCGTGCGCGCCGGCCGTATGGCGCGCCCGATCGCGCTCAACGCGATGGAACCCAGCAAAGCGCCGAAAGCGAGGCTCGCGACCAGGTAGCCGAGCCCGGTCTGACCGGTACCGTAAATCTCCTTCGCGACGTAGGGCAGCAATCCCATCACCAGCGGAAACGCGGTCAGGTTGACCAGGAAGGCGAGATACATTGCCGCGAGCAACTGCGGCGTGTTCCAGACGTAGGCGACGCCGTCCCTGAGATCGCGCCATGGCGACGGGCGCGAGGACGCGCCCGCCATGTCACCCGGCGAACGGGGCGCGGAGCGCGCGCGCGCAACTCCCAGGGTGAGCAGGAAGCTGATCGCGTAGAAGCAGGAAATCACCGCATAGGCCCGCCCCATGCCGAGCGTTGCGGCCAGTCCCGCACCGGCGAGCGCACCCATGATGCGGGCGGAATCCTGGGTGGTGCGCGAAATGCTCGTCGCCCCCACGAGCCGGCCGGCCGGCATCGTTTCGCCGATCAGCGCATAGCGCATCACGAGATCCGAGGGGCGCACGATCCCCATCAGGGCGACGATGATGAACACGTGCACCGGGATCAATACGCCGGTCAAGGCGAGGGTCATCAGGACCGTCGCCAGCGTGGCATAGAAGGCCCGCATGGCGCAGAACAGTTTCTTGTTGCCGATCCGATGGGCCACCACGCCGAACATGGGCGCAATCAAGGTGCCCATGTACTGCAGCGCTCCGAACAGGGTGAGCATCATGACCGACCCGGTCTCCACCAGCACGTACCAGCCGAGGATCAGCGTTTCCATCTCGAAGGCCCACGAGGTCGCCAGATCGGCGGGCCACTGGAACCGGAAACTGCGAACCCGGAATGGCGCGAGCGCCGCGAATCCCGATTTCGCGCTCAAGACGCGGCACCGTAGTGCATGGGCCATCCTCCCTTCTTTTGTGGCCCGACCTCACCGCTCACGAATGAACCTCTCCGTGCCGTTGTTCGAGCGTGCGCACCTCCCTGACAGCGTGCCGCCGGGCCAGCGCCATGATCGAGGTATCGGCGAGCCCGCTCCCGAGATCGGCATATTATACGGCCTTCGCTCCAGCAGCCCCCGGCAACCGCCGCCCTCCGGTGCTCCGATTCGGACGGTCGCATTCCGTCGGCGGGCTGCGCTTGCCGAACCGTGAGATAATAGCGCCATGAATAACCCGCAATCGGATTCCCCTCGTCTTCGCCTGCAAGCGCTTCTGGCGATCCCGGAAAGGCAGCGGACCGAGGCCGAGTGGGACGAACTCAACGAACTCGAGATCATGCTGGCTCCCGGAAATCGGGAGGGAGCTCCGCAGCAGGGCGTCGGGCGGAGCGGCGCTGC
>JACQGO010000042.1 GCA_016199485.1 Betaproteobacteria bacterium
CCGCGGCCCGCTGCGGTGTGAGCTTGATGTCGAGCAACTGCTCCGCTTGCTGTAGGATGAGCGCCTCAGTTACCGGAGATGTCGGCATGGGATGCTCCTCGCCTACTTGGCCATTCCGAGTTCCGTCAGTATCGCCCTTGATGTGTCGTATTCCTTTCGGAGGTACTCGCGCGTCGGCCGGGATTTCAGGAACGCCCACTCCCACGAGAAGGTTTCGAGGTACTTTTTCCACGCCGCATGGTTCACGGTGCGCTCGAACATTCCCTCCCAGTACGCGATCTGCGCCGGGTTGAGTCCCCGCGCACCGACGATCACGGTCCAACCGTCGAGCACCACATCGTATCCCTGCTCCTTGAAGGTGGGCACGTCCGGCAGCCCCGGCGCTCTCCTGGTGGTAGAGACGCCTATGATGCGCATCTTCCCCGCCTGGTAGTGTGGAATCGCGTTGTTGATCGCCTGCGACATCATGTCGATGTGCCCGCCGAGCAGGTTGGCGACCGACTCCGCGCCGCCGCCGAAGGTGAGAATCTTGAGTTTCTTCGCATCGACGCCTCCGGCCTTGGCGAGCAGCGCGACCGTGAAATGATTGGTCGCCCCGCGGGTGCTTCCGACCGAGATGCTGACGGAAGACGGATCCGCCTTCAGGCGCTCGATGAAATCCCTCGCGTTTCTTATCGGCGAATCGGCGCGCACCACGACGCCGACCGGCTCGTTGCCCACCATCGCGAGGGGAGTGAGATCGTTGGGGTGTATCGGGCTCCTGCCCAGGATGTGGTTGGTCACCAGCCCCATCTGCGCGACGGCGATGTAATGCGCGTCGCCCGGGTGCTGGTTGGTGTAGGCGTAGGATACCGCGCCGCCGCCGCCCACCTTGTTGACTACCCCCACGTTGTCCAGCCATTTGGTGTCCTGCCAGATCTTGTGCATGGTACGGGCGGTCTTGTCGTTGCCGCCGCCGGGCGCGAAGCCGACGATGAATTCAACCGCCTTATCGGGTTTCCACGCCGCTTGGGCGCAGACCTCGAACGCCGCCACGAGCATTGCCGCGAACAGCGCGCTTGCGACAGCGTGCGGTTGATGTCTTGAGCTGATGTGCATGATCCCCTCCGTTGGCATGTGATATGGAAACGCGTTCCCGTTCTTTATTGACGCTCCGTGCAACGCAAGCCTCATGCCACGCGGCCTGCAGTGCGGCGCGGCGGGCAAAGCACGGCATGCTGGCGCGGGCGGACGATCGATGACACTCCTCTGCACGCACCAATGTTGTGGTATTCGGCATTTTCCTGCATCTTGGTGGTGCACGGCTGAAATCCAGATCGCGTAGGTTGCGAGTCCGCGTGCCTATCTTAAACTGTTTTCGCGGTGGCCGAGAAGGGAAGACGATCGGCCCGCGGGGCTGTGCTAGAATCCGCCGCAACATTAGTTACCGGCGCGCGCCCGCATGGCGCGCGAGTACCCTCCCCGATGAGCGCCCCCACATCGCAAGCGATCCGTCCCCTCGCCGAGGAGTTGGCGCAGTGGATCGCGGGCGTTCGTTATCGCGACGTGCCGGACGCGGCGCGGGCGATTGCGGAAAATGACCTTCTTGATGTCGCGGGATTATGCGTTGCGGCGCGTAACACCGATTACATCCGGGCACTCATCGGAGGCTGGGATGCGGAGGGCGGCTGCACCGCGTTTGGCCACGTGCGCGGCTTCGATTCCGCCGGCGCGGCGCTGGTGAACGGCGCAGCCACGCACGGCGAGGACTTCGACGATACGCTGGAAGGCTCGCCCATCCGTGTGGGCGCGATCGCCGTGCCGGCGGTGCTCGCGGCGTGCGAGCGTTTCGGTTGCTCCGGAGAGCAGGCGATGCTGGGGATCGCGGTCGGCATGGAAGTGATTTGCCGCCTCAACCAGGTGGTGCCGGGCGGCATCCACAAGGCCGGCTTTCATCCGGTGGGAACGCTGACGACCTTCGGCGCCGCGGCGGGCGTCGGCAAGGCGCTCGGCCTAGGCGCGCGGGAGCTCGCGCTGGCTTTGGGCATCGCGGGCAGCATGTCTTCGGGCATCCTCGAGTACCTGACGGAAGGCGCGTGGACCAAGCGCATGCACCCGGGCTGGGCTGCGCAGTCGGGCCTGCGCGCCGCATTGTTCGCAAAGCACGGCTTTGTCGGCCCGCGCACCGTGTTCGACGGCAAGCACAGTTTCTTTCACGAGTTTGCGCCGTCGGCGGAGCCCAAGCTCGAAAACCTGATGCGGGACATCGGAAGCGTGTGGCACCTGCAGAAGATCGCCTTCAAACCGTATGCCGCGGGCACCATGATCCATCCCTACATCGACTGCATGATCCGGCTGGCGGCAACCGGGATCGGCGCCGATGACATCGTCGATATCGTGTGCGAGACGGGAGAGGGGCTCGTGCCGCGGCTGTGGGAGCCGCTCGCCGACAAGCACCGGCCGCCCTCCGGCTACGCCGCGAAATTCAGCATGCCGTATTGCATGGCGGTAGGGTTCTTCGACCGCGCGGCCGGGCTCGAGCAGTTCACCGACGCCCGGGCGCGCGATCCGGAAGTGCTGGCGCTTGCGGCCAAGATCCGCTACGTGATCGATCCGGACAACGAATATCCGCGCAACTACTCGGGTCACGTCCGCGTGAGCACGAAGGATGGCCGGACCATCGAATTGCGGCAACCCCATTTCCGCGGCGGCTCGCGCGAGCCTTTGCGGCGCGAGGAGTTGATCCGCAAGTTCCGCCAGAATGTGGCCTACGGAGGTTGGGACGAGCCTCGCGCCGACGCGCTGCGGGATTTCTGCCTGAACCTCGCCTCGCGTAAGGACCTCGCGCAGATGGCTTCGTTCCGGGGCTGAGGGATGGCAGCTCACGGGCAGCTCGCATTCATGAGCGCCGCGGAGCAGGGGCGGCTCATCAAGGAGCGCAAGCTCTCACCGGTGGAACTCGTGCGTGCGTATCTCGAGCGCATCGAGCGCTACGACGGCGTGCTGCGCGCCTATATCACGGTGTGTGCGGAGCAGGCGCTCGCCGCCGCGGAGCAGGCGGAGCAGGAGATAGCGAGAGGAAACTATCGAGGGCCGCTGCATGGCATCCCCTACGGCGTCAAGGATCAGATCTGCGCCGCCGGCGTGAGGACTACCTGCGGTTCGCTCATCCGGGCCGACTACGTGCCGGATTTCGACGCGACGGTGATCGAACGGCTCAAGCGCGCGGGGGCGATCCTCATCGGCAAGGAAAACCTGCACGAATTCGGAAAGGGCGGGACCAACTTCTTTCCGTTCGGGCAACCGCGCAACCCGTGGAATCCCGAACGCACGCCGTCAAGCTCTTCCAGCGGCTCCGGCATCGCGCCCGCGGCGGGCTTCTGTTCCGCTTCGCTCGGCGAGGACACCGGCGGCTCGATCCGCGGCCCGGCCGCGGCGAACGGGGTTGTCGGATTGCGGCCCACCTACGGGCGCGTGAGCCGTCACGGCGGGGTCATGTACGCCTGGCATTCCGACACCATCGGGCCGCTTACGCGCACGGTTGAGGACAACGCGCTGCTCTTGCAGGCGATCGCGGGCTTTGACGAGCGCGACCCGCTTACCAGCAAGCGACCGGTTCCGGATTACGTCGCAGGCTTCACCGTGGAACTGAAAGGCCTGAGGCTTGTCGTCGTGCGTGAAATCGCGTGGGCGGACGGCGTTCATCCCGAAGTGCGGGCAGCCTTCGAGCAGGCGCTCACGGCGCTGAAAGAGCTGGGCGCAACGATCGAGGAGACTTCGCTGCCATGGGCCAGGTTCGCGATTCCCTTGCAGCTTCTCACCTCCGATGCCGACGCTGCTTCGATGTACCTGCCGCTGCTCCGGAGCCGCTGGAACGACTTCGACGTCGGCACCCGCACGCGCATTGCCACCGCGGCGCTGGTGCCGGGGGTGATTTACAGCCGGGCGATGCGCGCGCGGGCGGTGGTGCGCAGGCAGATCCTCGATGCGGTGAAACGCTACGACGCGCTGGTGACGCCGACGCATCTGCGCCCGCCCGCGCCGGTAGACGAAGCGCGCGAAAAGGTCGAGTCGGCGGAGGACGTAAAGCAGCGCGTGCTGCTGCGGCGGATCAGCACCCATCCGTTCGGGGCCGCCAACACGCCGACGCTCGCGCTGCCGATGGGGTTCACCCATGACGGGCTGCCGCTTTCGCTGCAGTTGGTCGGCAAGCCGTTTGGCGAGACCACCGTGTTTCGCGTGGCGCATGCTTTCGAACGGGCGACGCCGTGGCACACGCGCCACCCCGATCTCGAGCGCACGGTGCGCCGGTTCCGGAAGAATACCGAACCTGCGGGCGCGTGATCATGGAAGTTACGAGGGAACAGTTGCTGGCAATGGCGCACGCGGTCCGGCTCACGATACCGGAGGCGGACCTCGAGAACGTGAGGGTGCGGCTTTCCAGCTTGTTGAGCGAGATGGAAG
>JACQGO010000292.1 GCA_016199485.1 Betaproteobacteria bacterium
GAAAGCACATGTCAACGTGGAAGAGATTTTTTATGGTTCCTATGCAATCACTTTGCAGAGCGAGACGCATGCGGGCGCGACGATGGGAGCGAATGCCGTGCGGCGGCCGGTTCGACGCTGTAAAATAGATCCGTTCTCTGAGCGGGAGGAACCGAATGAGCACCAATCCGAAGCAGGAAGTCATGGAAGCGCAACTGCGGCGCGAGGACGACATTGTGATCCTGACGATCAACAACCCATCGCGCCGCAACGCGCTGTCCATTCCGGTCAGGGAAGACATGATGCGGCACGTGAGATCGCTGCTAGGCGACAGGAGCTGCCGCGCCATCGTGATCACCGGCGCCGGCGGCGTTTTCTGCTCGGGCGGCGACGTGAAGTACATGAAGACCACGGGCGAGGCCAGGCGCGACTACATGTGGCGTCGCCTCCAGCGGAGCGGCGGCAGCTCGGACCTCATGCTGCTGCTGCTCTCCGGCCCCAAGCCGGTGGTAACCGCGGTGGAAGGTCCCGCCTTCGGCGTGGGCCTGGGGCTGGCGGTCGCCTGCGATTACACGGTCGCGGCCAACAACGCGCGGTTTGCCGCGGCGCAGGTTCTGCGGGGCCTGTGCCCCGACGGGTTGATGTATTACACGATGACCGCGCGTTGCGGGCCGGGCCGGGCGCGCGAGCTGTTGCTCTCCGGACGGCAATTCAATGCTTTGGAGGCGGAGAAATACGGTGTCGCGCACGAGTTGACCGAGCCGGGCAAAGCGCTCGAGGCGGCGATGAAAGCCGCCGCGCGATTCGCCGCCGTGCCGCCGGTCGCATTCGCGCTGGCGAAGTCGGCGATGACGCACAGCTACCATACGGTAGAAGCGACGTTCCGGGCGGAGCAGGACTACCAGCCGGTCGTCGGCCTCTCCAAGGACCACCAGGAGTCGGTTGCAGCGTTCCTGGAGAAGCGCAAGCCCGTCTACACCGGGGAATAGGGGTCGCAACGGGACGCTCCTCTTCAGCAACGAGAAGCGTTCTCAGGAACAGGCTGGATGCGGCTTCCTGACAGGCGCCGCGCCTTCTTCCTCCGCTTCGGTTGAAGCATCTCAGGGTGTTTGCAGGGTGTGCACAGGTGTGGGCTTGCGGGCATGGCGTGGGGTCAGGTCTTGACATCACGGTTTTTTGCGGGCTGGCGGGACGGACGGCGCTCGGCTCGCCGGCCCCAGGGCGCGTGATATGATTTCGGACCGTTACACGGCAGATGATCTGAACGGGAGAAACATATGCCATCGGATGCAACAACAGCACCGAAAACGTTGATCACGCAGGAAATGCGCGACAAGCTCAACGTTTGGAGCGAGCCGCGGATATCCCCGCCGGTCGAACTTTCCGACATCCGCAAGTGGGCGATCGCAGTCTACTGGCCGGATACGCCGCCGCGCATCTTCTGGGACGAGGCATACGCCAAGACCACGCGCTGGGGCGGCGTCATCGCACCGCGGGAATTCAACCCGTTCGCGTGGCCCGTGGAACGCCCCGCCGACCTGGCACCGAAGAAGGCCACGCGCGGCGTGGGTGAGCGCAGCATGAATGCCGGCCAGACCGAAACCTACGGCGTGCCGATTCGCATCGGCGACGTCATCTCAGCCAGGACCGCTCTGGTGAAACTCGAAGAGCACGTCGGCAAGCTCGGCCTGACGCTCTACCGCTACGCCGAAGTCCGCTGGACGAATCAGCGCGGCGAGTTCGTGAGAAGCCGCGTTGGCATTTCGATCCTGTACTAGAACCCCCTCTTGAAACCGCAGATACACGCAGATAAACACAGATGGTATACAAAGTCTATTTCGAGGACGTGAACGTCGGTGACAATATTCCGACGTGGACTCGCCAGACCGACCTCATGCACTGGAACCGCTACGCCGCTGTCAACGACGAGTTTGGCTACATCCACATGGACGACGAATCGGGCCGCAACGCGGGCAACAAGCAGGGCGCCTTCGGCATGGGCAACCTGCGCTGGGCCTATCTCCAGAACATGCTTCGCGAGTGGATCGGTGACGAAGCCGAGGTTCGGGAAATGGGCATCCAGTTTCGCGCGATCAACCAGAAGCACGATATCCTGACCTGCACCGGCGTGATCACGGAGAAGAAGGTGGATGGCAAGGACCACCTGGTGCGCCTGGACATCAACGTAATGAATCAGGACGGAAAGGGCACCGCCCCGGGGTACGCGGTCGTCGCGCTGCCCACGCGCAAGTAGTCCGCAAGCCGCCGCGTATTTCCGATCGTCCGGATCCCGGCAAAAAAAGAATGGCAGGGATTGCCTTGACGTGTAAAATATTTTGCTGCGATGGAGAATCCCCGTTTGCCGCAAGGACGCGCGCACAACCGCGGTGAACCAGCGCAAGCAGTTTTCCCTCTCATCGAACATCAACGCACGTTACATCTTCCATGAGCGCCCTGGAGCGGCTGTTCAATCCGCGCGGCATCGCGATTGTCGGCGCGAGGCAGGATTTGTCGCGCGGCGGGGGACAGCCACTCAACGCATTGCTTTCGTATGGCTACGCGGGCCGGGTCTACCCGGTCAATCCCAAGTACCGGGAGATCGCCGGGGTCAAGTGCTATCCGTCGTTGCGCGATATCGACGGTCCCTGCGATCTCGCGGTGATCGCGATTCCCGCCGGGGGAATCATCGAAGCGGTGAAGGATTGCGGGGCGAACGGCATCCCCTATGCGGTCATCTATGGCGGAGGCTTCAGGGAGATCGGGACGGAGGGCGTCGCCCGCGAGAAGGAACTGGTCAGGGTAGCACGTGAATCCGGCGTCAGGCTGATCGGGCCCAACTGCCTGGGATTGGTGAACGTCACCGATCGTGTCTATGCGGCGTTCGGCAGCATGACGCGCGAGCCGCGTTTGCGAAGCGGCCCGGTGTCGATGGTTTACCAGAGCGGCGGCTTCGGCCACAGCATCGTGCTGTGCTGTGCCGCCGCCGGTGCGGGTTTCCGCTACCTGGTCGCGAGCGGGAACGAAGTCGACATCACCGCACCGGAATTGATCGACGCGTATCTCGACGACGAACAGACGAAGATCGTCGTTGCCTACATCGAAGGCGTGGCCGACGGGCGGGCGTTGATGGAAGCAGGCAGAAAGGCCGCGCGACTCGGCAAGGTGATCCTGATGTGGAAATCGGGCAACACCGAACAGGGCAGACGCGTCGCCGCCACGCATACCGCCAGCATGACCGGGACCGACGATATCTACCGCGCGGCATTGCGGCAGGCGGGCATCATCAAGGTGCACGGTTTCGGGGAAATCGCCGACCTGGTCAAGGTATTCAGCACCGGCCGGTTTCCGCGGGGAAGAAATGTCGCGGTGATCGGCGGCTCGGGCGGCTCCGCGATTGTCTTCGCCGATGCGGCCGACCAATACGGATTGTCGCTGCCTGCACCGGCGCCGGAGACGCTCGAAATCCTCAAGAAGTTTGTTCCCGCTGTCGGCTCGACATCGAATCCGGTGGATTTTGCCGCGGGGTATCTGGACGACGTCGTAGCGCACAAGTTCGCCGGCGCGGTCGATGCGATACTGGGCGACCCGAACATGGACCAGCTCTGCGTGATGCTTGCGACGGTGAACGGCAAACCTTCGCTCAACGGGGCGCGTGCGCTTGTTGCCGGCGCGCAGCACCGGAACAAGCCGATACTCGTGTTTTCCTCGGTGCCGCGCGAGACTGCCGCTGAGGCGTTCCGGCTCCTGGACGAGGCGCACATCCCGATCCTGCCGTCGCCAACTCGTGTGGCGCGCGCCGCGGCAGTGACTGCCGCATACGTCGAGATGCGGGACCGGTTATCGCGGCCGGCAGCCGAAGCGACGCGGCACTTGACGCCTCCTGATCTGCCGGCAGGGCGTGGGGCTTTAAACGAGACGGAGAGCAAGAAACTGCTTGCCCGCTACAGGGTCTCCACTACGCGCGACGCCGTGGTGCCGATCGGCGAAGAGCCGAAGCCGATCGACCTCAGGCCGCCGTTCGCGGTGAAAGTGCTCTCCCCCGATATCACGCACAAGACCGAAGCTGGAGGCGTGCGGCTCAATATTGCCGATCATGCGGCGCTGCGCGCGGCGATCGAGGAAGTGACGGAAAGCGTGCGTCGCGCGGCCCCTGCTGCGCGCATCGACGGAATGCTGGTGTCGGAGATGATCACCGACGGCGTGGAAACCATGGTCGGCGTGGTGAACGACCCCGTGTTCGGGCCGGTCGTCGCGTTCGGACTCGGCGGGATTTTGACCGAGGTGCTGCACGATCTGAGCTACCGCGTTGCACCGTTCGACGGGGCAACCGCGCGCGCGATGATCGGGGAGTTGCGCGGGAAGGCGATTTTTGACGGCGTGCGCGGCAGGGCACCGCTCGACACCGAAGCGCTTGCCGAGGCCCTGGTCGCGGTTTCGCGGCTCGCGTGGGATTTACGGGAGAGGATCCAGGAACTCGATATCAATCCGCTGCTGGTCCGGCCGCGCGGCAAGGGCGTCGCCGCGGCAGACGCGCTCGTCGTCTTGCGCTGAGCGGACCGCAGCGGTTCATAAACAGCCTGTCCATGGCGAATTGCCGATTCAGGAAATAACCAGATGGATTTGCGTTTTACACCCGAGGAGATTGCTTTGCGCGACGAGGTCAGGGCATTCTGCAAGACAGCGCAGCCCGAAAGCATTCGTCGGAAATTGATCCTGGGTCAACACCTTGCTCGTGAAGATTATGTCACCTGGCAGCGGATACTCGACGCCAAAGGGTGGGGAGCTCCGCATTGGCCGCGGGAATGGGGCGGCAAGGGCTGGAGCGCGGTTCAGCTTTACATCTTCAACGAAGAACTGCAACGGGCGCCAGCGCTATTGCCTGATCTTCACAATACAGGGCAGGTGGGTCCGGTAATCATCGCTTTCGGTACCGAAAAGCAAAAGCGGCGCTTCCTTCCAAGAATCCGCAACCTCGATTACTGGTTCTGCCAGGGGTTCTCGGAGCCGGGAGCGGGCTCCGACCTGGCGTCCCTCAAGACCAGCGCCGTGCGTGACGGCGATGATTACGTGGTCAACGGCGAGAAAACCTGGACTACCTACGCACATATGGCGGATTGGATGTTTGCATTGGTACGCACCGATCCAACTGCGAAGAAGCAGAAAGGCATCAGCTACCTGCTGATCGACCTGAAGACGCCGGGCGTCACCATACGTCCCATAATTACGATGGGCGGCGTCCATCGCATTAACGAGGTATTTCTTGACAACGTGCGTGTACCGGTGGAGAACCGGATTGGCGAGGACAATCGCGGCTGGGAATATGCAAAATATCTGATGGGAAACTCGAGGACGAACGTCGTGCGACTGGGCCTGGCAAGAGCACACGTTGAACGCGCCAAGCAGCTTGCAACGCACGTGATGGTGAATGGGACGCCCCTATCCGAAAACGAACGTTTTCGCGAGAAACTCGCTGCGGTCGAGATAGAACTCAAGGCAATTGAAATCACCATCATGCGCATCGTGGCTGAACGCATGAAGAACCCCGGTTACCAGCAAGATCCAAAATCTTCCATTCTGAAGCTCAAGGCGTCGGAATTGCATCAGATCGCCACCGAAATACTGCTCGAGGTCGCGGGTCCGCTGGCCATGCCGGCTCAACCGGAATTTCTCGAGCTGGAAACCGATCTCTCCATCGGGCCAGGCTGGGCTGCAAGCGCGGCCCCGACTTATTTCATGAACCGCTCGTGGACAATCGCCGGCGGCTCAAGCGAAATTCAGCGCAACATCATCGCGAAAAGAATCCTGGGATTGTGAGAATGGTCAATGGACTTTGACCTGAGCGAGGAGCAACGGCTGCTCAAGGAAAGCATAGACCGGCTGATGAGGGATCGTTACGGCTTCGAGCAGCGCAAGGTCTATGCCAGGCAGCCCGACGGCTGGAGCCGGGAACTCTGGCGGCAGTATGCCGACCTGGGACTGCTCGGGCTCCCCTTCGACCCCCAATACGGGGGCTTCGGCGGCGGACCGGTGGAAACCATGATTCTGATGGAAGCCTTCGGCAAGGCGCTGGTACTGGACCCCTACTTCGCCACGGTCATTCTGGCCGGCGGGTGCATCCGGATCGCCGGCAGCGAAGCGCAGAAAACCGCGCTGCTGCCGAAGATCGCCGAAGGCAAGCTGCTCGGGGCCTTCGCGCATTCCGAGCGCGATTCGCGTTACGACCTCGCCGACGTGCAGACCACCGCCAGGAAGGACGGCGCGGGTTGGGTGCTGGACGGCGAGAAGACCGTGGTCATCCACGGCGATTGCGCAGACAAGCTGATCGTATCCGCGCGCGTCTCCGGTGGCCCGCGGGACGAGGACGGCATCGGCCTGTTCGTGGTCGACGGCAAGGCGGCGGGCGTTTCGCGGAAAGGTTATCCGACCCAGGACAGCTTGCGGGCCGCGGACATCGCCCTGAAGGGCGTCAAGATCGCTGCCGGCGACGTGCTGGGCGAGCCGGGCAAGGCCTATGCGCACATCGAGCGGGTA
This sequence comes from Betaproteobacteria bacterium, assembly GCA_016199485.1. Taxonomy (GTDB): domain Bacteria; phylum Pseudomonadota; class Gammaproteobacteria; order Burkholderiales; family SG8-41; genus JACQGO01. The sequence continues at coordinate 6,511 of JACQGO010000292.1, forward strand.
GCGCAATCGGCCATCGCCTCGCTGTGCGCCGAAGCGGTCGGCGGCATGCAGGAAATGCTCGACATCACCGTCGAATATCTGAAGACCCGCCAGCAGTTCGGCGTGCCGATCGGCTCCTTCCAGGCGCTGCAGCACCGCGCCGTGGACATGCTGGTCGCCACCGAGCAAGCCCGCAGCATGGCGATGTTCGCGGCGATGATGATAGACGAGAAGGATCCGGTCGAACGGTCCAAGGCCATTTCCGCTTGTAAGGTACACATCGGCAAATCCGCCCGATATGTGGGCCAGCAGTCCATCCAGTTGCATGGCGCCATCGGCATGACGCAGGAGTACAAGGTGGGCCATTATTTCATCCGGTCCACCATGATCGAAATGCTGTTCGGCGACACCGATCATCATCTGGCGGCGCTCGCGAAGGCGGGCGGCCTGATCGCTCCAGCGAGCGCGGCGTAAGGGCACCTTGCCAGCAGGCTGCCCGCGGTCCCGGCAGTGAGAGGCACCGCCGAGCGTTATACGATATGTTTGTCGTTCTGCGATGCAGGGAGGAGCTTGCATGAAGAATTCGAAGAACGAACAGTACTTCGAAGCGTTCTGGCCGCGCAGTCCTCGCCAGACGCAGGTAAAACCGCTCGCCAGGCGGCTCGACACGCTCAACGGCAAGACCGTCGCGCAGCTCTGGGATTTCATCTTTCGCGGCGACGAGGTATTCGCCTTGCTCGAGGAAGGCCTCAAGGCGCGGTTCCCGGACATCCGTTTTGTAAGCTGGCGCGAGATCGGCAACACGCACGGCGCGGAGGAACGTCAGACCGTCGCTTCGCTTCCGCGGCGCCTCAAGGAATTGGAGGTTGATGCCGTCATCTCCGGCATGGGTTGCTGAGGGAGCTGCACGCCCGCCGTGTTGCGGGCCAGCGCAGCAAGCGAAGCCGTGGGTGTGCCCTCCTCGTCGCTCGTTTGCGAAGGTTTCCTGGGGCTTGCCGCTGTGGCTTCCGTGGGGCAAGGCATGCCGAACCTGCCGGTGGCGCTCGTGCCCGGCCACGTCGGCGTGCAGAGCAAGGAGCAGTTGAGGCGCAACATCCTCGAGGTCACGCTGGACCGCGTGATCGATAACGTGCTCGCTGCGCCCGCCAAGGCAACCAGCGAGGCGGAGCCCGGGGCACGCGATATCGTCGTCAGGGGCAGCCTCGAAGAGGTCAACGAATTTTTTTACAGCCACGAGCTCTCCGATGGTCTGCCCGTTTTTCCGCCGACGCGGGAGAGGGTTGAGGAATTTCTGCGCTATACCGACCGTGATCCCGACGAGGTGCTGGGTATCCTCCTTCCCGACAGCCGCGCCGCGACCGTCTGGAGCATCGCGGTGAACGGCGTGATGGCGGGCTGCCGGCCCGAATACATGCCGGTGCTCGTCGCGCTGATCGAGGTCATGGCCGATCCCTACTCCGGCGTCGAGCACAGCGGCAGCACGCCGGGCAGCGACACGTTGATTATCCTCAACGGGCCCATCATCAAGGAACTGGGGTTCAATTACACGCAGGGCGTGATGCGCGACGGCTTCCGGCCCAACACGTCGATCGGCCGGTTCTGGCGGCTGTATCTGCGCAACATCGCCGGCTTCCTGCCGCACAAGAACGATAAGGCCACGTTCGGCAACACTTGGCGGGTGGTGGTGGCGGAGAACGAGGACGTGGTGAGCAGGATCGGCTGGGAGCCGAACAGCGTCGAGATGGGATTCGAGGCGGGTGCGAACACCGTTACCGTCGCACGCTATACCGGGGGCAACCACATCTCGGGGGTCTCGGGC
>JACQGO010000293.1 GCA_016199485.1 Betaproteobacteria bacterium
CGCCGGCCGTGCGGTTTCCTGTTACGCTTGCCGCCGGCGCCCGCCGGCTCCGCGCGGGCCAAGCGATCACGGAGGCAGTCCGCAGTGAACACGACACCACCCGCCCCCCTCGACGAGAAGCGCGTCGCGCGCGACCCGATCGCGCAGTTCGCGCAGTGGTTCGACGACGCGCTCGCCGTGGAGACGCCGCACCCGCACGCGATGACGCTCGCCACCGCCTCGAAGTCCGGCGGCCCCTCCGCGCGCATGGTGCTGCTCAAGGGTTTCGATGCGCGCGGCTTCGTGTTCTTCACCCACTACGAGAGCCGCAAGGGCACGGAGCTCGCGCAAAACCCGCGCGCGAGCCTCGTGTTCTACTGGCCGCTTTCGGGCCGCCAGGTGCGGGTCGAGGGACCGGTCGAGAAAGTCTCCGCCCGCGAATCCGACGAGTATTTCAGGACCCGTCCGCGCGACAGCCAACTCAGCGCGTGGGCTTCACGGCAGACCGAGCCGCTCACCGACCGCAAGACACTCGAGGACCGCGTCGCGGAGACCGCGCGCCGTTACGGCGGGGATATCCCGCGCCCGCCATTCTGGGGCGGCTACCGGGTGATTCCGGAAACGGTCGAGTTCTGGCAGGAGGGCCCGCACCGCCTGCACGATCGTATCCTCTACCGGCGCGGAGCGGATGGGCACTGGCGGATCGAGCGGCTTGCGCCTTGAGCCGCAGCCGCGCCCGGCGGGGACATCGACGCAGGCCGCGCGACCCGGCTCGAAGGCGCGGACGCCGCGCTCGGTATAATCGCGCAATGATCTCCGTCACCCTTTGCAGGCGCTGTCCCCCGCACGAGTTCTCTTGATCAGCCCCATCGTGCGGATCATCGCCGGGTTCGCGGCTCCGGTCGCGATGCTGGCAGGCGCGTTCATCCTGGTGCTCTACTCCGCCGCGCTGCCGCGCCCGCTCGCGGAACTCAGACCCTACTATCCCTACATCGCGTTCACGCTGGGCGCGTTGTTGAGCCTCGCATTCCGCCGCGGGCGCGCGGCATTTGCGTTGCTCTCGCTGGTCCTCGCCTACGCCTCGTACCAGCTGTTCCTGGCGGGCGGGCTTGCCGGCTTTGCGGCGCGCACGGTCTACGCCGCGCTCACCGTTTTCGTCCCGCTCAACCTCGCGCTGCTCGCGTTCGCCCGGGAACGCGGCACCTTCAACGTGCACGGCGCGCAGCGGCTCGGAGTGATCGCCGTCGAGGCGGCGATCACGGCGTGGGTCGTGCTCTCGGGCAGCACCGCGACCACCGACTGGGCGTACGCCCCCCTGGTGCAGACGGCGATGTTCGGAGCTTCGCCGATATCCCAGCCCGGCGTCGCCACGATGGCGCTCGCGCTCGCGGCCACCCTGGCGGCAGCATTCATTTCCCGTTCTGCGGTCGACGCGAGCTTCGCCGGGGCGGTAATCGCGTTCGCGGTTGCAGCCAACGTCGTCGCCGCATCCAACGTGTTCGCGATCTTCACCGCCGCGGCGGAGTTGATGGTGACGATCGCGGTCGTGCAGGACGCCTTCCGCCTCGCTTTCCGTGACGAGCTCACCGGGCTGCCGAGCCGCCGCGCGCTGAACGAACGCCTGATGGCGCTCGGCAGGCGCTATGCGGTGGCAATGGTCGACGTCGACCACTTCAAGAAGTTCAACGACCGCTACGGCCACGATGTCGGCGACCAGGTGTTGAAAATGGTCGGGGCGAGGCTTGCGCGCGTCGGTGGCGGAGGCAGGGCGTACCGCTACGGGGGCGAGGAGTTCGCCGTGCTGTTCCCGGGCAGGAGCGTGGAGCAGGCGCTGCCCCACCTCGAGGCGCTGCGCGAGGCGATCAGGGACTATGCGCTCGCGCTGCGCGCTCCCGACCGCCCCGCGCAATCGAAGCCGGGGAAGAAGCGGCGCGGCGGCGGCCGCGCCGGACAGTCGCTGGCGGTGACGGTGAGCATCGGCATCGCGGGAAGAAGCGGGCGGCTTCCCACTCCGGAAGACGTCATCAATGCCGCCGACCGCGCGCTCTACCGCGCGAAGCGCAACGGCCGCAACCAGGTCTGCCGCTGAACTGCGGCAATCTGCAGGTCCCGGGATGGATTTCGTGGACAGCCGCCCGACGCTCGCCTAGACTCACCCGCTGCGGCACGTTTTCCCGAGCCCCCGATCATGATGGAACAACAAATCGAGCGTTATGCCCAGACGACGGCAGTCGCGATCCTGGTCGTCGGCTGCTTTTGGGTGCTGAAACCCTTCATCGCCGCGATGCTGTTCGCCGCGGTGGTGTGCTCCTCCACCTGGCCCGCGTTCGTGCGGCTGCGCAGCGGGCTCGGAGGGCGTCCGGCGTTCGCCGCGCTTGCGATGACGCTGCTGCTCGCGCTGGTGATCATCGTTCCGGTCGCGCTGCTCGCGGTGAGCATCACCGATAACGTTCAGACGCTGGTGGAAGCGGCGAAGCGCGCGCTCGAGGGCGGCGCGCCGCAACCGCCCGAATGGCTGGTGAGCATTCCGTTCGTCGGCGAGCAGCTCGACACCTACTGGCGCCGCGTCGTCGAGAGCCGGGAGGAGCTGACCGCGCTGCTGCGGCGACTGATCGACCCGACGAAGGCGGTGCTGCTCGCGACGGGCGGCGTGCTCGGCGAGGGCATCCTGCAGCTCACGCTCGCAACCCTCATCGGGTTCTTTTTCTACCGTGACGGCGACGCGCTGGTGCGCGTGCTGCGCGCAAGCCTCGACAAGATTGCCGGTAACCTCGCCGAAACGCTGCTCACGATCGTCAACAGCACCGTGAACAGCGTGGTGTACGGCATACTCGGCACCTCCCTCGCGCAGGCGGCCGCCGCGGCAGTCGGCTTTCTGGTCGCAGGAGTTCCGGCGGCTTTCGTGCTGGGGGTGGCAACGTTCTTCCTTTCGATGATCCCGTTGGGCCCGCCGCTGATCTGGGGTGGGGCCACGGTGTGGCTCCTCTACCAGGATCACACCGCCTGGGCGGTGTTCATGGCGCTGTGGGGCTTCTTCGTGATCAGCGGCATCGACAACGTGGTGCGGCCGTACCTGATCAGTCGCGGTGCGAGCCTGCCGTTCATCCTGGTCTTCCTCGGCGTTCTCGGCGGGGTAATCGCATTCGGGTTCATCGGCATCTTCATCGGGCCAACGCTGCTCGCACTCGGCTACGGGCTGCTGCACCGCTGGAGCCAGGTGCGGCGCGGCGAGCCGGTGGTGCCTCCGCCGCCGGCTCAGGCGTGAACTTGGCGGATCCCTCCGGCGGGCGAAGCTATGCGGCAAAAGACGGGCGCGCGACGCAGCCCGCGTGCTCGCAGGGGAGGAAATGCGCGACCGGCGGCCGCAAGAACTGCGGCGCCTGCCGGTCGCCGGAAACGGAATTACCTGAGGTGCTTGTTGACCAGTTTGGTCATCTCGAACATCGAGACCTGGCGCTTGCCGCCGAACACTTCGCGCAGCTTGTCGTCGGCGTTGATCATGCGCCTGTTCTTGGTGTCCTGCAGCCCGTTGCGCTTGATGTAGCTCCAGATCTTCTTCGTCACCTCGGTGCGCGGCATCGGGTTGCCGCCGATGACCGCACCGAGCGCAGCGCTCGGCTGCATGGGCTTCATGAATGCGGCATTCGGTTTACGCTTGGACGCGCTCTTCTTCTTCGCCGTCTTCCTGGAACCAGCCTTCTTCTTTGCCATTGTCATGTCTCCCGTTACAAATGCGATGGTGGTCGATGGTTATTGCTCTTGCCTTGCCACAAATCGATGGCACGGTGACGAGAGCATGCCGAGCCTGCGCTGCGTTGTCAATCTCCACGAAGGGGTAAGACGCCTCCTGCCCGCCCGGCACCCGCGCCGCGCTCGCCGCCGGTCCGGCCGCCCGGCGGCGCGGCACCGGCCCGCCGCGCGCCCGCCCCGGCCCGAAGCGCCGCTCAAAAATAGTGCTGCCCCAGCCACCACGCGACCGCGGCGATGAAGGCGGAGCAGGGAATGGTGAGTATCCACGCCCAGACAATGCCGCCCGCCACGCCCCAGCGCACCGCGGAGAGTTTCTGCGCCGAGCCCACCCCGACGATCGCCCCGGTAATCGTGTGCGTGGTCGACACCGGCACACCGAGACCCGTGGCCAGGAACAGCGTGATGGCGCCGCCCGTCTCGGCGCAGAACCCGCCGACCGGCTTGAGCTTGGTGATCCTCTGGCCCATGGTCTTGACGATGCGCCAGCCCCCCAACAGCGTGCCGAACGCGATCGTGCTGTAACAAGCAAACGCGACCCATATCGGCAGCGGGTCTTTCGGCCCGAGCAGGCCCGCCGTGATCAGCAGCATCCAGATGATGCCCATCGTCTTCTGCGCGTCGTTGCCGCCGTGGCCGAGGCTGTAAAGGGAGGCCGAGACAAACTGCAGCCTGCGGAACCAGCGGTCGACGCGGCGCGGGGTGGCGCGCGCGAACAGCCAGGCCACCGTGAGCATCAGCGCGATGGCGAGCAAGAACCCGAGCGCCGGCGAGAGCACGATGGCGGCGGCGGTCTTGAGAAAGCCGCTCGCGATCAGCGTGTCGACGCCGCCTTTCGCCACCGCGGCCCCGGCCAGCCCCCCGACGAGCGCGTGCGATGAGCTCGAGGGAATGCCGTAGTACCAGGTGATCACATCCCAGGCGATCCCGCCGACCAGCGCGCCGAACACGACGTATTGGTCGACGATCGCCGCATCGACGATTCCCTTGCCCACGGTCGCCGCGACCGCGACGCCGAATACCAGCCAGGCGACGAAATTGAAGAACGCCGCCCACGCGACCGCCCAGTGCGGCCGCAGCACCTGGGTCGAGACGATGGTCGCGATCGAGTTGGCCGCGTCGTGGAAGCCGTTCATGAAGTCGAACGCAAGCGCGACGAGGACCAGAAAGGCCACGACCTCAAGGCTCATCGGCACAGACACCATGGACAAGATCTCTTTCTTGTTGTTTCACGTCAAAGAGGCGAGCGGGCGCTCGCGCCGGCGGTGACGGTCCCGCCGGGCTTCAGGAGTTTTCCAGAACGATGCCTTCGATCAGATTGGCGACGTCTTCGCAGACATCCGTCACTGCCTCGAGCAGCTCGTAGATCGAGCGCAGCTTGATGAGCTGGCGCACATCCGGCTCGTCGCGGAAGAGCTTGGCCATCGCTGCGCGCATCACGTGGTCTGCTTGCGTTTCGAGCCAGTCGATCTCGGCGCATATCTCCATGACCGCCTTGGCGTTCTCCATGTTGGAGAGCGCGCCCACTGCCGCCTTCACTTTTTCCGCGCAGGCGACGCAGAGTTCCGCGAGCTGGCTCGCTTCGGGCGTCACCACCCGGATGTCGTACATGAAGATCGACTGCGAAGCGTCCTCGATGAGATCGAGGATGTCGTCCATCTTGGTGATCAACTGGTGGATGTGGTCGCGGTCGATCGGCGTGATGAAGGTCTTGTGCACCAGCTCGATCGTGCTGTGCGTGATCCGGTCGCCCTTTTTCTCGAGGGCCTTGATGTTGTGCGCCCGCCGCTCCGAATCCTCGAGGCTCGCCATCATCGCCGCGAGCTCGCGGCTTGCCTGCACCAC
>JACQGO010000018.1 GCA_016199485.1 Betaproteobacteria bacterium
CAACGACTCGAAGCATCGCGCAGAGTGGTTTCTCGCCGTTTTGCATGGAGGCGGTTTTGCGAAAGGAGTTTGTCGGACCCAAGTCCGACAAACTCCTAGCGGACCGGTAGCCATGGCCATCGCGACATTTCGCTTCCACGGAGAGCTCGCGGATTTTCTTGCCCGCGAAAGGCGTAGCATCGAATTTGACCACTCCTGCGCGCGCGCGGCAACCGTCAAGCACGCGGTCGAATCGCTCGGCGTGCCGCACACCGAGGTCGGGCGGCTGCTCGTGAACGGCGGGCCGGCGACCTTGAGCCGCATCGTACGCGAGGGCGACGCGATCGAGGTTTTCCCCCCCGCTACGGAATGCGCCGCTGGGGATGAAGCACCGCATTTCGTCGCGGACGCCCACCTCGGCGGGCTCGCGCGGTTCCTCAGGATGCTCGGGTTCGACACGCTCTACGCCAACACGATCACCGACCGCGAGATCCTCGAGCTCGCCGCGCGCGAGCGCCGCATCGTGCTCACGCGCGACCGCGAGCTGCTGAAGTGCCGGGAGATGATGCGCGGCTGCTTCGTGCACGCAAAGAAGCCCGAAGCGCAGCTCCGCGAAATCGCGGGGCGTTACGGCCTCGAGCGCTACATGCGGCCGTTCACGCTGTGCCTGCACTGCAACCTGCCTCTCGAAGCGATCGAAAGGAACGCGGTCAGGGAACGCGTGCCCGGGCGCATCGCCGAGCGCTACGCGCAATTCGCGCACTGCCGCGGCTGCCAGCGCATCTACTGGGAGGGATCGCACTGGGCGCGGATGCGCGAGATGCTCGATGCTTGCCTCTTCCCCCGCGACCCCGTTGGCCCGGGACAATAACAATGGCAGAGACCCACCGCGACGCCATCGTGATTCGCGGCGCGCGCCAGAACAACCTGAAAAATCTCTCGCTCGAGCTGCCGCTCAACGAGCTCATCGTCGTGAGCGGCGTCTCCGGCTCGGGCAAGTCCTCGCTCGTGTTCGACACGCTCTACGCCGAAGGCCAGCGGCGCTACGTCGAGACCTTCTCGCCCTACGCGCGGCAGTTCCTCGATCGCATGGACAAGCCGCACGTCGACGCGATCGAGGGCATCCCCCCGGCGATCGCGATCGACCAGGTGAACCCGGTGCGCACCTCGCGCTCGACCGTCGGCACGATGACCGAGCTCAACGATCACCTGAAGCTGCTGTTTGCGCGCGCGGCGCAGCTCTGCTGCCGCGGCTGCGGGCAGCCCGTGCGGCGCGACACGCCGGACACGATCTACGCGGAACTTGCCACGCGCGCGCAGCAGGCGGGCGACCCGCGGCTCCTCATCGTCTTTCCGGTGACGGTGCCGAAGAACTTTTCCGAAGCCGAAGTGCGCGGTCTGCTCGAGCGCCAGGGCTATACGCGCATCCATGCCCGGCACGGCAACACGCTGGAGGTCGTGCAAGACCGGGTGAGAATCGGCTCGGCGGAGCGCGCGCGGGTGATCGAGGCGCTCGAAGCGGCGCTGAAGATCGGCCAGGGGCGCGTGAATGTGCACGTGGTGCCCGAAACCACCCCGGCGCTACGCGCCACCCCTCCTTTGGAAGGAGGGGCCCCGACCACCCCGGCGCTACGCGCCACCCCTCCTTTGGAAGGAGGGGCCCCGACCACCCCGGCGCTGCGCGCCACCCCTCCTCGGGAAGGAGGGGCCCCCACCACCCCGGCGCCGCGCGCCACCCCTCCTCGGGAAAGAGGGGCCCCCACCACCCCGGCGCCGCGCGCCACCCCTCCTCGGGAAGGAGGGGAAAGGGAGGGGGAGGTTATTGTTGATGCTCTCCCCTCCTCGTCGAGGAGGGGTGCCCGGAGCGTGGTGGAGGGCGGGGTGGTATGGCGTTTTTCGTCGGACCTGCACTGTCCCGATTGCGACCTCCACTACTCCGATCCCGGGCCGAGCCTGTTCTCGTTCAACTCGCCGCTCGGAGCGTGCGAGGCCTGCCGCGGCTTCGGGCGCGTGATCGGCATCGACTACGGGCTCATCGTCCCTGACGAATCGAAGACGCTGCGCGAGGGCGCGGTGAAGCCGTGGCAGACCGCGTCCTACCGCGAATGCCAGGACGACCTCGAGAAGTATGCGAAGAAGCGCGGCATTCCGCTCGACACGCCGTGGCGCGCGCTGTCCGGCGAGCAGCGCCGGTGGGTGCTTGAAGGCGAGCCCGAATGGGTGAGCTGGAACAAGTCCTGGCCCGGCACCTGGTACGGCGTGCGCCGGTTCTTCAGGTGGCTCGAAACCAAGGCCTACAAGATGCACATCCGCGTGCTGCTCTCGAAGTATCGCGCCTACACGCCGTGCGAGGCGTGCGGCGCCGCGCGCCTCAAGCCCGATGCGCTGTTGTGGCGTCTCGGCACGAACGAAGACGCGGCGCGGGTGCTCGCGCCGGAACAGCGGTGTAAGCCGCGCGGCATCAGGTTCGGCGCGGAGACGTTCCGGCGGCTGCCCGGTCTCACCATGCACGACATCGCGCTGTTGCCGATCGAGCGTGTCCGCGAGTTCTTCGAGCGCCTGCATCTTCCCGCGCCACTCGACGAGGCGACTGACCTGCTGCTCACCGAGATCCGCGCGCGGCTCGCCTATCTTGTCGAAGTCGGCCTCGGCTATCTCACGCTCGACCGGCAATCGCGCACGCTCTCGGGCGGCGAAGTGCAGCGCATCAATCTCACCACCGCGCTCGGCACCTCGCTGGTAAACACGCTGTTCGTCCTCGATGAGCCTTCGATCGGGCTGCACCCGCGCGACATGGGGCGCGTGATCGGCGTCATGCGCCGGCTGCGCGACGCGGGCAATTCGCTCGTCGTGGTCGAGCACGATCCGCACGTGATGCTCGCCGCCGACCGCGTCCTCGATCTCGGCCCCGGGCCGGGTGAGCGCGGCGGCGAGGTGGTGTTTTTCGGCGCGCCCGACGCGCTGAAGGACGCCCCCCGCTCGCTCACTGCGGAATATCTGTCCGGCCGCAGGGGCAGCGGCGCCGTTCCGCAGTTGCCGCCGAAGAACGGCGCGCGGCTCGAAATCCTTGGCGCCGCCGAGCACAATCTGAAGACGATCGATGTCACGATCCCTCTGCACCGCTTTGTCTGCGTGACGGGGGTCTCCGGCTCGGGCAAGTCGACGCTGGTGCAGGACGTGCTCCACGCCGCGCTGTTGAAGCGCAAAGGCCGCCCGACCGAGGCTCCGGGAAAGCATCGCGCGATCAAGGGCGACGAGCTGGTCGGCGACGTGATTCTGGTCGACCAGTCGCCGATCGGCCGCACCACGCGTTCCAATCCCGCGAGCTACGTCGGTGCGTTCGACGCGATCCGCAAGCTCTACGCCGAAGCGCCGCTCGCGCGCGAGCGGCGCTACACCGCGGGCACCTTCAGTTTCAACTCCGGCAACGGCCGCTGCCGCACCTGCGGAGGCAACGGCTTCGAGCACGTCGAGATGCAGTTCCTGTCCGACGTCTACCTGCGCTGTCCCGACTGCGACGGCAGGCGTTACCGCGCCGAAGTGCTGGAAGTGATGCTCGACGGGAAATCGATCGCCGGCGTGCTCGACCTGACGGTGTCCGAGGCGTGCGCTTTCTTTGCCGGCCGCCGGGAAGTGCAGGCGGCGCTTGCGCCGCTTGCCGAGGTCGGACTCGAGTATCTGCGCCTCGGGCAGCCGGTGCCGACGCTCTCCGGCGGCGAAGCGCAGCGGCTCAAGCTCGCGGGACACCTCGCGGAAGCTGCCGGGACCACCCCGGTGCTCCGCACCACCCCTCCTTATCAAGGACGGGAGACCACCCCGGCGCTCCGCACCACCCCTCCTTATCAAGGACGGGAGACCACCCCGGCGCTCCGCACCACCCCTCCTTATCAAGGAGGGGAGACCACCCCGGCGCAGCGCGCCACCCCTCCTTTGCAAGGAGGGGAAGCGGCTGGCGCGGTTCATGCGCTCCCCTCCTCACCGAGGAGGGGTGGCGCGAGCGAAGCGAGCGACGGGGTGGTTCACAAAGGCAAGCTGTTCCTGTTCGACGAGCCGACCACTGGGCTCCATTTCGACGACGTAGCGAAGCTCCTGCGCGCATTCCTCCGGCTCATCGCCGCGGGACACTCGCTGGTCGTGATCGAGCACAACCTCGACGTGGTGCGCGCAGCGGACTGGATCGTCGATCTCGGTCCCGAGGGCGGCGACGCCGGTGGAGAAATCGTGTGCAGCGGCACGCCGCGCGAGGTGATGGCGCATCCCTCCTCGCACACCGGTAAGGCCCTCCGGGAGTACGAGGCGGCGCTCGGGCGCGTCGCGCCCGCCGCAGCGACGCAGGCGGCGGAAGCTTCCGTGCGGTACGCGCCCGTGACAACGAAACCCGTGATCAGGATCCACAACGCGCGCGAGCACAACCTGAAATCGATCGACGTCGACATCCCGCGCAACCGCTTCACCGTCATCACCGGCGTTTCGGGCTCGGGCAAGTCGACCCTCGCGTTTGACATCCTGTTCGCCGAGGGGCAGCGCCGCTACCTCGAGTCGCTGAACGCCTACGCACGCCAGTTCGTCCAGCCCGCGGCGCGCCCCGACGTGGACGCGATCTTCGGCATTCCGCCCACCGTCGCGATCGAGCAGCGCACGAGCCGCGGCGGGCGCAAGAGCACGGTCGCGACGCTCACCGAGATCTACCACTTCCTGCGGCTGCTCTACATGAAGCTCGGCACGCAGCACTGCCCGGATTGCAATGCGCCGATCGAGCCGCAGAGCATGGAGGCGATCGCCGCGCGCCTCATGCGCGACTACCGCGGAACCCGCATCGGGATCCTCGCGCCGCTCGTCGTGAACCGCAAGGGCTATTACACCGCTCTCGCGAAGTCGGCGCGCGCGAAGGGCTACACGCATCTGCGGGTCGACGGCGAATTCCTGCCGACCGACCGCTGGCCGCGACTCGACCGCTTTCGCGAACATACGATCGAGCTGCCGGTCGCCGACCTGCGTGCCCTGCCGCGAGAAGAAAAGACGCTGCGCGAGGCGCTGCACAAGGCGCTCGATTTCGGCAACGGCGTGGTGCACGTGCTCGCGCCGCTGGATGCGCTCGAGCGGGCGATGGCCGAGGGCGACGCCGCGCTCGCGCAGTTGAACCAAGCGGTGTTCTCCGCGAAACGCGCCTGCCCCTCGTGCGGCAGGAGCTTTCCCGAGCTGGACCCGCGGCTGTTTTCGTTCAACTCCAAGCACGGCTGGTGCCCGGAGTGCTACGGCACCGGGTCGAGGCTCTACGGCTTCGACCAGCAGCAGAGCGGCGAGGAAATCTGGTGGAACGAGTGGTACGGGGGCGCCGAGGAGCCGTGCCCCGCGTGCGAGGGCAAGCGGCTTAACCGCCAAGCGCTGGCGGTGCGGCTGCGCGGCCGCTCGATTGCCGATCTCACCGCGCTGCCGGTCGCGCAGATCGAGACCTTCTTCCGCAGTCTGGATCTCAGAGGGCGTGAAGCGGAAATCGCGCGCGACATCGTTGCGGAAGTGAAGTCGCGCCTCGCGTTTCTGGACCAGGTCGGGCTCTCCTATCTCGCGCTCGACCGCGCCGCGCCCACGCTCTCGGGCGGCGAGGCGCAGCGCATCCGGCTGGCGGCCCAACTCGGTTCCAACCTGCGCGGCGTCGCTTACATATTGGATGAGCCCACCATCGGGCTGCACCCGCGCGACAACCGCGTCCTGCTCGACACGCTCGCCCGGCTCCAGGCCAAGGGCAACACCCTGGTGGTGGTGGAGCACGACGAGGAGACGATACGGCGCGCCGAACATATCGTGGACCTCGGGCCGGGTGCGGGAACCGGGGGTGGCGAAGTCGTCGCGTGCGGCGCCGCCGCCGACTTGATCCGCGTCCCGGCGTCGGTCACCGGCCGCTTCCTCGCGCAGCCGCTGACGCATCCCCTCGACGCGCGGCGCCCGGTAAATGGCGCGACGCCGGCGCTCGCGATCGAGCGGGCGAGACTGCACAATCTCAAGCGCCTCGACCTGCGCGTGCCGCTCGGCCGGCTGGTCGTGGTCACCGGCGTCTCCGGTTCCGGCAAGTCAACGCTGGCGCGCGATGTGCTCTACGAGAATCTGCGGCGCCAGGTCGCGCAACGCCGCGACCTGCCGCGGCGGCGGAAGGATGAAGGCAGAAGGCAGAAGGCAGAAGGAAAATCCCGTTCCGCCTCCCGCCTCCCGCCTCCCGCCTCACCCGCGCCCGTCGGCTGCCGCGCAATACACGGGGCGGCAGCCGTGGGGCGCGTGCTTGAGGTGGACCAGACCCCCATCGGCAAGACCCCGCGCTCCTGCCCCG
>JACQGO010000294.1 GCA_016199485.1 Betaproteobacteria bacterium
CGTCGCTTCCAGGTTGTCGCGCGCCTCGCGCGCCGTGGCGAGCACGCACGGCTTTCCGACCGCGAGATGGTCGAGCCAGGCGCGGGTTTCGTTCGCGATCGGCCCCCAGAACTCGCCGAGCGCCCAGTCGCCGGGCGTACCGCTTTGCAGGAACACCATGTTGACGGTGTGATCCGGCAGATAGACGTGCGGGACGCCCTTCTCGCTGTACATGAGCTGGTCGGTGTGATCGTCGTCGAGGATCATCACGCCCTCGGTACCGAGGATCTCGACTCGTGCCGCGTGGCCGAGCGCAGGGTATTTTTCGGGCAGAGCGTAGCACACGCCGAGATTCGCCACCGCGCCGTCGGCGTAGGTGAGGATCGCCCAGCTCACGTCGTCGGTGTCAAAGCCCGCTTGTCGGAGCACGCCCTTCTGCCCGCGCGCAAACACCTCGCAGAGCCGCGTGCCCGCGAGGAACCAGTTCATGAGATCGACGTAGTAGGTGAGCGCGTCCACCACCGGAGTGGCGCCCGGGTTGCGCTTGAGCATCGCGAAGGCCTGCGAGCGCGAGTTGTAGACGCGCGCAGCGGCGCCGACGACCCTGCCCAGGCGGCCCTGCACGATCTGCTCCTTGGCGATGAGATAGCGCTCCTTGTAGCGGCGGCTGTAGCCCACGCGCAGGCTCGCGCCCGCCCGCTCCGCGGTGACGATGATCCGCTCCGTTTCGGAGAGCGTGAGCGCGATCGGTTTTTCCACCAGTACCGGCTTGCCCGCCTCGATCGCGGCGAGCACCGGCGCGGCGTGCTCGCCCTCGCTGGTGGAGACGACGACCGCGTTGACCTCGGGATGCATGATCACCGCGAGGTTGTCGCCGGAATGAAACTGCGCGCCGACCTTCCCGGCGAGGTCACGCGCCTTCGCGGGGTCAAGATCGGAGACCGCAACGAAACGGACCGCGGGGTGCTCGGCGGCGATCCGCGCGCGCAGGCTCCCGATGCGCCCCGACCCGACGACGCCGATCCCCAGAGTCCTGCGTTCGATCATGCTCTCTCCCATGTCGGCGCCACGGCGGGTCGGCCCTGGCGGTGCGAGTACAGCGGATGCCCGGCAACCGGCATCGAGGCTTTCAGTATGGTGCCGGTCTCGGACTCCGTGATGTAGAGCGTCCTGAAGTCCTTGCCGCCGTAGGCGAGGTTGGTCGTCCGTATCCCGCGGCACGACTTGATCCGGTAGAGCGGTTCGCCGTACTTGCTGAACAGCCATACCGTCCCGAGACCCGAATGGCAGATTGCGAGGCTCCCTTCGGAGTCGACCGCCAGGCCGTCCGGGCCGGAAAGACTGCCGCTCAACTGGATGAAAACGCCGATCTTTGCGCCGAGTTGCATGATCCCGCCTTCGGGAAGCAGCGGGATCCGCCATACGTTGTTCATCCGCGTCACGTTGACGTACAGCAGGTTCTCCGACGGACTCAGGGCGATCCCGTTCGGCCCCGGGACCTTGTCGAGGATCAGCTCCAGCTCCCCGTCGGCCCGCAGCCTGAACACCCGGCCGCTCGGGTCGTTCATGCTGCTGTTGCCCTGGTCGGTGAAATACAGGTCGCCGTTCCCGCCGAAGACGAAATCGTTTATTCCCTTGAACCTCTCGCCTGCCGCTTCATCGACATACGGCGTCACTTTCCCCGAAACCGGGTCGAGCAGCATGATGCCGTGCTGCCGGTCCGCGAGGAACATCCGTCCGTCCTTGTGGATCTTGAGGCTGTTGGGCTCGCCTTCGTATTCGGCGACGACCGAAAATCCTCCTCGCGGCGAGACCCGGAAAATCCGCGCATAGGGAATGTCGACGCAGTAAAGGTTGCCGTCGCGGTCGAAAGACGGGCCCTCGAGGTAGGAATGGATCGTTTCCGGCTTGTCGACCGGCTGGCCTTTCTTCCTGAACTCGATCCATTTCGATTTCCGGTTCGAGACGCGCAGCGCGCCGGGCAGCTCGGCAAACACCTCGGTCTCGATTACCGGTGGCGCGGCGAACATTGCGCCTCCTCCTCCTCGTCGCCGATCAGTCGATGCGCACGCCGGCGTCCTTCACCACTTTCGCCCATTTCGCGATCTCGCTCTTGATGTACCGGCCGAGCTCCTCGGGAGTGCTCCCGATCGGATCGATCCCCCCGTTCACCAGCAGGTTGCGGAACTCGGGATGGTTCAGCGCGCGGATCATCTCGCCGTTGAGCTTCGCGACGATCTCGCGCGGCGTCCCGGCCGGGGCGAGTATGCCGTACCAGACGCCGGAGTCGTACCCGGGAAGGCCCGATTCGGCGATCGTCGGCAGATCGGGAAGCGCCGCGGGACGTTTCGCGGTGCTCACCCCGAGCGCGCGGACGCGGCCGCTCTGGATGTGCCCCCTGGAGGCGGCGTAGGTCGCGAACAGGATCTGCACCTGTCCCGCGAGCACGTCCACGAGCGCCGGCCCCCCTCCCTTGTACGGAACGTGGAGCATCTTGATGCCGGCCATGGAATTCATCAGCGCGGCCGCGAGATGCCCGCCGCTGCCGTTGCCCGACGAGGCATACGTGAGATCGCCGGGCCGGGCACGCGCGAGCGCGATCAGCTCCTTCACCGATTTCACCGGCAGCGAGGGATGCACCACCAGCAGATACGGCCCGGTGGCAAGCAGCGTAATGGGCGCGTAGTCCCGCACCGGGTCGTACGGCAGCCTCTTGTAGAGGCTCACGTTGACGGCGAGCTGCGCGGTCACCGCCAGCACGATGGTATACCCGTCCGGCGCGGTCCGCGCGACGACCTCCATGCCGATCGCGCCGCCCGCCCCGCCGCGGTTCTCGACCACCACCTGCTGGCCGAGCGCTTCGGTGAGGCGCTGCGCGAGCGGGCGCGCGATGGTATCGGTGCCGCCCCCCGGCGGATAGGGAAGTACGAACCGGATCGTCTTGCTCGGGTAACCCGCGGCCGCGCCCTGCGCCCACGCGGCAGCACCCGCGGCCCCGAACAATGCGCCGAGTAAAGCAAGAAACAGAATTCTCATGGTTGCCTCCTCCTCGGTTTTCGCCACGCGGCTGCGCTCAGCAGGCTGCGGTTTTCATTTTCTGTGCATCCGCGGTAACGTTGATCGGGATCGTATCCCGGCCCGAGCACTACGGCAACCGGGATCCCGTCCTCGCCGGGCTCCGTCGGCATTCGACCGCTGCCGCGTCGTGCGCCGCCGGATGCGCGGCGAGCGGCGCGTGCAAGCTCAATCGACCTTGATCCCCGCCGCCTTGACGATCTTCGCGTACTTCTCCAGCTCGGACTTGAGCAGCGCCGCGAACTGCTCCGGCGTGCTGCCCACCGGGATCGAGCCGAGCTCGAGCACGCGCTCCTTCACGCGCGGCAGGTTCATCACCTTCACGAGTTCCGCGTTCAGCCGTTTGATGATCGCCCGCGGCGTTTTCGCCGGCACGACGACCCCCTGCCACTGGGTAAACTCGTAGCCCGGAACCGATTCGGCGACCGTCGCGACATCGGGCGCCGCCGGCGAGCGCCTGGTCCCGGTGACGCCGAGCGCCTTCAGCCTGCCGGCGCGGACATGCGGCAGCGTCGCCAGCGTGGTCGCGAACAACACCTGCACCTGCCCGCCGATCAGCTCGGTCAGCGCGGGTCCCGCGCCCTTGTACGGCACGTGCACCCACTGCACCCCGGTCATCATCCTGAACCACTCTGCGGCCATGTGCCCGGCGCTGCCGCTGCCCGCCGAGCCGAGATTGATCGTCCCGGGCTTGGACTTGGCGAGCGCGAGAAGCTGCTTCACCGAGGACGCGGGCAGCGAGGGATGCGCGACCATCGCCAGCTCGTAGATGGTGAGCTGCGTGACCGGCGCGAAGTCGCGCAGCGGATCGTACGGCAGCCTCTTGTAGAGCGCCGGATTGACCGAAGTCTGGGCGGGAACCACGAAGAGCATGGTGTAGCCGTCGGGCAGCGCTTTCGCGACGATCTCGGTGCCGATGATGCCGCCCGCCCCGCCGCGGTTGTCGATCACGATCTGCTGCCCCAGGCCCTCGGCGAGCGGCGGGCTGATGAGGCGCGTGACGATGTCGGTGCCGCCGCCCGGCGGATAAGGAACGACGAAGCGAATGGGGCGCGCAGGGAAGCTCTCGGCGGAGACGGCGATCGCCGCGTATCCCGCGAGCAGCGCGCACAGCGCAAAGCGTAAGCGTCCAGACATGGTTTTTACCTCCGGTTGGCGATCTTTTCGGCGCGCTTCGCTTCGAGGTCCACCGCGCGCGCAACGAGCGTGCGATCCTCGCGCAGCACCGCCTTGGCGATCTTGTGCGTGGGCGTGTGCGGCATCTCGTCGACGAACAGCACGTAACGGGGAACTTTCATCGGCGCGAGCCGCTCCCGGCACCACTGCGCGATGTCCTCGGCCGCGAGCCGCTGTCCGGGCTTGGCGACCACCACCGCGAGGATCTCGTCTTCGCCGAGTTCCGCGGGAACCGGGATCGCCGCGGCCTCGTGCACGCCGGGATGCGCACCGATCACGCGGTCGAG
>JACQGO010000032.1 GCA_016199485.1 Betaproteobacteria bacterium
CCGGGCGGCGCGCGAGATCGTGGACCAAGCGAAGCGCGCGGCCCGGCAGGCGGGGCTCGCGTTCCGCCCTTATTCGCTGCAACCGCGGGAGGTAGCGGTGTGCGATCTCAACCCGCTGAAGATCCTCTTTATCTCGGCCGACGGCTGGGTCTCGCCGTGCGTCTACCTGGGGGTGACGGGACAGCAGGAGATCCCGCGCGTGTTCGACGGCGAGGCCGCTTCGATCCCGCACGTGCGGTTCGGCAACGTCAACGATCAGAGCCTGGTGGAGATCTGGGAGGCACCGGCCTACCGCGCTTTCCGCCGGCAATTTTCGGAACGGCTTCTCGGCGTGGCAAAGATAGCCGTCGGCGGCGTATCGCGCAACGCCGCTTCGGCGCCGTTACCCCCCGCACCGGAAGCGTGCCGCACTTGTCCCAAGCTCTACGGGCTGTAAGAGCGTGTGACAAACCCAGGAACATCAGCCACAGAGATCACAGAGAACACAGGGGACTGCGGTTCAAGGACTCTCCATCGATTTGCCCTTTCTCTGTGGACTCTGTGTCCTCTGTGGCTAAAGCCGTTTTGGTTTGGGTTCTTTCTTGCAGGGCTTCCAGGTGCTCAGCGCAACCGAACAGGACTTCGTCGCCGCCCGCGCCTACGTTCCCGAGCACGTGCCCGGCTACGTCTGCGCCATCTCTTCCGCAGAGCCGTTCCTGATGGGCGACTACCTGTGCTACCGTGACGAAGGCGCGATCGTATTCATCGGTTACCCCCTGAGCGCTCCGTTTGATGAGACCGCAATGGCACGCGCGCTCTCGGCGGCGATCGCGCGGTTTGCTCCCGAGTCGGTCGCCGTCACTGCGCCGCGCCTGTCCGCGCCGGGAGAACCCTGCCGCGCGGACGAAACCGATCGCTACTATCGGCTCGACCTCCCGGCACACCGTCCGAACAGGAACGTCGAAGGGATGATCCGACGCGCATCCCGCGAGCTGGAGGTGGAACGCGGCGCGCGGTTTGGAGAAGAGCATGCCCGCGTGATCGCCGAATTCCTGGCCTCGCGTCCGCTCGGCGAAGAGATCCGCTCCATTTTCGAGCGCGTTCCCGTGTACGTTTCGGCGGTTTCCACCGCCGCGGTTTTCGGCGCGCGGGATCGGGGAGGCAATCTCGTCGCTTTCGACGTGGCCGAATTCGGCGCGCGCGACTACGCGTTCTACCAGTACAACTTCGTGTCGCGCAGCCGCTACGTGCCGGGGGCGGCGGACCTCCTACTCCACGAGGTGATCCGGGCCGCCCGAGACCGGGGCAAGCGCTACGTCAATCTCGGGCTCGGCGTGAACGAGGGACTCACGCGCTTCAAGCGCAAGTGGGGCGCGGTCCCGTTCCTCGACTACGCCTCCTGCCGCTACCGTCTTCGCCCCCTGACGCTGCTCACCGCCCTGCTCGGCAAGCCGTGATCTCTCCCGAGGAAACAAGATACGTCCTGGAGAAAGCGTATGTGCCCGAGCACATCGTGGGCATGATGACCCTGGTCTCCGGGGGCGAGCCGTTCCTGTTCGACCGGTATCTCTGCTTCTCGGCGGAGGGCTGGGCCATCGTGATCGGCTACCCGCTCGAACAAGATTTCCGTGGCGAAGACCTCGTGCGGGTGGTCGATGGCGCCTGCCGCCGCTTCCGTCCCGCAACGCTCTGGCTGGTCGCCCCCGAGGTGCCGCCCTCGCTGGCGGGGACAGGCGACGAAAGAGAAAGCGATCACTACTACACCCTCGACCTTCTGCGATGCGAGATGAAGACGAGGCTCGGCATCGTCGCCAGGGCATCGAGAACGCTCGCCGTCGAGACCGGGCGCGAAATCTCGGCGGCGCACCAGGAACTGATCGGCGAGTTCCTGGAGCGCGAGCGGCCAGCGCCCCGCGTCCGCGCGCTCTTTCTCAGCATGGCGCACTACGTGCCCAGGTCGGAATCGGCGGTCGTGTTGAACGCGCACGACCGGCAGGGTCGCCTCGCGGCGTTCTACGTTGTCGAGCTGGCAGCCGGCAACTTCGCGACCTACATGGTGGGGAGCCACTCCAAGAAGCGCTATGTTCCCGGCGCCTCGGACCTGCTGTTTGCCGAGATGGTGAAGCTCGCGCGCGAGCACGGCAAGAGCTACATCCACCTGGGGCTGGGGGTGAACGAAGGGATTCGCGCTTTCAAGACCAAATGGGGCGGCGTTCCGTCTCTCCCGTACGAATTCCTCGGACAGCGCCGGGTGCGGCCCGGCATCCCGGAGGGCCTCGCGTCGAAACTCTAGAACTGGTAACAAGATCAATAACAGTTTAGCCGCCGATGAACGCCGATGAAAAATCAAGAATTTAATCTGCATTTATCTGCGGCAAATGCTGCTTGAGTTTGCTACGGGCTCTTGGCGATGCTCGATTTTGTGCGCCGGTTGTTCTCAAAAGAAAGGGGGCTCAGGATGATCTGGGAGCTCCACAGGCGCGGCAGGCGCTCGCACCTCGTCGGCAGCGTTCATTTCTTCCCCTACCATTTCCGGGGCTCGCTTCGCCATCACATCGGCGGAGCGGCGACGGTGTTGCTCGAAGGCCCGCTGGACGAAGCAGCGATGCGGAAGGTCATCGAGTCGGGACGAGCTGAGGGGCGGGCGTCCCTGTCCGACGCGCTGGACGCGGCGACCATTCGCAGAATCAACACCGCGCTCGGCGTCCGGGCGCCGCTGCTCAGCACCTTCCAGCTGTATCGGGAGCTCCTGCTCGGCGATGCGGCCGACCACCTGGGCGCCGAACTGAAGGGAATGAAGCCGTGGATGGCCTTCTTGCACCTTTGGAACCGCTACCGCGCGAAAGACGGATGGACGTACTCGATGGATCTGGACGCCGCGCGGATCGCAGCCGAGCTGAACAAAGAGGTGCACCCCCTTGAAACGATCGAGGAACAGATCGAGGCCCTGGACGGAATTCCCCTTGACCGGATCGTGAGCTTCCTCACCAACGTAGAGTGGAAAAGCTACGGAAGGACATACGCACGGCGTTACCTGCACGGGGATCTGGAATCGCTGATGGCAACGGCGCGCGTGTTTCCGACCTTCTGCGAGTCGATCGTGGACCGGCGTGATTCCGTACTCTTCGAGCGCATGACCCCGTTCCTCGAGCAAGGCGGCGCAGTCGCCTTCGTCGGCGTACTGCACTGCCGGGGAGTCACCGGGCTGCTGCGCGCGCGGGGTTTTGAAGTGACGCCGCTATCGGGGCGCTGAGTCGCTCCCGGTGCGCGCGCCGGGTCACGCCGCGCGTATTCCGGGAAAAGTATCGGCGCACTCGCGGCGATTGCCCTCGGCGTCGTACCAGTAGAGCGTGTCCGGCTCCTCGGTGCGTGCAGTGGTCTTGTGCGTGCCGTCGCAAAACGGCTGATTCTTCGACAGTCCACAGCCGCAGATGAACTTCACCTCGCCGCCGACCTCGACGCGGTACGGTCCGGTGGCAGTGCGTTTAACCAGTCTCGCCATAAGCCCTCCAGTCACAAAGCGACCGCACGAGCCGGCGCGGCCTTTGGCGCGGGCCGCGATCCGACGGTGGGGTAAGGATACAGCATGTTGAGCGCGATGCTCTGGTTGGCGGTCTGCACGATGCGCACGTGTTCGCGCCCGAGCTCCCGCGCGTGCCGGCAGCCGCAGCAATGCGCGATCATGTCGACCTCCTTGTTCATGTTCCGGCAGTAGTTCGCCACGCGCAGGTATTTCTCCTCGACCACCAGCCCGCGCTGCAGGCGCTTGTTGTGCGTCGTCACGCCCGTGGGACAGGTATTGGTGTGGCAGCGCAGCGCCTGGATGCAGCCGAGCGAGAACATGAAACCGCGCGCGGTGTTCACGAAATCGGCGCCCACGCACAACGCCCACGCCGCCCGGGCCGAGGTCACGAGCTTGCCCGCGGCGATTACGCGTATGCGGCTCTTGAGATCCGACTGCAGCAGCGAATCGACCACGCGCGGCAGGGCTTCCGCGATCGGCAGCGCCATGTGGTCCATCAGCGTCTGCGGTGCTGCGCCGCTGCCGCCTTCGCCCCCGTCCACCGCCAGGAAATCCGGCGCGTACTCCTTTCCGCGCCGCAGCACCGCATCGCACAGCTCATTGATGAACTCCCAGCCGCCGATCGCCGTCTTCACGCCCACCGGACGCCCGGTGAGATCGCGGATATATGCGATCCGGTCGAGCAATTGCTCGACGTTGGCGATGTCGCGGTGGCGGTTGGGGCTGATCGAGTTTTCCCCCTGCGGGATGCCGCGGATCTTCGCGATCTCCCCGGTGACCTTGCCGCCCGGCAGCACGCCGCCCTTGCCCGGCTTTGCGCCCTGCGAGAGCTTGATCTCGAACGCCTTCGCGACCTCGGCGAGCTGCTTCGCCCGCTCGTCGGAGAAGCTGCCATCGAGGTTGCGGATGCCGTACTTGGCGGTGCCGACCTGCATGATGATGTCGCAGCCGCCCTCGAGGTGGTAAGGCGACAGCCCGCCCTCCCCGGTGTCCATCCAGCATCCCGCGACCGCCGCACCGCGGGAGAGCGCGCGAACCGCCGGCGCGGAGATCGCCCCGAAGCTCATGCCGCTGATGTTGACGATCGACCGCGCCTCCAGCGGGTGCTTGCAGTAGCCTTCCCCGACCATGAGCGAAGGCGTGGGCAGCCGGTCCTCCTCCAGCACCGGGTAAGGATGGTTGACGAAGATGATGGAGCCCGGCTCGCGCAGATCGTTGGTGGACCCGAAGCCGATGATCCCGCCCTCGTTCTTCGCTTCCTTGTAGATCCAGGTGCGGGTCGCGCGGTTGAACGGCATCTCGGCGCGATCGCCCATGAAGAAGTACTGGCGGAAGTACTCGCCGAGGTTCTCGAGGAAAAAGCGCAGGTGCCCGATGACGGGATAGTTGCGCAGCACCGTGTGCTTCTTCTGCGTGACATCGTGGATCACGAGCAGTATCAGGGTGCCGATCAGCACGAACCCCAGCACCGCGCCGATCCCGTACGACACCACGCTTACCATGCCCTCCATGCCGCCCCTCCGTAAACGCCGTGCTGTAGAATGTTAGTTGAAATTTATGGATCTGGCATCAGAAATCGAGCGCAACGTCGGCGCCGCGCTCGCCGAAGACGTCGGCAGCGGCGACCTGACCGCGCTGCTCACACCCGCCGGCCCGGCCGCGCGTGCGGCAGTGGTATCGCGGGTGGAGGCGGTCCTGTGCGGACGGCCCTGGTTCGAGGCGTGTTTCCGCAAGCTCGACCCCGGCGTGCGATTCGAATGGTTTACCGGCGAAGGCGCGCGCCTTACCCCGGGCGCACCAGCAGTTGCGCTCGAGGGCAACGCGCGGGCGCTGCTCACCGGGGAGCGCACCGCGCTCAACTTCCTGCAGCTTCTTTCCGCAGTCGCGACCGCTACGCGCCGCTACGTGGAGGCGGTTGCCGGAACCCGCGCCGCGATCGTCGACACGCGCAAGACGCTGCCCGGCCTGCGCATCGCCCAGAAATACGCGGTGCGCGTCGGCGGCGGCGTCAACCACCGGCTGGGGCTCTACGACGGAATACTCAT
The DNA here is from genome assembly GCA_016199485.1 of Betaproteobacteria bacterium. Taxonomy (GTDB): domain Bacteria; phylum Pseudomonadota; class Gammaproteobacteria; order Burkholderiales; family SG8-41; genus JACQGO01. Next base: position 5,548 of record JACQGO010000032.1, read on the forward strand.
CAAGGAAAACCACATCGCCGCCGCGGGCGGCATCGAAGCCGCACTGGCGCAGGCGCGCCGGCTGGCGCCGCCTGGCGTATGGATACAGATCGAGGTGGAAACGCTCGCGCAGCTCGAGCGGGCGCTCGCGGCGGGAGCGAACATGATCCTGCTCGATAACATGAGCCTCGCGGACATGCGCCGGGCGGTCCGCATCGCCGCGGGGCACGCGCAACTCGAAGCCTCCGGCGGCATCACGTTGGAGAACGTGCGGGCGATCGCGGAAACCGGCGTCGACCGCATCTCGATCGGCGGCCTCACGAAAGACATCAAGGCTGTCGATCTTTCACTCCGATTCGAGCAACCGTAAAACGTTCAGGGGCATTGACAGGGCGGGTCGGCACGGATCACACCCAAGAGCGGCGGCGAGCAATAGTATCGGTTTTCGATAACGAAATCTGATACAATCCCGCACACGCACGCACACCTACAAGGATCCGGTCTCAGGAGAACCTCATGTCCGTTCGCACCAATGCCCTCGGCGATAAAGGTACCCGCGGCTCCGCAGCCGAAGTGTTTCTTGCATTCCTGAAGCTCGGCTGCACGTCGTTCGGCGGTCCGATCGCGCACCTCGGGTACTTTCGCGAGGAGTTCGTGAACCGGCGGAGGTGGATCAATGACCAAGCTTATGCTGATCTGGTCGCCCTGTGTCAGTTCACGCCGGGCCCGGCAAGCAGCAAAGTCGGTATCGGCCTCGGCTTGTCGCAGGCTGGTCTGCCGGGTGCCTTTGCGGCATGGCTTGCCTTCACCGGTCCTTCCGCATTGGCTCTCATCCTGTTTGGATTCGGCGTCATTGCCCTAGGCGATCGCGTCGACTTGGGCTGGCTGCACGGACTCTTGGTCGTTGCGGTGCCGGTGGTGGCGCAGGCGGTCTGGGGCATGGCCCGCAGCCTTACGCCGGACGCGCTGCGCGTCACGCTGGCCGCGCTGGCCGCGATCGTCGTCATGATCTGGCCCACACCGCTGGGGTTTATTGGCGCGATTGTCGCGGGTGGCATCGTCGGTTTGCGGCTGTTCAACGTGAGCGAAGACGACCACCACGTCGCGATCGGCGCGCATGTCAGCCGCACAGGGGCCGTCACGGCGCTTGCCCTGTTTTTCGGGCTGCTCCTCGCACTGCCCGCTCTCCGCGCGGCGTTTCCTTTCCAGTCGATTGCGTTGCTGGACAGTTTCTACCGCGCCGGATCTCTGGTGTTCGGCGGCGGGAACGTCGTGTTACCGCTGCTCCAGGCCGAGGTGGGGCCTCCTGGATGGGTGTCTAACGAAGCTTTTTTCGCGGGGTACGGCGCGGCGCAGGCTGTCCCGGGGCCTCTGTTCACTTTTGCGGCTTATCTCGGCACCGTCTCGACCGTGCCACCCAACGGCTGGATCGGCGCCGTCATCTCTTTGGTTGGCATTTTCGCCTCATCGTTCCTGCTCGTGATCGGGCCGCTGCCGTTCTGGGACGCTCTCCGGCGTTTTCGTCCCATGCGTTCGGCGCTGGTCGGCGTCAACGCGGCGGTCGTGGGCATGCTGCTTGGCTTTCTCTATGACCCGGTCTGGACGAACGCGATCCGCTCTACCGCCGACTTCGGCCTCGCGCTCGCTGGTTTTGTGCTGCTCATGTTCTGGAAGCTGCCGGCATGGCTCGTGGTCGTGCTGACAGCCGCGGGAGGTGCCGTCATTAAAGCGGTATCGGAAGGTTATGTGACGCAGTTCTTCTGAGATCCAAACGGCCACTACCACATATCGCTCGTGCTGCCCAGGCTTCCTGAATGAGCTATCTAGTAGTTTGCCTGACCGCGTTTGCAGTCTCTGGTCTGACGCTGTTTTCTGGTTTCGGGCTGGGTACGGTGCTGATGCCGGCGTTCGCGCTGTTCTTCCCGGTGCCTACGGCAATCGCTGCAACGGCGGTAGTGCACCTCGCCAACAACCTGTTCAAGGTGGGCCTGGTCGGGCACCACGCTGATTGGGGCGTAGTCTCGCGGTTCAGCATTCCTGCGGTGCTGGCGGCCATCGCTGGCGCGAGCCTGCTCGCATTGTTTGCGGATCTCCCGGTGCTCGTGAGCTACACGTTTGCCGGGCAGCAGCGCGAGGTGAGCGCTGTGAAGGCCGTCATCGGCGTGCTCATCATACTTTTTGCAGGGCTGGAGCTCTGGCCGTGGTTCGCGCGTCTCGCGTTTCCGGCGCGCTTTCTGGTGCTCGGAGGCCTGCTGTCGGGTTTCTTCGGGGGCCTGTCGGGCAATCAGGGAGCCCTGCGGGCCGCGTTCCTCATCAAAGCCGGCTTGGGCAAGGAGGCTTTCGTCGGCACCGGCACGGCATCTACCATCATCGTGGATTCAGTGCGGCTGGTGGTCTACGGGCTATCCTTCCACGCCTCCCAGTGGGCCGCGGTGAAGTCCGACATTGCCGGACTGGTTGCCGCCGCCATCATCAGCGCGTTCGTCGGTGCCTATCTGGCGGCACGGCTGTTGAAAAAGGCCACTCTGCGATTCGTGCAACTCACCGTGGCCTTCGTCATGGTCATCGTCGGTGCCGGGTTGGCGGCGGGCCTGCTCTGAGGTGCGAACGAACGCGCCGGAATCCAGCTTTAGCCGACTTGCCGCAGCCGCGAGATTGGGCCAAGCTTGGCGCATGGGCGACTCCGATCTTTACGGCGGGCTGATCCGCCTGCACATCCTCTACCATGCGGGCCGGGAACCGCTGTTTGGCCTCGGAATCATCGAAGAACTTGCACGGCACGGCTATCGATTGAGCCCCGGCACGCTGTACCCCATGCTGCACGCTCTCGAGCAGAAGGGTTACCTCAAGTCGACCCACACTCGTGTGAACGGACACATACGACGGGTCTATCAAATCACGCGCCGCGGTCGGGCCGCGCTCGGTTCCGCCAAAGTCAAGGTGCGCGAGCTTTTTGGCGAGTTGTTCGAAGAGGGTTGAAACGCGCGCCCGAACCAACACCCGGGCATGCATTTAATCTGCGCGCTTCCTCGGGAGTCGCCGGCGTTACAGCTGCACTTAGACTTGCAGCAGGCGCTCGCGGATCACCCGCTCGATTGCGTCCAGCTCGGCGTCCACGGTGAGCGGCTGCACGCTCTGGGCGATCGCGGCGTCGGGATCCTTCAGCCCGTGGCCGGTCAGCGTGCACACGATGGTCGAGCCCTCGCCGATTCTGCCGAGCTCGAGGTCCTTGAGCACGCCAGCGAGCGAGACCGCCGAGGCCGGCTCGCAGAACACGCCCTCGGTCTGGGCGAGCAGCTTCTGCACGTGCAGGATCTCCTCGTCGCTGCACTCGCCGAACCAGCCGCCCGACTCCTCTTTTGCCGCAACCGCCTGCTGCCATGACACCGGGTTGCCGATGCGGATCGCGGTCGCGACGGTCTCGGGGTTTTCGACCACCCGCCCGCGCACGATCGGCGCCGCGCCGGAGGCCTGGTAGCCAAGCATGATCGGGCGGCGCGTGGCGAGCCTGCCGCGGTGAAAGCCGCAGTTCCCCTGGCAGAACGCGCACGCGCGGGTGTTCTCGCATACCGCTTCGGAGTAGCCGATCCAGTGCGCGGTGATGTTCCCCGCGTTGCCCACCGGCAACGCGTGGTAGTCCGGCGCATCTCCCAGCGCCTCGATCACTTCGAAGGCGACGGTCTTCTGGCCCTGCAGCCGGAACGGATTGATCGAGTTCACGATGTTGACCGGCGTCGTCTGGGCGACTTCCTGCACCAGGCGCATGCCGTCGTCGAAGTTGCCGCGGATCTGGATCACCACCGAGCCGTGCATCATGGCCTGCGAGAGCTTGCCGAGCGCGATCTTGCCCTCAGGAATCAGCACGAAACAGGTGATGCCCGCGCGCGCGGCGTACGCTGCGGCCGCGGCCGAGGTGTTGCCGGTGGAGGCGCAGATAATCGCCTTCGCACCCGACTCGACCGCCTTGGTCACCGCCATCGTCATGCCGCGGTCCTTGAACGAGCCGGTGGGGTTGAGCCCTTCGAACTTGACGTAGATGCTCACGTTCCGGCGCAGCAGCCGCGGCAGGTTCCTGAGCTCGACGAGCGGCGTATCGCCCTCGTTGAGCGAGACCACCGGGGTATCCGGCGCGACCGGCAACCGGTCGCGGTATTTTTCGATCAATCCCCGATACGACCGCATATTCGAGGTCCCAGGTTCAAGGTTCAAGGTTCCAAGTTCAGCGTTCGATGTTCGGAGTTCCCGGTTCAGCGTTTGGCTGAGCCGGAAAACCTCCCGCACATCCCACGCACAAGAACACGGAACACCGAGCTCGAATGAACCTAATCGAGATGTTCCATACGGATGCGCGTCACCTTGCCCGCGACCACCGGCAGCGCCTCGATTCTCGCGATCGCCGCGTTCACGTTCTTTTCGACGGTGAGATGGGTGAGCATGATAATGTCGACCTGCTTCTCCCCTTCGTGCGGCTCCTTCTGCACCATCGCTTCGATCGAGATGCTCAAACCGGCCAGGATGCGCGTGATGTCGGCCAGCACGCCCGGCCGGTCGAGCACCCGCATGCGCAGGTAGTAGGAGGTCTCGACCTCCGCCATCGGCAGGATCGGCGCGTCGGACAGCCGGTCGGGCTGGAATGCAAGGTGGGGCACGCGGTGTTCCGGATCCGCGGTCAGCATGCGCGTCACGTCGACGATGTCGGCGACGACCGAGGAAGCGGTGGGCTCGGCGCCGGCGCCCGCCCCGTAAAACATCGTCTGGCCCACCGCGTCGCCCTTCACCAGGATCGCGTTCATCACCCCTTCAACGTTCGCAATCAGCCTGCGCGCGGGGATCAGCGTTGGATGAACCCTCAGCTCGATGCCCTTCGCGGCGCGCTTGGTAATGCCGAGCAGCTTGATGCGGTAGCCGAGTTCCTCCGCGTAGCGGATATCCTCCCGGGTCAGCCGCGAGATGCCCTCGGTGTAAGCCGCCGGGAACTGCACCGGGATACCGAATCCGATGGCGGCCATGATCGAGAGCTTGTGCGCGGCATCGATCCCTTCGATGTCGAACACCGGATCAGCCTCGGCGTAACCCAGGCGCTGCGCTTCGCGCAGCACCTCCCCGAAGCCCAGGCCTTTCTCGCGCATCTCGGACAGGATGTAGTTACTGGTGCCGTTGATGATGCCGGCGATCCACTCGATGCGGTTGGCGGTGAGCCCCTCGCGCAGCAACTTGATGATCGGAATGCCGCCGCCCACCGCCGCCTCGAACGCCACCATCACGTCGGCCTTCTGCGCGGCGGTGAAGATTTCGTTGCCGTGCAGCGCGAGCAGCGCCTTGTTGGCGGTCACCACGTGTTTGCCGTTGGCGATTGCCCTGAGGATGAGGTCCTTCGCGACGCTCGTGCCCCCGATCAGCTCGACCACGATGTCGACGTCGGGATGGTTTACGACTTCACCGGCGTCGGCGGTAACCAGCGCGCGCTCGCCGACGATGGTCCGCGCCTTTTGCAGATCCTTATCGGCGACGATTTTCATCGTGATAGCGCGGCCGGCGCGCCGCGCAATCTCCTCCTGGTTGCGCCGCAGCACCGTGAACGTGCCGCCGCCCACGGTGCCGATGCCGAGCAGGCCGACGTTGATTGGTTTCATTCGTGTTCCGTGAAAAGTGAAATGTGAAACGTGCGAAATCGGGTCAGGTTTCCGTTTTCACGTTTCACATTTCACGTTTCACCTACAAGAGCCCGTCCTTGCGAAACATTTCTCTGATGCCGCGCAGAGCCTGCCTGGTCCGGGCCTCGTTTTCAATCAGGGCGAAGCGCACGTGGCCGTCGCCGTAGTGCCCGAAACCGGTGCCCGGCGAGACAGCGACCCTGGCGTCGGCCAGCAGCTTCTTCGAGAACTCGAGCGAACCCATCGCCTTGTACGCCTCGGGA
>JACQGO010000300.1 GCA_016199485.1 Betaproteobacteria bacterium
TGCTACTCCACTTTGATGTTGGCCTTCTTCACGACGCTTGTCCACTTGGTTATCTGTTCCTTGATAAATAGGCCGAAGTCGGTCGGGCCCATGTAGCCTACATCCGCCCCCTGGGTCAGGAACCACCTCCTTACTTCATCCAAGGCGAGAATTGACCTTAGCTCCTTGTCCAGCCTGTTGACGGTCGATGCCGGAGTACCGACTGGCGCAAGAATCCCCCACCAGATAGTTATTTCGTACCCGGGTAACCCAGCAGCCTCCACGATGCTCGGCACATCGGGCAGGATAGCGCTGCGCTTCAGCCCGGTGGTACCCAGCACCCTGAGCCTGCCGGAATTGATGTGAGGCAAGTATTGAGAGAGAGCGCCGATTCCGGCATCGCTGTGGTTTCCGAGCAGATCGATCATCGCCGGACCGCCACCCCTGAAATGCACTACCCTGAAATCGATGTTGACCATGATCTTGAGGAGCTCCGCCCCAAGATGCGCGGAGCCGCCGAGGCCTGCTGTTGCAAATAGCAGCTGGCCGGGCTTTTGCCTCGCGAGTTCGATAAGCTCTTTCATCGACTTGGCCGGAACGTTCGGATGCACGACGAGCGCGAACGGCCCGCTTCCCAGCTTCGCGATCGGGGCAAAGGACTTTATGGGATCGTACGACAGCTTCCGCTGGAGCGCGGTATGCGTTGTATGTGTACCGGTGGCGAAGAGCAGCGTGTAACCGTCCGGCTCCGCTTTCGACGCAATTTCCGTGGCGACTATGCCTCCTCCCCCGCTGCGGCTGTCCACGACTATTTGCTTGCCGAGGCGTTCGGACAATTTGGTCGCGATCAGTCGCGCGACCTCGTTGGTGATCCCGCCCGGCGCCGTTGTGGTAATGAGCCGCACCGGCTTACTCGGGTAAGAAGCTGCCCTTGCCACGGCGGTAGAGAGCGCGAGCGGTATAGATAGTGTAGACACTGCAAGCAGCGCTCCGATCGTCTTGAATAGCTGTGGCTTCATATTTTTCACGGTTTTCTCCTCCTCTTTATTTCGAACCTGAGGCCCCATGTTCATGCTTGCTCCCTCCGCCCCAGAAGAAAACCATGACCTGAGCCGGCGTTAAAGCGGGGGCTGGCGGTGATATTACCGCCCACTCTATTCCGACCGCCAGAGCAAGACAAAATGTTGCCCGCACCCCGGAATCCCGCCGGGCGCGCCAATATTCAATGAGTTGGGGCCGGCTTTCCCCGGCCTTATTTTCTTGCTGCATGAGTTTGCATGACTTTCTCGCGCACCCGCCTGCGACGGTTCCGGTGTACCGACGTCACGGCGCGTTGTGAGCGTAAGTTGACCGGGTTTATACTCAAAGCCGATTACCATATCCTTGAGCAATCTCAACGCCCCGTTCAAGTGTCCGCGCCGGCTGAAGACGCCGGGCACGAAACGATCGGGCGGGTCATTGCGCGCCGTGCACAACTGAAGTCCGGCCGGCTACTTGAGGGAGAACATTGATGGCAAAGACGACATCCGTATTTGTCCCGACGGCATCCAGCGAGCGAGGGAACGAGCAGTTCAGACGAACGATAGACAGGCTCGAGGGCGCGGTTGTCGGCTTCATAGACAACGCAAAGCCCAACTTCGATCATCTCGTCGACGACCTCGCGGAATTGCTCGTCGGCAAATACGGTGTCGGCAGGGTGCTGAAGCGCAGGAAACGGGCAGCCTCGATTCCGGCGCCGGAGTCGATGGTCAGCGAGCTCGCCGACTCCTGCAACCTGGTAATCACCGGGTCCGGCGATTGAGGCGCCTGCACGTCGTGGAGTGTCCACGACAGTGTAGAGGCGGCGAAACGCGGCGTGGCGGCGATCGAGATCTGCTCGACACCCTTTGTTGCTCTGGGCCGCGCGCAGGCCTCCGCGCTGGGCTACTCGAGCCTTCCGATTGCGGTCGTTCCCCATCCGTTCGGCACGGCCGCCCGCAACGAAGTGCGACAGATGGCAAAGCAGTGCGCTGACGACATTGCAGGGCTGGCGTGCGGCTCGGGCGCGGCGGGCGGTCGGGCCGAGGCGGCACCCGCGAAGACTACAACGACCGGACGCGCGCAACTGATCGAAATTGCTCACGAACCTGACCTGATCACTTCTCTCAACAGACTATACCGGGAGCGGCGCTGGGGTGACGGCTTGCCCGTGATCCCGCCGACGCGCGGGCGTGTCGAGCAGATGCTGGCCCATACGCCCCGCGCGCCTCACGAAGTCGTGGCAAGGCTCGCGCCCGCATTCGGGGCCGCCACGGTGGAATGCATTGCGATCAACGCCGTGCTCGCGGGCTGCGAGCCGGAGTACCTGCCGGTGCTTATCGCGGCGGTGGAGGCGGCCGCTGCGCCGGAGTTCAACCTGCAGGGCATCCAGTCGACCACCAATCCCGTTGCGGTCTGGATCATCGTCAACGGGCCCGTCGCGAAGCGGCTCGGGATCAACGGCAGGTACAACTGCCTGGGCGAAGGCGAGTGGGCGAACGCGACCATCGGACGCGCGCTGCGGTTGGTCCTGCGCAACGCGGGCGGGGCGTTGCCCGGCGGGATGGACCGCGCGACCCAGGGCCAGCCCGGGAAGTACACTTTCTGCTGCGCCGAAAACGAGGACGAGAACCCGTGGGAGCCGCTGCATGTGGAGCGCGGGTACGCGCCGGACCGCAGCACGGTGACCGTCGTCGGCGCAGAGGGAACGATGAATATGTGCACGCTCGCCAAGGATGCCGGCGATCTGCTGCGGGCAATAGCGGGGACGATGAACCACCCGCCGAGCAACGAATACGTCCACGGGGGCGAGCCGTGGCTCGTGCTCGCGCCGGAACATGCGAGAATCCTGCATGACGCCGGGCTCACCAAGACCGACGTCAAACGCCGCCTTTGGGAACAATCGAAGATGAGAGCCGGCTGCATGGCCGCCGAAGACTTCGGGAGAACCCAGGCGTCGCGCACCGGCGAGCTCGGCATGATCGGACCGGATACGTTGCTGACGATCTCGCACCGGCCCGAGGAAATCAGCATTATCGTGGCCGGCGGCCCCGGCACGCACTCCGTTTACATCCCGTGCTTCGGCAACACCCGGTCCGTCACGCGCGAAGTGGTGTGCCATACGACATGAAGAAGGAAGTTTACGTCACGAGGAGGAGAAGGCGATGTTTACTCGGAAAACAGGGAAGGTGCATGTGCGAGCGGTGAGCGCAATCGCCCGTGCGTTGCCGCGATTCTTGTTTGCGCTCGCCGTCCTGGCCGGCGGCATTGCCGCAGAAGCAGCCGACGCCACCCGCGAAAGCGCGGCCGGTTACCCCGCGCGGCCGATACGCTTCATCGCGCCTACATCTCCGGGCGGCGCCAACGACGTGCTCGCGCGACTGCTGGGCGCTCACATGACGACCAACTGGGGCCAGCATGTAGTCGTGGACGTGCGCCCCGGTGCCGGGGGCATCGTCGGCTCGGAAATCGCCGCTCGGGCCGTGCCCGACGGCTACACGCTGCTCATCGTCGCGAACGGCTACGCGCTGAATCCGTATCTTCATGCGAAGCTGCCGTATGACACGCTGAAAGACCTTGACCGCGTCACGTTGCTCGCGCTCGCGCCGATCGTGCTGGTGGTTCATCCGTCGGTCCCCGCGCAGTCGCTGCAGGAGCTGATCGCGCTCATAAAGGCGAAACCAGGGCAGATCAATTACGCGTCGTCCGGACTCGGCAGCGGCGGCTGGCTCTCGGTCGAGCTGTTCCGCAGCATGACACGGCTCGACATGAACCATGTGCCGTACAAGGGGGCAGGGCAAGCGAACGCCGCTGTCGTTGCGGGTGAGGTGCAGATGCTCTTCACGTCACCGCTCGCGGCTGCACCGTTCATCAAGGCGGGGCGCCTGCGCGCGCTTGCGGTGACATCGGCAAAACGTATCGGCACGATGGATCAGGTGCCTGCGATTGCGGAAGTGTTGCCAGGCTACGAAGTCTATAATTTCTTCGGGATACTGGTGCCCGGCGGGACGCCGAGGCCGATCATCAACAAGCTCCACCAGGAGATCACCCGCATCATCGCGTTGCCTGACGTGAAGAGCCGTTTCGCCGCCCTCGGCTTCGAAGGCGTGGGTTACGGCCCCGAGAAGTTCACCGCGTATGTGAAGTCGGAAATGGCAAAGTGGTCCAAGGTATTTGCGGAGCGGGGCATCAAGCCCGTGCAATGACCGCTGGCCGCGCCGGCGTAACGCCCAGGGAGAACATCATCATGTCGACCATCGAGAACTGCGACCCAAGCGCGCCGCGCCCTGCGCGAAGTTCAGACGATGCATCATTTCGGCCGGATTCCCGCGCGGGACAGGAGCTGCGCCATCTTGGCGACCTCCGATTTGATGAATCCGGAAAATTCCTCCGGCGTGCTGCTGACGGGCTCAGCGCCCCGGCTCTGCAACCGTTCCTGGACGTCCCGCATTCGGACGGCTTTGACGATTTCGCTGTTGAGCCTCGCGACAATGGCCGAAGGCATTCCGGCCGGCGCGAGTATTCCCAGCCATCCGGTCAGCTCGTAACCGGGCAGGAATTCCGACATTGCCGGCAGCGCAGGGAGCGCGGGAGACCGTTTCGCGCTGGTGATCGCCAAAGCCCGCAGGCGTCCCCCCTCGACGAGCGACATGGCGGTCGTCACCGCCGAGAACGCCATTTGAACTCGTCCCGCCTCGAGATCGGTGGCGGCTAGCCCCCCGCTCTTGTAGAACACGGTCACGATGTCCACCCCGGCCATCGATTTGAACAACTCGCCTGCAACGTGAAGCGATGTCCCCAGCGACGCCGCGTAGTTCAGCTGTCCGGGGTTCGCCTTCGCCAGCGCGATCAATTCCGGGACGGAGCTGGCGCGGACCGAGGTATGAACGACCAGGACGTTGGGCACCGACGCCGCGAGCGCTACCGGAACAAAATCATTGAATACGCGACGATGAGACGGATCGGCCTTACCGGGTAGTCGGCGCCATACATCTCACTTGTAGCGAACACGGCCGTCACAGCGAGTGCTGCCAGACCAAGACCCGCGAAACGCCGATGAAGTCGCATGGTGAAATCCTGAAGTTGCCGGGAATCCGGGGGACGCATCCTTGCGGGTTGAACGTGTAGCCGCGCTCGATCCGAAACCACAGAAAGGAACATCCCGATGGTAAGAGTACTGGCGTCCGAGCCGTCACGCAATGAGTCGGAGGAGATATTTTCGGGCAAGCGGCCTGCGGTCACAGCCCGGCCGCGGACCGGCCGGCCGGAAACCGCGTGAACGGGGTAGAGTGGCCGGGGCCGGCGTCGTAAAATACCGTCGCGGGAGTGTTTGCAGCCCACAAGGTCAGGAATCGCGTGAATTTACGGGGACTGGACAAAAATGAAGATTTTATTTTTTGACGATTTTAAGCTGGGTGTGCTCAGGGAGAACATGGTCGTCGACGTGTCCGAGGTCGTGCGCGACATCCCGCGCACCGGGCCATACAATCTCATCAGCGGGTTGATCGAGCGCTTCGCGGATTACCGGTCTGCGCTGGAGAAGGCGGCGGCCGCCGGAAAAGGCGTACCGCTGGACCGCGTGAGGGTCAGGCCACCGCTTCCAAGGCCGTGCAACATCGACTGCATGGCGGTGAATTACATGGAGGACGGCACGCGCAAGGAGCCGGCGCCGATCAATGCGTTCCACAAATCTTCCGGCTGCGTCATCGGCGACGGCGACACCATGGTGCTGCCCGACGTTCCCGCCACTATTTTCGAAGGCGAGGCGGAGGTGGCGCTCGTCATCGGCAAACGGGCGTCGAATGTCAAGGCGGCGGACGCGATGGCGCATGTTTTCGGATACACGAATTTCATCGATGGCTCGGCGCGCGGCCTTCCGCCGGCGGGCAACACCTTCTACCAGATGAAGTCGCGCGGCACGTTCGCGCCGATGGGACCGTATATCGTGACGGCCGACGAAGTGAAAGACCCGCATCATCTTCAGGTCCGGCTCTGGGTTAACGGGGAGCTCAGGCAGAACTTCAACACCAGTGACATGGCGCACGGGATTCCCCGCTGCATCGAGTGGGTAAGCTCCATTCACGCTCTGGAGCCGGGTGACGTGCTTGCCACCGGGACGAACCACCGTGGGTTGTCGGCGTTCCAGGACGGAGACTTGATCGAGCTCGAGACGGAGGGACTGGGCCGGCTGCACGTGAAGGTGCGCGACCACCTCAAGCGCACGTGGGCCAGGGAGACGCGGCTCGATCGCCAGACCAAGGGGCTGGAAGGCCAGACGCCGCAACTGGGCGGAAAATACGCCCGTCTTTGAGATTTTTTCCCAGGGAGAAGGACGATGCGTTTGAAAGCGATATCCATGGCCGTGCTTTGCGCCGCATCACTCACGGTGGTCGCGGCAGACCAGAGCTATCCAAACAAGCCCATACGCATGATAGCCCCTGCGATCGGGGGGGCGAGCGATATAGCGGCGCGCCTGATCGCCCAGTCGCTTTCAGGCACCCTGGGTCAGCAGGTGGTGGTGGACAATCGAGGGAGTATCGCACCGGAAATCGGGGCTAAAGCCGCGCCCGACGGTTATACCCTGCTTTCTTACGGCAGCCCGCTCTGGCTCAGCTCCTTCCTGCGGGACAATGTGCCCTGGGATCCGGTCAGGGATTTTTCACCGATCACTTTGACCGCGAGCTCGCCTAACGTTCTGATCGTTCATCCATCGCTGCCGGCAAAGTCGGTCAGGGAGTTGATCGCTCTGGCAAAGGCCAGGCCGGGAGAGCTCAATTTCTCCACCGGTTCAACGGGCGCCTTGACTCATCTCACGGGAGAATTGTTCAAGGCCATGGCCGGCGTCAATATCGTCCGTATTCCTTACAAGGGCAATGGGCCGGCGCTCAACGCGCTGGTCGGCGGCCAGGTGCAGCTGATGTTCGCCAACTCGGGCTCAGTGGTGCCGCAGCTCAACTCGGGGCGATTGAGGGCGTTGGCCGTCACGAGCGCACAGCCGTCCGCGCTGGTTCCCGGGTTGCCTACCGTGGCGGCCTCCGGTCTCCCCGGATTTGAATCGGTAACGATCATAGGTATGTTCGCGCCGGCTGGAACGCCTGCGGAGCTCATCGAGCGACTGAACCAGGAGATCGTGCGGGTGCTCAACAGGGTAGATGTGAAAGAGAAGTTTTTCAGGATCGGTGTGGAGGCGGTTAGCAGTTCACCGGAGCAATTCGCGGCGTTCATAAAGGCCGACATGACAAAGTGGGGCAAAGTGATCAAGGATGCGGGCATCCGCGAATGACCGGACCGTGCATTCAAGCGGCGGCTCATTGAGCGCGCCTTCCGTGTAACCACAGGCGTTTGCGCGTGTGCGGCGCAGGAAAGTGCGCCGGCTCGACACCGGACGCGCAAGACAAGGAATAACGCATGAAACTTTCCCTTTCCACCAGGGTCGCCGAAGCACCGAAGCCTCGCAAGGATATTGCGCTGATGCCCCTCCCCGAGCTCGCGCGCGTAGCGAAGAATGCCGGCTATCGGGCGCTCTGCATGAGAGCATCGCAGGTGGGCGTGCAGTCCTCGCCGCAGGAACTCAAGGAGGCACGCAAGGTGCTCGACGGGATGGGTCTCCGGGTCTCGATGGTCAGCGGGAACAATGACGTGCCGAACAACAACGATCGGGTGGTCATGGTGTTGCGCGAGATCGGGAAGCATCTGGACGTCGCGGAAGCGCTCGGCGCGGACCTCTTGCGCATCGGCATGAAGGCGCATACCGACATCCCGTGGGCGCGGCGGGCCTGCGATGAAGCAGCGGAGCGCGGAATGCGTCTTGCCCACCAGTGCCACGTGTGTTCTCTTTTCGAGACCGTCGAAATGTCGCTCCAGGTGGTGCGCGAAGTGGGGCGCAAGAATTTCGGGATCATTTACGAACCGTCCAACCTGATTGTCTGCGGCCAGGACTACGGGCAAAAGACCATTCGTGCGCTCGCGCCGTACATGTTCAATGTCTATCTGCAGAACTGGTGGAACCACCCGGATGGCAAGATAACGATAGGGACCTGGATAAACGGGCCGGTGAACTACGACCTGCTGCCGTTCGGCGATCCGCGGGGCGTCGACTTCAGGGCGGTGTTCGCCGCGCTCGCGGAGACCGGTTATGACGGCTACGTGACCGTGCACCAGGTCGGGACAGGGATGGACATCCCTACCGGGGTACGGCAATTCGCGGACTACTTGCGGTCTGTCGCCAGCTTTGAATAGGACTGGGGGAGCCTCAAACGCCGGCGGATCGTGGAGAAAGCCCGAGCATTTTCCGGGCTTCGTCGGGCGATGCGATCTCGCGTCCCAACTGGCGGGCGATGTTGGCGATTCGCTCCACCATCTGAGCGTTGCTCTCGGCCGGGACGCCGTCCCAGAAGAACGGATTGTCTTCCATGCCGACGCGAACGTGGCCGCCCATGGCTATGGCGTAGGCAGCCATGGCGAGTTGATCCCTGGTGGTCGCGCGGCCCTTCACGCCGCACCAGACGGCTACCTGCCACATGGCGCCGTCGGGCATGAGCTTCAAGCGCGCGAGCAATTCGTCGATGGTGGCCGGGCCCGACATTCCGCCCCTGCCCGCGAAAAAGCAGGTAAGCCAGTACGGCTTGTCCACCAGCCCTTGATCTTCCAGCCACTTGAGATTGAAAAAGGAGCCGCTGTTCCAGACCTCGAACGCGGGCTTGACGCCCTTCTCGCGGCACAAGCGCATGTCCCTCTCGAACTCTTCCCGCGTGCCGTGGATGTATATGTGGCGTTGAACGCGGACGAAGTCCAGCGCGTTGAGCGAAAAAGCGATCATCTCGGGCTTTTCAATTCCCAGGTCAAACGTCCGTTGGGTTTGTCCGGGAGGGCGGGCCCTGGAAGTGAGCTGCCGAGGAAAATAGGGACGTCCGTCCTGTCCATGTTCGTAAACGATATCGGAGCGTTGCCGGATGAATTCAGCGACCTCCAGCCAACCCTCTACACCGGTGGAGTGCGGAGGTGTCCCGTCCTTGGAGTGAGGCTCATGCACGTGCGCCACGGAAGCTCCTGCGTCGCGCGCCCGGCGCACGGAATCAGCGATTTCCCTGGCCGTCTTGGGAACGTTCAACCCCTGTACACCGTCATAGCCTTCCTCCCAGGCGGTGGCGCAGGTGATGATCAGCTTGTCCATTTGGAGCTTCTCCTGTGTATTTGTATCTCAGCCACCCGACGTGATCCGGCCCGATCATGGTCCGGATCGGCTCTGCGGCCCGGTCACGCGGACTGGCGGGAACATGCGAGACACGCCCGGCTTGTCTTTGGGGAAGCCCACGCGCCGCTACACTGCATACAGGCCGTTGGGGCTTCCTCCCGGCGAGATTTTGTTTTTCTTCTTGTGACCTTTTCACGATATCCCATGTTTCGAGTTACTGTCAAATCGTGAAGCCCGACGTCGTCCAGCGCGGCGGGCCCGCGGAGAACGCGTTAAGGTGGTCAAGTGCATGCGGCATCGGGGGATTGTCAGTCGGGATTTTCCGGCTGTGCATTTCAAACCCCGACGCTACCGGCCGTCTCCAGCGTTTTGACAATGACTCCGGCGGGGCCGAGAATACTCACCTCGTGGACGCTCGTCCATACGCATAATAATCAGTGCGGGAGGAATCATCATGTGGCATCCTGTCAAACTGCTGCTCGGCGTCTTTTTCGGTGCCGCTGCAATAGGTGCCGCAGCGCAGAACTACCCGACCAAACCCGTTCGCATGATCGTGCCGTTCGTCGCCGGCGGCTCCTACGACGCCATTGCCCGCATCGTCGCGCAGCGGATGAGCGAAGGCTGGCAGCAGCAGATCGTCGTCGATAACCGCACCGGTGCGACCGGCATCATCGGCACCGAGCTCGCCGCGCGAGCCGCGCCCGACGGTTACACCATCGCGATGTTCGGCGGCAACCAGACGCTCACTCCCGCGGTCCGCAGCAAGCCGCCTTACGACATGGTGAAGGACTTCGCGCCGATCACGCGCGTCGCGCTGTTGGGCAACGTCATTTCCGTTCACCCCTCGGTCCCCGCGAAGAGCCTCAAGGGATTCATCGCGCTGCTCAAGGCCAACCCGGGCAAGTATCACTACGGCTCGGGTGGCATGGCCGGCGCCACGCACTTCGCGACCCTGCAGTTCACCTTGATGGCGGGCGTAAACGTCGTGCACGTGCCGTACAAGGGCGGCGGGCTGTCGGTGACCGGGCTGCTCGCCAATGAAGTGCAGATGATGATGGTGAATATTCTTTCGGCCGAGCCGCAGATCAAGGCGGGCAGGCTGCGCGGCCTGGCGGTGGCGGCGAAGAAGCGTTCGCCGGTGCTGCCCGACATTCCCACGACCGCGGAGGCCGGCCTCGCCGGCTACGAATATATCCAGTGGTACGGGATCTTCGCGCCGGCGGGCACGCCCGAACCGGTGCTCGCCAGGCTGCACGCCGAGATCAGCCGCGTTGTCTCGTTGCCGGACGTCAAGGCGAAGCTGGCCACGCAGGGCGCGGAGCCGATGCTCGAAACGCCCCGCGAACTCGCGGCGTTCGTCAAGCGGGAGATCGAAACAAACCGCAAGATCGCGAAAGAAACCGGCATTCGGCCGGAGTAAGTGGTGACCTGACCGATTGTTGCGAGTACCGGCGTCGACCGGGATGCGTCGATCCCGTGCTGGCCAGAAACTCCGGTGGTCCGGGTCGAAGCCGATTGGAGTTGGCAATTCCCGCTTTTACCCTCCGGCTGGAAACCGCCGATACCCGGTTTCCCCGCATACGGTTCGATGCTGAAGAGCCGGTTCCGCTCCAGCCGTACGATGGCATCCCGCGTGAGGCCGGCTAGGGCGTATCGTTGGCGCTTCAGCGCTCGCCTTGTGCCTGATCATGCGGTATTCCCCGCCTGTTCGTCGCGGCAAGCCCGCAAACCTTGACTTATCGCAAAGTCTGTAGCGCCGCGGTCCGCTACATTCCAGCAACCGCCGGGTCCAGCGATCATTGCGCCGTCTGGCAATGACAAGCGGTCTCATTTGTGGAAAATCGTGACGTTGCGCAATTACCAGGGGAGGAAGATGCGCGAATTGCGCTATGAGGCGCCCAAAACGCTGAAAGCGGCGCTTGCCCTGCTCTCGGGCGCGAACGGGCACGCAGCCGTCCTGGCCGGGGGCACCGACTTGCTGATCCAGATGCGTGCCGGCCGCGTCGAGCCCGGGCTGCTGGTCGACATCAAGAACATCCCCGAATTGACGTCGATCGTTGCCGAAGACGGCGGGTTTCGTGTCGGCGCGGCCGTTCCCTGCATGGAACTCGTCGAGCATGAGGCATTCGCGAACGCATGGCCGGGCGTGATCGACGCAGTCAAGCTGATCGGCTCGATCCAGGTGAAGGGACGCGCGACCGTGGGCGGCAATCTGTGCAACGCTTCGCCCGCTGCGGACAGCGTTCCCGCCATGATCGCCGCCGGAGCGTCCGTGAGCATTGCGGGGCTCAACGGCGGACGCGAAGCACGGGTCGAGGATATCGCCACGGGCCCGGGCGAGACCTCGCTGGCGAAGGGCGAGATCGTCACCTCATTCCTGCTGCCGCGGCGCCCGCCGCGTTCGGGGGATGCGTATCTTCGCTTCACGCCGCGTAGCGAGATGGACATTGCGGTCGTCGGCGCGGGAGTCAACCTCACGCTGGACGACAATGGCACTTGCACCGGGGCACGCGTGAGCCTCGGCGCCGTCGCCGAGCGCGTCCTGCTCGTGCCCGAGGCCGCAGCCGCGCTGATCGGCACCAGGGTCGACGATGCCGCCCTGAAACGCCTGGCCGCCGCCGCAAGCGCGGCCTGCCGGCCGATCGACGACAAGCGCGGAACCAGGGAATTCCGGATCAAGGTCGCCGGCGTGATGGCGCGGCGCGCCGCTGAAATTGCGCTCGCAAGGAGTTTGTCGGATTTAGCCCCGACAAACTCCTTACGCAAAACCGCACGCAAGCAAAAGAGCATATAGATGCATTCGACACTGCACCAACCATCTACAGTGGCCAAAAAAGGGCATTTCGTTCGGCTCTATTCCGAATCTGCGGGCGGTTTTACGCTTAGCAGCCTGTCGGAGCGCCAAGCCCGACAGGCTGCTGGGGAGGGGAACTGATGGCAAAACATCATGTCACGGCGACGATCAACGGAGACGCCGTCGAGTTTCTTTGCGAAACGCACCAGAGCCTGCTCGAAGTGCTGCGCGACGAACTGGGCCTGACCGGCACCAAGGAAGGCTGCGGCACGGGGGATTGCGGCGCCTGCAGCGTAACGATCGACGGGCGCCTGACGTGCTCGTGCCTCGTCCTGGGCGTCGAGGCCCAGGACAAGTCGATACAAACGATCGAAGGCATGGCCGCCGGCACGGAGCTGCATCCGTTGCAGCGCAAGTTCCTGGAGCACGCCGCGCTGCAATGCGGCTTCTGCACGCCGGGGATACTCATCGCCGCCCGCTCGCTGCTGGAGCGTAACCCCGATCCGACCGAGGAAGAGGTCCGTTATTGGCTGGCCGGCAACCTGTGCCGCTGCACCGGGTATCACAAGATCGTCGATGCAGTGCTCGATGCCGCGCGCGAAATGCGGAGGGAGTGACCATGCCTGACACGGCCACATCCGAAAAAAAGAAGCTGAAGATCGTCGGCACCCGCCCGGTACGCCCCGACGGCGTGCCGAAGGTGACGGGCCTCGCCCGGTACGGTGCCGATTATTCTCTGCCGGGCATGCTGTGGGGCAAGATCCTGCGGTCCCCTCATCCTCATGCTCGCATCCGCTCGATCGACACTTCGCAAGCGCAGGCGCTGCCCGGCGTCAAGGCGGTGATGACGTCTGCGGATCTTCCCGAGCAGAAATTCGAGTATGTGGGTACCGCGCGCGTCTTCGTGAATTTCTGGCACATGACGCGCAACGTCATGGCGCGCGAGAAGGTCCTCTACGAGGGTCACGCGGTCGCCGCCGTCGCGGCGGTGAGCAGGACCGTCGCCGACGAGGCGCTGCGGCTGATCAAGGTGGATTACGAGGTGCTGCCGCACGTCATCGATGTCGAAGAGGCGATGAAGCCCGATGCGCCGCTGCTCTTCGAGGACATGATCACCCAGGGCGTGGACCCCGCGCCGGACAAGCCCTCGAACATCTCCAGGAGAGTCGAGTTCAAGATCGGCAACGTCGAGGCGGGCTTCGCCGCAGCCGATGAGATCGTGGAGATGAACTTCAAGACCGCGCCGGTCCACCAAGGCTATATCGAGCCGCAAGCGTGCCTCGCGCGCTTCGACACCGACGGACAGGCGGAAGTCTGGGCGTCGAGCCAGGGCCATTTCGTGATCCGAGCGCTGACTGCGCGGATGCTCGGTATGAACGTGGGCAATCTGCGCGTGCATCCGGCGGAGATCGGCGGCGGCTTCGGCGGCAAGAACGTTCCCTATGTGGAGCCGGTGGCGCTCGTTCTGTCCCGCAAGAGCGGCCATCCGGTGAAAATCGTGATGAGCCGCGAGGAAGTGTTCAAAGCGTGCGGGCCGGCCGCCGGCTCGTCCATGACAGTCAAGATCGGCGTCAGGAAGGACGGCAGGATCGTCGCGGCCGACGGCGTTTTCAAGTTTCAGGCGGGCGCCTTTCCCACTTCGCCGATCATGAACGCCTGCATGTGCGCCTTCACGCCTTACGACATTCCGAACGTGCGCTCGGTGGGTTACGACGTGGTTTGCAATCGGCCGAAGACGGCCGCATACCGTGCCCCCGGCGCGCCAATCTCGGCTTACGCCGTGGAGAGCGTCGTCGACATGGCCGCTGCCAGGATCAGCATGGATCCGCTGCAGTTCAGGCTGATGAACGTGGCCAGGCCCGGAACGCTGACGGTGTGGGGACCGAAGCATACGCACGAAGGCTACGCCGAAACGCTCCAGGCATTGATGAAGCATCCGAGCTACAAGGTGAGGCTCGGCAAGAACCAGGGTCGCGGCGTCGCCGCGGGCTACTGGTTCAACAACGGCGGCGAATCGAGCGCGGCGGTGCACGTCAACGAGGACGGAACGGTGCTCGTCGCGACCGGCAGCGCGGACCTCAGCGGCACGCGCGCGTCGATGGCCATCATGGCGGCCGAGACGCTGGGCATCGAGTACGACAAGGTGCGGCCGATCGTCGCGGACACCGCGTCGATCGGTTACAGCCATCTCGCCGCCGGCTCGCGCACGACGTTTGCGACCGGCATCGCCGTGGTCGAGGCGTGCAAGAAGGTGATCGGTGAGCTTCGCGCCCGCGCCGCGATGATCTGGGATACAAGCGTGGAAAACGTCGCATGGGAGGACGGCTGCGCCAGGCGCGTTGACAAGGGCGCCGGCGAGTCTGAGCCGCTGTCGCTCAAGGCAATCGCCGCCAAGCGCGCGGTGACCGGCGGGCCGATTGGCGCCGAGGTCTCGGTCAACGCCGGTGGTGTCGCGCCAGGCTTCGCCGCCGAATTCTGCGACGTCGAGGTGGACCCCGAGACGGGCAAGGTAAAGGTGCTGCGCTTCGTCGCCGCGCAAGACGTGGGCCGCGCGATCCATCCGAGCTACGTCGAGGGACAGATGCAGGGCGGCGCCGCTCAGGGCATCGGCTGGGCATTGAATGAGGAACACATCTACGACAAGGCAGGACACCTCGAGAATCCCGGCTTCCTCGACTACCGGGTCCCGGTCGCCTCCGATCTGCCGAGGATCGACACGGTGCTCGTCGAAGTGCCGAACCCGAACCACCCGTTCGGCGCGAAGGGCGTGGGCGAGGCGAACTTCGTCCCGTCGATCGCGGCGGTCGCCAACGCGGTCAGCCGTGCGGTCGGCCGGCGCATGAACGACCTGCCGATGTCGCCGCCGAAAATTCTCCGCGCGATCGACGTGGGACGCGGCGGCTGACGGTGCGAGCCGGGAAGCAATGTCACGACGCTCAGTGTGAGCGCGGCGAACATGAGCATTCCTTCCCCCTCGATGGGGGAAGGGCAGGATAATGGGATGGACGCCCCCTTCCTGCAACGGCATCAAGGTGCCAAAGTGGGAATGGATTCAATCCACTTAAAAGGAAAGGAGCGTCCAAGATGAAGATTACGACAATTGGGATCGATTTGGCAAAA
>JACQGO010000295.1 GCA_016199485.1 Betaproteobacteria bacterium
ATTCTCGGCCTGCAAAACCTTCCGCACCGTGCACTAGCAAGAATGTAAACGTAGTACGGCCTTGTCTACCGCCGTATGGATTCCCGTTTCCACGGGAATGACACGCCATGCAGCGTGAACAGGACAAGCTCGTTCTCGACAACGCCGTATGGATTCCCGTTTCCACGGGAATGACACCCACGGAAAAGTCGGAAGCACTTTTTTTCTGTCTCCGGCGCTGAGGCGTAGCATGAAGTGAGCTGTGGTATTCGCCGCTGCTATGACAGCCGCATAGCAACGGGTACGGGAATTCGCGTACGCGATTCCCCGCGTGAAAAAAAAGCGACAAGCGACGCGGCGAAATGATGAATAAGCGCGAATTTTGTTGATCTTGATCCTTCACGTCTTGCACAATTCCCCCGAGATCGTCGCAATGCGGCGAGATCGCGTACTAAGCGGGGCCGGATAATTCGCGCTCCAACAAGCAAGACGAATTTTTTCGAGGAGACACATGCAATGAAGAGAAAAGCGATAGCGATAGCCGTCGTTGGCGCGTTGGGCGCGCCGGCGCTCGCTTATGCGCAGGCGAGCACCGTGCAGATCTACGGCCAGGTGCGATTGGAATACAGCTACATCGACGAAGGCGCGGGTCTGCTCAAGTACGACCGCATGCGCAATCCCGGCAGCTCGTACATCGGCTTCCGCGGCACCGAGCGGCTGGGCCGCGGCCTGGACGCGTGGTTCCAGCTCGAGTCGAACTTCCCGGGCGACGGCGCGGGGCAGAGCAACCCCGGCACGTGGGGTGACCGCAACACCGCGGTCGGTCTGAAAGGCGCCTTCGGCAACCTCTTCGTCGGCCTGTGGGATACGGCGTACAAGCGTTCGAACGCGGACACCGGGTTCCGAGTGTTTGACACGACCGGTGTGACGGGTGTTGGTTCGATCCTGTACAACGAGAGCACCGGCAACGCCAACAACGGCACGCTCGGGGGTGGGAACGCAACCGCGTTCTACCGCCGGCAACAGAACTCGGTCAACTACCACAGCCCGAAGTGGGGCGGCTTCCAGGTCATGTTCAGCTTCTCGTCCAATGAGGAGAGGCAGGGCCTCGCGAGCGGTGCTGGGGCGTCCTCGCCGCGTCTGTGGTCGCTGGGTGCGACCTACATCAACGGCCCGCTGGGGATCGGCGCGGGCTATGAGCGGCACAACGACTACAACCCGGCGGCCCGTGTGGTCGGCACCGCGGCCGGTCAGTACAACGGCGGCAGCGATACCGCATGGCAGATCAACGCGAGGTATAAATTTGGCGGCGTGTTCCAGCTGGGCGCCACCTACGAGCGGCTGAGCTACGATGTGGCGGTCGGACAGAACCTCGACCGCAACGCATGGGGCCTGTTCGCCGACTGGAGGATTCAGGGGCCGCACAGCGTGCAGGCCGCCTATGTCAGGGGCCAGTCGGCGGGCGGCAACGCAACCGGCATCAACGTGAACAGCATCGCGGCTCCGTTCACCGCGGCCGGTGTGGCGCAATCGGGTGGCGCCCACATGTGGGCGCTCCGCTACATGTATGACTTCTCCAAGCGCACCTCGGTCAACCTCAGCTACGGCAGGGTGAACAACGACGCAGCGGGGCGTTACCGCCTGCGCAACGCCACGCGTAACGTCGGCCAGGACCAGGACAACTGGGGCGTGGCTCTCTGGCACAAGTTCTAAGCCGGTAACAAGCATCCCCGCTCATCAGGGGGACAGAAACTCGCGGGCACCTTCGGGTGCCCGCTTTTTTTGCCCCGTGGTTTGTGTTGGGGTTCGCTGCGCTCACCCCGACCTGCAATGACCGCGTCATAAACCGGCTCGCGCGCCCCTCACCCTGGCCCGGCCGCGGGAAAAATTCTTGGACAGCGCGCCGGCATATTCATAGAATGCCGGGTGACCGGCGGCGCGATACCATGACCCAGCACGAAGAAATCCGTCCCAGCGTGCAGGAGAGCCTGCACCGGGTGATCGGCATTCTGCGCAACTACGAGGAAGATCTCGTGCAGCGCGCGGATACCACCGAGCGCCGCGAGCTGGTCACGGCGCTGGTGCGCAAGCAGGACCTTGCCGAGCTGCAGCGGTTGCTCGACGCGCTGCACCCGGCGGATGTCGCCTACGTGCTCGAGGCGCTGCCGCTCGAGCAGCGGCTCATCGTGTGGGAGCTGGTGCGGGCCGAGCGCGAAGGCGAGATCCTGCTGGAAGTCTCCGACGCGGTACGCGAGACGCTGATCGCGCACATGGGGGCCGCCGAGCTGGTCGCCGCGGCGGAACGGCTCGATACCGACGAGATCGCCGACCTCGCGCCGGACCTCCCGCGCGAGGTGATGCAGGATGTGTTCAAGTCGCTCTCCGCGGAGGAGCGCGAGGAGTTGCGCGCCGCGCTTTCCTTTCCCGAGGGAACCGTCGGGGCGCTGATGGACTTCGACATGATCCGCATCCGCGACGACGTCACGGTGGAGGTCGTGCTGCGGTATCTGCGGCGGCTCGACGAGATGCCGGATCACACCGATCAGCTCTTCGTCGTCGACCGCGAAAACCGCCTGAAGGGGCTGCTGCCGGTCAACCGCGTGCTGGTGAGCGAGCCCGAAGCGATGGTGGTGGCGCTGATGGTCCCGGCGGAGGTCAAGCTGCGCCCCGACGAGAAGGCGCAGGATGCGGCAATCGCTTTCGAGCGCTACGACCTCGTGTCGGCCGCGGTCGTCGACGACGACGAAAAGCTGGTGGGGCGCGTCACCGTGAACGCGGTGGTGGACTTCATGCGCGAGCAGCGCGAGAACGAGCTCCTCGCGGCCGCGGGGTTGCGCGAAGAGGAAGACTTGTTCTCATCGGTGTGGCAGAGCGCGCGCAACCGCTGGGTATGGCTCGGGATCAATCTCATCACCGCGTTTATCGCCTCGCGCGTGATCGGCGCGTTCGAGGGCACGATCGCGAGAATCGTCGCTCTGGCGACCCTGCTCCCCATCGTCGCCGGCATCGCCGGCAACTCGGGAAACCAGACCACGGCGCTCATCATCCGCGCACTCGCGCTCGGCCAGATCAGCGGCGGCAACGCGCGGCGCATGCTCGCAAAGGAGCTCGGCATCGCGGCGCTGAACGGCCTGCTGTGGGGCGTGGTCGTCGGGCTGTTCGCGTTCCTGATCTACCACAACGTCTCGCTGGGGCTCGTGATGATGGGCGCGATGCTGCTCTCGCTCGTGGTCGCGGCGCTCGTGGGCATGACGATTCCGCTCGTGCTGCACAAGCTGGGGCGCGATCCGGCATTGGGATCGACCGTGCTGCTCACCGCCACCACCGACAGCATGGGGTTCTTCATCTTCCTGGGTCTCGCGACGATCTTTTTGCTTTAGTTTTTGCCACAGAGCACACAGAGAGCACAGAGAAAGATCCGAATGAGCGACAAGCTCACCGAAGCGGTCATTGGCGCAGCGATCGAGGTCCACAGGGTCCTCGGCCCCGGCCTGCTTGAATCAATCTATGGGGAAGCGCTCAGTCACGAAATGACTTTGCGGCGAATACCGCACGAGCGACAGGTATCGGTGGACATCAAGTACAAAGACCGACTGATCCAGGGGCAGAGGCTTGATCTGCTGGTGCACAAAGCAGTCGTGGTTGAGGTCAAATCGCTGCGCGCAGTCCCGGAGGTGGCCACTGCGCAGGTTCTGTCGTATCTCAGGGCCACGGGGCTGAAACGGGCGCTCTTGATCAACTTCGGCGTGAGGAAGCTCGCTGACGGCATCAAGCGGATTTCTCTGTGACCTCTGTGCTCTCTGTGGCCTGCTTTTCCGATGTCTGCATGTGACCTCTGTGCTCTCTGTGGCCTGCTTTTCCGATGTCTTCGTATGACCTCGTCGTGACCGGCTCCGGACCCGGCGGGTATCGCGCCGCGGTGCTCACCGCCGGATTCATGATCATTGCGACCGGCGCAACGCCCTTCGTTCCCCCCGGTCTGCCGGCTCATCCGGGCCGGGGACTCACTACCGATGACTTGTTTGACCGGCCGCCGCCGCCGGGGTTGCCACGGATGCCCGCGGGTTTATCGAGGTGAATCCGGAGTTGCAGGCTTCGTGCACCTGGTCTCGGACATGGACAGCGGGAAGCTCATCGGGGGGAAATCGTGGGGCGCGGTGCAGGAGAGCTGATCTAGGGAATAATCGCCGCGGCGGTGTCGTTTACACGATTGCAGTCTCGTTGATTACCTTGTTCGAGGAGAAAGCCATGAACTGGAAGAACGCTTGCATGGCGCTCGCTGCCGTCGGCGCGCTGCTTCTGCTCGGTGCTTGCGCGACCATGAACGGGTCGACCGCTCCGGTGAAGTTCGGCGGCGGGGTATTGGTGAACGGCGCAGGAATGACGCTCTATACGTTCGACAAGGATACCGCGGGCTCGGGCAAGAGCGTGTGCAATGGACCGTGCGCCGCCAACTGGCCGCCGCTCAGGGCCTCGACCGATGACAAGCCTGGCGGCGATTTCTCGGTCATCACGCGCGAC
>JACQGO010000315.1 GCA_016199485.1 Betaproteobacteria bacterium
GCTCAAACCCGGCCGGCAGGTGGCGCTCAAGCTCGTGCGCAACAAGGCGGAGACCGAAGTGAGGGTCACGATCGGCAAGCGCCCGAAGCCCTCGCGGCAGTGACCCGCGCCCGTCGCGCGGGCTTTCAACCGCGTTTCTTCTCCTCGGCCTCGATGTTGTCGAGATCCGCCTCCATCTCGCCCTCAGTGAGCGGGCGGTAGTCGCCGGCCTCCTGCGCGCGCCTGCCGACAAACCGCGCGGCGATAAGGCCCACCTCGTAGAGCAGGCACAGCGGCACCGCGAGCATGATCTGCGAGAGCACGTCGGGGGGCGTGACTATCGCCGCGACCACGAACGCGCCGACGACGAAGTAGGGGCGGATGCTCTTCAGCTGCTCGATCGAGACCGCGCCCATGCGCACCAGCACGATAACGACGATCGGCACCTCGAACGTCACGCCGAACGCGAGAAACATCGTCAGCGCAAAATTGAGGTAATTCTCGATATCGGGCGCCACCGAGATGCTCTTCGGCGCGATGCTGTAGACGAAATTGAACACGACCCCGAACACGAAGAAATAGCAGAACGCGATGCCGAGAACGAACAGGACGGTGCTTGCGATCACGAGCGGCAGCACCAGGCGCCTCTCGTGCGCATAAAGCCCGGGCGCGACGAACGCCCACGCCTGGTAGAGCACGTACGGCAGCGCGACGATGAACGCCGCCATCGCCGCCACCTTGACCGGGATCAGGAAGGGTGTCACCACGCCGGTGGCGATCATCTTCGCGCCCTGCGGCAGCGTGCGCATCATGGGATAGGCGAGCAGGTCGTAAAGATCGGCCGCCCACGGGAACAGCAGCGCGAAGATGATGCCGATCGCGACGAGCGACCGCAGCAGCCGGTCGCGCAGCTCCATCAGATGGGAGATAAAGGTGTCCTCGGTCATGCCGCCGCCGTTGGACGCGTCGCCCGCGGGCCGGATCAGGCCTGCTTCCGCGCCGGCGTGTGCGGATTGGAATCCAGCCCCAACTCGAGTTGCGGCGACGCCTCGGCGGCAGCGGGGGCAGCGGGCTGCGGTGCAGCCTCGGAACCGGTTTCGGCGATGCCCTGCAACCGGGTCTCGGTTTCCCTGAATTCCCTGGCGACCGTGTGCTCGATCGAGCGCGCGGCGTCCTCGACGTTCGCCTGCAGCCGCTTCAGTTCGTCGAGTTCCATCTCGCGGGCGATGTCGGCCTTGACGTCGTTCACGTAGCGCTGCATGCGCCCGAACAGGTGTCCCAGCGTGCGCGCCACCCGGGGCAATCGTTCGGGGCCGATCACCACCAGCGCCACCACGGCGATGACCACGATCTCGGAGAAGCCGATGTCGAACATGATTCAGTGAAGGGTGAATGCGTGAAGGGTGAAGGGCCAGATCTCTGACTACTTCACCCGTTGCGGTGTTCACCCTTCACCCTTCACCCCTCACGCCTTGGGCGTGGATTCCTTCTTGACCTCGCCTTCGATCGTCTGCCCGGTGGTGGGCGGGATTTCCGCCTTGGGCTGCGCCGCCTTTTCTTCCTCGGACTTCATGCCTTCCTTGAAACCCCGCACTGCGCTGCCGAGATCGGCCCCGAGGTTACGCAATTTCTTGGTACCGAAAACAAGAACCACCACCAGCAGCACGATCAACCAGTGCCAGATGCTCAACGAACCCATATCGCCACTCCTCGGTCCGGTAAAGTCCCGCGCCGCCGCCCCGCTTCCGCGCGTCCTATTGCGCGCGCGAAGCGCGTTCGTCTATCCCGGAGATTCCCTCGCGCCGCTTCAGCTCCGCCAGCACGTCTTCCGGTGTCAACCCGTGCCACGCGAGCAGCACCATGCAGTGGAACCACAGGTCGGCCGTTTCCCGCACGATATGCAGTTTATCACCGTCCTTGGAGGCGAGCAGCGTTTCCGCCGCTTCCTCCGCGATCTTGCTCAGTATCGCGTCGTGCCCCTTGTGATAGAGGCCGGCGACGTAAGAGGTTGCCGGGTCGGCCTGCCTGCGCGCCGCCAGAGTCTCGCCCAGGCGCCGCAAGATGTTGGTGTCGATCATTTCTCGTAGATGTCCCTGGGATCCTTGACCACGGGGTCGGTCACGACCCATTGCTCGCCGTCGAGCTTCCGGAAAAAGCAGCTGTACCTCCCCGTATGACAGGCGATCCCGCCTACTTGTTCGACTTCGAGCAGGATCACGTCCTCGTCGCAATCGAGCCGGATCGACTTGACTCTCTGCACATGCCCTGATTCCTCGCCCTTGCGCCACAGTTTCTTGCGCGAGCGCGACCAGTACACCGCCTCGCCGCTCTGCACCGTCTTGCTAAGCGCCTCGCGGTTCATCCACCCGACCATCAGGACCTTGCCGGTGCCCGCTTCCTGCGCGATCGCGGGCACCAGGCCGTCGCGCGCCCAGTTCACCTTGTTGAGCCAGTCCTCAGTCATGAGCAAAGACCAGGATTCAGGATCCGGGATTCAGGGAGATTGTCGCAGAATTTCCGCCGTTGGCGGTAACACCGGGTGCATGGGGTAGCCCACCGCGCATCCCCCGAATCTCGACCCCTGAATCCCGAATCCTGCATCCCGCATCCTGAATCCTGCTTTACAGCCTCACCTCGATCCCGCGCCGCGCCATGTACTCCTTGGCCTGGCGTACGGTGTATTCGCCGTAATGGAAGATGCTCGCCGCGAGAACAGCGTCGGCGTGACCCCGCAGGATCCCCTCGACCAGGTGCTCAAGGCTGCCGACCCCTCCGCTCGCGATGACGGGTATTTCGAGCATGTCCGAGAAGATGCGCGTGAGCTCGATGTCGAAGCCAGCGCGCGTCCCATCACGGTCCATGCTCGTGAGCAGGATCTCCCCCGCTCCGAGCTGCTGCATCCTGCGCCCCCACTCCAGCGCGTCGATACCGGTCGCCCTGCGCCCGCCGTGGGTGTACACCTCCCAGCGCGGGGCGCCCACCTCGCCAACGCGTCGGGCGTCGACCGCGACCACGATGCACTGCGCGCCGTAGCGCGCGCTGGCGTCGGCGATGAGCCGCGGGGTCTGCACCGCGGCGGTGTTGATGCTCACCTTGTCGGCGCCGGCGTTGAGCAGCCGCCGCACGTCCTCCACCGAGCGCACGCCACCGCCCACGGTGAGCGGGATAAACACCTGCGCCGCTACCTTCTCGACGACGTGCAGCATCAGGTCGCGCTCGTCGCTCGAGGCCGTGATGTCAAGAAAAGCAAGCTCGTCCGCGCCCTGCTCGTCGTAGCCGCGCGCGATCTCGATCGGGTCACCGGCGTCGCGCAGCCCGACGAAGTTGACGCCCTTCACCACGCGCCCGGCGGTGACGTCGAGGCAGGGAATGATGCGCTTTGCGAGACCCATGGCAGAAGCGTGAAGGGGGAAGGGTGAAAAGTGAAGGGTCAAAAGCCGATCCCGCTCGAAGCTGGCGGGGTTTTCACCCTTCACCCTTCACTCTTCACTCTTCACCGACTTGCTGAGCTGGTCCGCGAGCTTCTGGGCGGCGGCAAAATCCAGCGTCCCCTGATACACCGCGCGCCCCGTGATCGCCCCGATGATGCCTTCGGACTCGATCTTGCACAGCGCCTTCACATCCTCGAGGTCGGTGACGCCGCCGCTCGCAATCACCGGCACGCTGATCTGGCGCGCGAGCGCCACCGTCGCCTTGATGTTGACCCCGGCGAGCATGCCGTCGCGCCCGATGTCGGTGTAGATGATCGCTTCCACGCCGTAGTCCTGGAACTTCCTGGCGAGATCGACGACGTCGTGGCCGGTCATCTTCGACCAGCCGTCGACCGCCACTCTGCCGTCCTTGGCGTCGAGCGCGACCAGAACACGACCCGAGAACGCGCTGCACGCGTCGTGCAGGAAACCCGGCGTCTTGACCGCCGCGGTGCCGATGATGATGTAGCTCACGCCCTGATCGAGAAACTTCTCGATGGTGTCGAGATCGCGGATGCCGCCGCCGAGCTGGATCGGAAGCTTGTCCCCGACCGCGGCGATGATGGCTTTGATCGCCTGCTCGTTCCTGGGGCGGCCCGCCGCCGCGCCGTTGAGATCGATGACGTGCAGCCGGCGCGCGCCCTGCTCGAGCCAGTGCCTTGCCGTCGCGCCGGGATCCTCCGAAAACACGGTGGCCTTCTCCATCGCGCCTTGCTTCAGGCGCACGCATTTGCCGTCCTTGAGATCGATGGCGGGGATGATCAGCATACCGGTGAGGCGTTACGGCGGGACGGGCGGATTCCCACGTGGCGATGGTGCCCGCGGCAGCGAGGATAAAGCGTAAACCGGCGCAGCGGAGTCAAACAGCAATGCAGACTGTGGGACGCCATGATACCACAACCGAACCGCCGCTCAGCCATCAGCGCCGCGCTCAACGTTCTCCGGACTCCGCTATCGCCGCGCCCGCGGCACGGGCGGCGTGCGCCGGCTGCCACGCCAGGAAATTGGCGAGCAGCCGCAGTCCCGCGGAATGGCTTTTCTCGGGGTGAAACTGGACCGCGAAAATGTTCCGCGCGGCCACCGCGCAGGCGAATGGAAAGGGATAGCGGCTGGTCCCGGCGACAATGCCGCGATCGCCCGCTTCGACGTAATAGCTGTGCACGAAGTAAAAACGGCTCGCCTGCGGAATGCCCTCCCACAGCGGGTGCGCACTGCTCTGGTGCACCTCGTTCCACCCCATGTGCGGCACCTTGAGCTTCTCGCCGTGAGCGTCGATCATCGCGGCGGCCGGAAAGCGGCGCACCTTGCCGGGAAGCAGCGCGAGACCCGCGATGCCGCCTTCCTCGCTCGACTCAAAGAGCATCTGCAGCCCGATGCAGATACCGAGAAAGGGCCTTGCGCGGGCGGCCTCGATGACGGCTGCGCGCAGGCCCCGCGCGTCCATCTCACGCATACAGTCGGGCATCGCCCCCTGCCCGGGAAACACCACCCGCGCGGCGCCGTCCACCACCTCCGGGTCGCTGGTGACGACCACCACGAGGTGCGGCGCAACGTGCTCGATCGCCTTCGCTACCGAGCGCAGGTTGCCCATTCCGTAATCGATGACGGCGATGTCGGTCACAAGCTTGTGTTCCGGGTTCCGGGTTCCGTGTTTCGGGTTCCGAATTCACGCCTCGGAGTTCAGCGTCTCCGGTTCCTGTGTGTGGTCGATGCCCGGCTCGAAACTCGCAATCCGAAACTGAAAACCGCCTTACAGGCTGCCCTTGGTCGAAGGCGGGGTGCCGGCGCTGCGCGGATCGGGTTCGATCGCCATGCGCAGCGCGCGCCCGAACGCCTTGAAAGCGGTCTCGGCCTGATGGTGCGCGTTTTCCCCCTTCAGGTTGTCGACGTGCAGCGTCACCTGCGCGTGGTTGACGAAACCCTGCAAGAACTCGCGCACCAGGTCGACGTCGAAATCACCGATGCGCGCCCGCACGAAGTTCACGTTGAACGCGAGCCCTGCGCGGCCCGAGATGTCGACCACCACGCGCGAAAGCGCCTCGTCGAGCGGCACGTAGGCATGACCGTAGCGGCGGATGCCCTTCTTGTCGCCGAGCGCCTTGGCGAACGCCTGGCCGAGCGTGATGCCCACGTCCTCCACAGTGTGGTGCGCGTCGATATCAAGATCCCCATGCGCCTTCACTTCGAGGTCGAATCCCCCGTGGCGCGCGATCTGGTCGAGCATATGGTCGAGAAACGGCACGCCGGTGGCGAGCTGCGATTTGCCGCCGCCGTCGAGGTTGACCTTGACGCGGATCTTCGTTTCCAGCGTATCACGGGTGACTTGGGCTTGACGCATGGCGGTGATCGGGCGGGCGCGCGCGCCGGCGTCCCGGAAAAGTGGATGGGGCAGGCTCAGGCGTTAAGGGTTTCGGTCAATGCGTCCACGAATCGCGTATTTTCCTGCGGCGTGCCGACGGTGACCCGCAGACAGTCCGCGAGCATCGGATGCGAACCATCGAGATTCTTGACCAGCACGCCTCGCTGCTTCAAACCTCCGAACACCACGGCCGCCCGGGCGACCCTGAACAAGACGAAGTTGGCGGCGCTGGGGAACGCCCGCACGCCCCCCGTGCTTCGCAGCAGTCCGAACAGTCTCGTGCGTTCCGCCTTGATCGCCTCCGCCTGCGCCTTGAGCAGCGCGGGGTGTTCGAGCACCTTCTCGGCGACGAGTTGCGTGAGCACGTTGACATTATACGGCAGGCGCACCTTGTCGAGCTCGCCGAGCCATTCGCGCCGTCCCGCGAGCAGTCCCAGCCGCAGGCCGGCGAGCCCCAGCTTCGACAGCGTCCTCATCACCAGCAGGTTGGGGCTGTCGACGAGGCGCGGCATGAACGATGCGTCCGCGAACGCGTAATACGCCTCGTCGATCACGACGATTCCGGACGCCGCTTCTATGATACGCGATACGTCCCGGGCGTCAAACAAGTTGCCCGTGGGGTTGTTGGGATAGGCGATGAACACCACTGCCGGGGCGTGCGCTTCGAGCGCGGCGAGCGTGTGTTCCACGTCGAGCGAGTAATCGGGCCGGAGATCGACGCCGACGTAGCGAACTCCGCACAGCGTCGCGATCATGCGAAACATGACGAACGAGGGCTCCACCCCGAGCACCACCGCGCCGGGCCTCCCCGCGGCAAGCATGAGCATCTGGATCAGCTCATCCGAGCCGTTGCCGAGCACCAACCCCATGCCGGCAGGAACGTCCATCGCTTCGCGCAGCCGCGCCTTGAGCCGGGTCGCAGCCGGGTCAGGATAACGGTTGAGCGCCGCCCCTCCGACGAGCGTCGCGACTTCGCGTTTAAGCTCCGGCGGCAACCCGTACGGGTTCTCCATCGCGTCGAGCTTGACCATGCCCGTGCTGTCCGGCACGTGGTAGGCGCTCAGCGCGCGGATTTCGTCGCGAATGATTTCTTCCGGCGGTTTCGACATCAAAAGCATTTCACCACGGCATCATTTCATCCGGTACTCGGCGGATTTGGCGTGCGCCGGCAGCCCCTCGCCGCGCGCGAGCTCGGCGGCTATGCCGCCCAGCTTGGCCGCTCCTTCGAGCGAGACGCGGATCACGCTGCTGCGTTTCTGGAAATCGTAGACCCCGAGCGGCGAGGAATAGCGTGCGCTGCGCGACGTGGGCAGCACGTGGTTGGGTCCGGCGCAGTAGTCGCCGACGGCCTCCGAGGCGTAACGGCCGAGGAAGATGGCGCCGGCATGCCTGATCCCGGCGAGCAGCGGCTCCGGATTTTCCACCGCGAGCTCGAGGTGCTCCGGAGCAATGCGGTTCGCGAGCGCGCATGCCTCGTCGAGGTCGCGCACCTCGATCAGCGCGCCGCGGGCTTCGAGCGAGGCGCGGATCACGTCGCGCCGCGGCATCCCGGCGAGCTGCCGCTCCATGCTCGCCGCCACCGCCGCGATGAACCCGGCGTCGGGGGTAAGCAGGATCGCCTGCGCCCGCTCGTCGTGCTCGGCCTGTGAAAAAAGATCCATCGCGATCCAGTCGGCCTCCGCGGTTCCGTCGCACACGACGAGAATCTCGGACGGACCCGCCACCATGTCGATGCCGACCACCCCGAATACGCGGCGCTTCGCCGCAACAACGTAGGCGTTGCCGGGACCGACGATCTTGTCGACCTGCGGGATCGTCTGCGTGCCGTACGCGAGCGCGCCGATTGCCTGCGCGCCGCCGACGGTGAACACGCGCGTCACACCGCACAGCGCGGCCGCCGCGAGCACCAGCCCGTTCTTCTCCCCCCCAGGAGCGGGCACCGTCATGATGATCTCGGCTACGCCCGCCACCCGCGCCGGCGTCGCGTTCATGATCACCGACGAAGGGTACGCCGCCTTGCCGCCCGGCACGTAGATGCCCACGCGCTCCAGCGCGGTCACCTGCTGTCCCAGCTCGTTGCCTTCCTCATCGGTGTAGCGCCACGAGTGCGAGAGCTGCCGCTCGTGATACGCGCGCACGCGCTGCGCCGCCGCCTCCAGCGCCGCGCGCTGCTTCCGAGGCAGGGCTTCGAGCGCGCGTTCAAGCTCCGCGCGCGGCAGCTCGAGCGCTGCCACCGCGGGCGCGTCTAGGCGGTCGAAGCGCCGCGTGCAGTCGAGCACCGCCGCGTCGCCGCGCCGCCTGACGTCGGCCAGGATCTCGGCCACCGCTGTTTCGATTTTCGGGTCCTGCACGGCCTCGAACGCGAGCAGCGCGGCGAGCTGCGCCCCGAAATCCGGCTGGCGGGTCGACAGGCGTCGCAGCCCGATCACGCGGCCGCCCTCGCCAAGGCGTCGAGCAGCGGCTGTATCGAGTCGCGCTTGAGCTTGAGCGCCGCCTGATTGACGATGAGTCGCGCGCTGATCGGCGCGATTTCCTCGACCGCTTTCAGGTTGTTCGCGCGCAGCGTGTTGCCCGTCGCCACGAGGTCGACGATCGCGTCCGCGAGCCCCGTGAGCGGAGCGAGCTCCATCGATCCGTAAAGCTTGATCAGGTCGACGTGCACGCCTTTCGCGGCGAAATGCTCGCGCGCCGCCTGCACGTACTTCGTCGCCACTCGCAGCCGCGCGCCCTGCCGCACTGCCTGCTGGTAGTCGAAGCCCGCGGGCACCGCGACCATCATGCGGCAGCACGCGATGTTCAGATCGAGCGGCTGATACAGACCCCTGCCGCCGTGCTCGTTGAGCACGTCCTTGCCGGCGATGCCGAGATCCGCCGCGCCGTACTGCACGTAGGTCGGCACATCGGCGGAGCGCACGATCAGAATGCGGACGTTTCTGCGATTGGTCGCGAGGATCAGCTTGCGCGAGAGTTCCGGGTCCTCGGTCGCGATGATGCCTGCCGCCTTGAGCAGCGGCAGGGCCTCGTCGTAGATGCGACCCTTGGACAGCGCGATGGTGATCACAGTCGGGCAGCGTGCGCCGGAACAAACCAAATTGTATCGCAACGGGCGCCGGCGTCCCGAAAAGCTCACTCGCCGCCCCGGCATCGCCCGGGAAGATAGCGGGGCTCGATGCCTTCCGCGCGGCAGGGCCATTGCGTGGCGGAGGCTTCCTGCGGCCGGAGAAACACCAGCGTCTTTCCCGCGACCGGCGCAAAGGCGAGCACCACGACGACGTTCCCGGTGGCATCGAGCTCGATTCCGCGGACCAGCGATGAAGTGTTTGCGAAGCCCGCCTCGCGCAGGCTCGCGGCGCTGCGTCCGCGTTCGCGCGCATGACGGGCCAGCGCCTGTTGCGCGTTTTCCGCGACGTGCAGCACCTGGTTCATCCGCGCGCGAGTCGTGTAGACCTCGGTTTCCATCCGATGACCGCCGTAGCGTCCCGCGGCGCCGAAAACCGCCGCGGTGAGCACCACCGCGCCCCACAGGCGCTGGCGCGTCGTGCCGAACAGCAGCGCCAGGGCGGCGCATAGCGCGGCGAAGGTCAGCCCGAAGAACCCCGCCGTATCCGAGAGCACGGCGAACGCCGGCACCAGCGCGAGCCAGGCTAGCGCGAGACCGATACGGGCAACGCCCGGTCGCCACGCGCCCGGCATGGCCGGGGCGGGCGGTTCCGGCTGCTGTGCGTTCACGCGTTTCCTCCCTTGCGCGCTGCGGCCTCGATCGCGTTCCGATGCAACATGCGGGGCTAGCGAACGCGCCGGATGCGCGCCCCGAGCCTGGACAACTTCTCTTCAATCGCTTCGTAACCGCGGTCAAGGTGGTAGACGCGGTCTACGGTGGTCGACCCGCGCGCGACGAGCCCGGCGAGCACCAGGCTGGCGGAGGCGCGCAGGTCGGTCGCCATCACGGCGGCGCCGTCCAGGTACGGCATTCCCCTCACCACCGCGGTGTTGCCCTCGACCTCGATATCCGCCCCGAGCCGGCGCAGCTCCTGGGCGTGCATGAAGCGGTTTTCAAAGATCGTCTCGGTGATGAGCGCGGTGCCCTGTGCGATCGAGTTCAGCGTCATGAACTGCGCCTGCATGTCGGTCGGGAACGCCGGGTAGGGCGCGGTGCGCACGTTGACCGCGTTGAGCCGGCTGTCCATCCCCGCCTTGACCCAGTCGTCCCCCGCTTCGATGTGCGCGCCCGCCTCGCGCAGCTTGTCGAGCACCGCGTCGAGGATGTCGGCGCGCGCGCCGGTGAGCCGCACCTCGCCGCCGGTTGCAGCCGCCGCCGCGAGGAACGTCCCGGTTTCGATGCGGTCAGGCATCACGCGATGGGCTGCCCCATGCAGCCGCTCCACCCCCTCGATCGTCACGACATCGCCGCCCGCGCCCTCGATCCTTGCACCCATCGCGTTGAGACAGCACGCAAGGTCCACGATCTCGGGCTCGCGCGCCGCGTTTTCGATCACCGTGACGCCATCGGCAAGCGCCGCCGCCATCATCAGGTTTTCGGTGCCAGTCACAGTGACGAGATCCATGAAGATGCGCGCGCCCCGCAAGCGCCTGGCGCGCGCGAGGATGTAGCCGTGCTCGATCGCGATCGTGGCGCCCATCGCCTGCAGCCCCTTGATGTGCTGGTCGACCGGCCGCAGCCCGATGGCGCAGCCGCCGGGCAGCGAGACGCGCGCCTCGCCGCAACGCGCGATCAGCGGGCCGAGCGTCAGGATCGATGCGCGCATCGTCTTGACGAGCTCGTAGGGCGCCACGGGGTTGTCGAGGCGACCGGCCCCGAGCTCGACTCCGAGCTTCTCGTCGACTGAAATCGCGACACCCATCCGGGCGAGCAGGCCCAGCATCGTGGTCACGTCGCCCAGATGCGGGACGTTCGCCACCCGCAGCGGCTCGCCGGCAAGCAGGGCCGCGGTGAGTATCGGCAGCGCCGCGTTTTTCGCCCCGGACACGCGGACCTCGCCCCGCAGCGGCACACCGCCTTCTATCACCAGCCTGTCCATCTACCGCCCCGCCCAGTCCTCGGGTGTATAGATCTTGATCGACAGTGCGTGTATCTCCCCGCGCATGCGGTCGCCGAGCGCGCCGTAGACCAGCTGGTGCTGCCGGATCTTCGACTTGCCGCGAAACGCACCGCTCACCACGACGGCCTCGAAATGATGGCCGTCTCCGTCGACCTCGATGTGATCGCAGGGAAGCCGTCGCGCAATGCAGTCCTTGACGTCGCCGGGGGAGATCATCGCCTGAGCTTGTAGCCGATCCTGATCAGCCACAGGGTGAATAATGATAAGGTGAGGAACGCCGCCGCGACAATCGCAAGGCTCACGTACGGCGATACGTCGGAGCGGCCGAAGAACCCGTAGCGGAAACCGTCGATCATGTAGAAGATGGGGTTCAGGTGCGACAGCCGCTGCCAGAACGGCGGCAGCGAATGGATCGAGTAGAACACGCCGGAAAGGAACGTGAGCGGCAGGATGATGAAGTTCTGGAACGCGGCGACCTGATCGATCTTCTCCGAGTGGATGCCGGCGATGACGCCGAGCGTTCCCAGGATGCCGCTGCCGAGCAGCGCGAACGCCAGAGCCCACAGCGGTGCGGCGAACGGCAGGTCGACGAACCACACGGTGACCACGAGCACCCCGCAGCCTACCACCAGGCCGCGCGCGACCGCCGCGAGCAGATAGGCGAGGAAGAACTCGCGGTGCGAGAGCGGCGGCAACAGCACGAAGATGATGTTGCCCGTCATCTTCGACTGCATCAGGCTCGAGGAACTGTTGGCGAACGCGTTCTGCAGCACCGACATCATCGCGAGCCCCGGGACCAGGAACGCGGTGTACGGCACGCCGGGGAAAGCCTCGACGTACTCGCGCAGCGTGTGCCCAAACACCAGCAGGTAGAGCAGCGCGGTGAGCACCGGGGCGAGCACCGTCTGCACGCTCACCTTCCAGAACCGCAGCCATTCCTTGTAAAACAGGGTATAGAATCCGCGCAACGCGGCGGGCTGGGAGCCTGTCACCGAATGCACCACCTTTAGAGCCCGCTCTTATTGCCAGTCCTGGGGCGCGCCCCAGTCGACGATCCGCGAGCTGCCGTTGCGCGCGCCCGGCCCCGTATCCTCGTTCATGATCCTCACGAACACCTCCTCCAGGTCGGGCTGAGTCACCTCCAACTCCTGCACCTGGATGCCGCCCGCGCGCAGCTCGGCGAGCACCTGCTCGACCTCCACGTAGTCGCGCAGCGCGAGCCGGTAACCGCCTTCGAGACGCTGCGTCACGCGTTGCGCGAGCCGCTCCGGGAGGCGGTCCGGCGCGAGCCTCAGCCTCACGTTACAGCCGGAAAACATGCGCAGCAGGTTGTGCGTGGTGTCGAGCGCGACGATGCGCCCCTGTTTGAGCATCGCAATGCGCTGGCACAGCGCCTCCGCCTCCTCGAGGTAGTGCGTGGTGAGGACCACGGTGTGCCCGTCGCGGTTGAGCTGCCGGATGAATTGCCACAGCGCCTGGCGCAGCTCGACGTCCACGCCCGCGGTCGGTTCGTCGAGCACGATTACCGGCGGCCTGTGCACCAGCGCCTGGGCCACCAGCACGCGGCGCTTCATGCCGCCGGAGAGCGCGCGCATGTTGGTGTCGGCCTTCTCGGTCAGATCGAGATGGTGCATCACCTCCTCGATCCAGGCGCGGTTGTCGGCAAGGCCAAAATAGCCGGACTGGATGGTGAGCGCCTCGCGCACCGTGAAGAACGGATCGAACACGAGTTCCTGCGGCACCACGCCCAGCATGCGCCGCGCATCGCGGTAGCGGGCCACCACGTCGAATCCCATCACGCGCGCGGTTCCGGTCGTGGCAAAAACGAGTCCGGCGATGACATTGATGAGCGTGGTCTTGCCGGCGCCGTTGGGACCGAGCAGCCCGAAGAATTCCCCCTGCGCGATCTCCAGGCTCACGCCGGAGAGCGCCGCGAGCGCACCGTAGTTCTTGGAAACCTGCTCGACCCGGATCGCCGCAACCGTCATGGGGTGACGCGTGAAGAGTGAAGGGTGAAGGGTGAAGAGTAAAGGGTGAGGAGCAAAGGCGTTGCACGCCGCGCCTTACGTTTTGCGGCTCGCGCCTCACGCATCGGTGGCGATTAAATCCGCCACGCCGTAAACGGTGGCGAGGCTCTTCAGGTTATCCGGGAGGTTGACGAAGGTGATCTTGCGGTTCGCGCGGGCCGCCTCGCGCCGCCACTCGAGCAGCAGGCTCACCGCCGACGAATCGACTTCGGTGACCGCGGCGAAGTCCACCGTGGTGTGCGGCGCGGTGAACAGCTCCTTGCCCTGCGCAACGAGCGCCACGACGTTGCCCATGGTGACCGGCCCCTGCACCGTGCAGCGGCCGCCGTTGCACGTGATCATTTCCTGCTTACCCGCGTCTGGCTCGCGAGCTGGCGGTTCCTTTCGGCAAGCACCTTGATCAGGCCCTCGACGCCGCTCCTCTGCACCTCGGAGTTGAACGTGTTGCGGTAATTCTGCACCAGCGAGACGCCCTCGACCGCGAAGTCGTAGACCTTCCATCCCTTGTCGGTCCGCTCCATGCTGTAATCGACTCCCACCGGCGGCCCGCTCGGCTGGTTGATCTGGGACCTGACCACGACCTCGGTGTCGCCCGGGTGCACGCGCACCGGCCGGTAAACGACCGTCTGGTTCCGGTACTGCGTGAACGCGGTGGTGTAGGTGCGCACCAGCAGCGCGCGGAATTCGGCCACCAGCATCTTCTGCTGCTCGGCGCTCGCCTGGCGCCAGTTGCGGCCCATCGCGAGCTGCGTCATGCGCACGAAGTTGAAATACGGCAGGACCTTGCTCTCGACCAGATCGAGCACCTTCTTCTGGTTGCCCGCCTGGATGTCTTTGTCGGCACGCACGATCGCCAGCACTTCCTCGGTCACGCTGCGCGCAAGCTGGTCCGGCGCCATGATCTCGGCCGCGCCGAGCGGCGCGCCTGCGAGCAGCGCCGCGCATGCTATCACAATCAGTAATCGTCTCATGTCACCCCTCCGTGACTGTCTCGATGATGGTTACTTCGCCCCGCCTTCGGCGGCGCGGTTGTAGAGGAACTGGCTGATGAGCTTTTCGAGCACCACCGCGCCCTGCGTGATCTTGAAGGTCTCGCCGTCCTTGAGCGTCGCGCTGTCGCCTCCCGCGTCGAGGCCGACGTATTGCTCGCCGAGCAGGCCCGAAGTGAGGATAGACACCGCGGTGTCCTTGGGAAACTGGTAGCGCCTGTCGATCTTCATTACCACGCGTGCCTTGAAGCGCTCGTTGTCGAACTGGATGTCGTCGACGCGCCCGACCACCACCCCCGCGCTCTTCACCGGCGCCCTCACCTTGAGGCCGCCGATGTTGTCGAAGTCCGCGGTGAGCCGGTAGGTCTCGCCCATGTTGAAGGTCGTGCTGGCGTTGCCGACCTTCAGTGCGAGTACCATCAACGCCGCGATGCCGGCCGCCACGAACACGCCAACCCACAAATCGAGAACAGTCCGCTCCATGTGCTTAAGCTCCCCGAAACATGAACGCCGTCAGGACGAAATCGAGCCCCAGTATCGCCAGCGACGAGGTGACCACCGTGCGCGTGGTGGCCCCGGACACGCCTTCCGCGGTCGGCGGCGCGTCGTAGCCCTCGAACAGCGCGATCGCCGTCACCGCCACCCCGAACACCACGCTCTTGATCACGCCGTTGACGATGTCCTGCCGGAAATCCACGGCGTTCTGCATCTGCGACCAGAACGCCCCCTCGTCGACCCCGATCAGCACCACCGTGATCAGATAGCCGCCGAACACGCCGACCGCGCTGAACATCGCGGCAAGCAGCGGCATCGAGATCACGCCGCCCCAGAAGCGCGGCCCGATGACGCGCGCGATCGGGTCGACCGCCATCATCTCCATCGCCGCGATCTGCTCGGTCGCCTTCATCAGTCCGATTTCGGCGGTCATCGCGGAGCCGGCGCGGCTCGCAAACAGCAGCGCCGCGACGACCGGACCGAGCTCGCGCGTGAGCGAAAGCGCGACCAGCGTGCCGACCGCCTCCGCCGAGCCGTACTTCTGCAGCGTCTCGTAGCCCTGCAGCCCGAGCACCATGCCGACGAACAGGCCCGAAACAATGATGATGATGAGCGAGAGCACCCCGGTGAAGTAGATCTCCTTGATCGTGAGATGGAAGCGGCGGAAGCTGGTCGCGGACTTGAGCAGCGTCAACGAAAAGAACCGGCTGGCGTAGCCCAGCCGCCAGACGCTGTTGACCACGCGGTGGCCGACGACGCGCAGACCCCGCACGGCGCGCTCAACCATGCGCGGGCTCCAGGCGCAGTTCCTCGCGATAGGGCGCGCCGGGGTAGTGGAACGCCATCGGCCCGTCGATCTCGCCCCACACGAACTGGTGCACGAACGGCTCCCGCGAGTTGCGGATGTCGTCCGGCGTGCCCTGCGCCACCACCGCGCCGTCCGACATGAAATAGACGTAATCCACGATCGGCAGCGTCTCCTGCACGTCGTGCGTCACCACGATCGAGGTCGCGCCCAGCGTGTCGTTGAGGCGCCGGATGACATGCCCGATCGCGCTGAACGAGATCGGGTCGAGCGCCGTGAACGGCTCGTCGTACATGATCAACAGCGGGTCGAGCGCAATGGCGCGAGCGAGCGCCACCCGCCGCTGCATGCCGCCCGACAGCTCCGCCGGCATGCGGCGATGCACCCCGCGCAGTCCCACCGCGTGCAGTTTCATCATCACCAGGTCGCGAATCATCGATTCGGGCAAACCGGTGTGCTCGCGCAGCGGAAACGCGACATTGTCGAACACCGACATGTCGGTGAACAGCGCGCCGAACTGGAACAGCATGCCCATCTTGCGGCGCATCTCGTAGATCTCGTCGTGCGTGAGCTCGTGCGTCGCGCGGCCCGCGACCCGCACTTCACCGGCGGTCGGCTTGAGCCAGCCCGCGATCAGCCTGAGCAACGTCGTCTTGCCGCAGCCGGAGAGCCCCATGATCGTGACCACCTTGCCGCGCGGCACGGTCATGTTGATTCGCTGGAGCACCGGGCGCACGTCGTAGGTAAAGCTCACGTCCTTGACTTCGACCAGGTTCTCCATTGCCGATTGAAACGCCGCGCGCACGGGGCAGGGTATGAAAAACGGTGATTTTAAACTACTTCACGGCCATGCAACAACGCGGCTGCGCACCGCTTGCGGCAATATGTCCTTGGAAATTGTGCTCCCGGGCTGGCATGATAGCGGCACACCGCCGCGGCCCCCGTCTATGCAATTCGATCTGTTCTACGAAATCGCGCAGCCTCCCTTTCTCGGGCGCAGCGAAAGCGACGCCTACCGCGAGCTGCTCGAGCAGATCGAATTCGCCGGCTGCTTGCAAGACAGGCTTTCACCTGGTTCTACTTTGATGCAGGATTCAGGATCCGGGATCCAGGGGCGAGCGGCCAGGAACCACTACTGAGAACCCCGGGGCCGGGCGGAGGGTGATCCGCCGCCACCGCAAGAGACCAGAAGCGCCTGGAGCCGAGCAAAACCCGACAACTCGATGCCGAATCCCGAATCCTGAATCCTATGAACGTCTTCGTCACCGGGTCGAGTTCGTGCCTGTCGCGCGCGCTGCTGCCGAGGCTCGCGGCCGACCCGGACGTGGAGCGCATCACGGGCCTCGACCTCGCCCCTCCGGCGTTCCACCATCCCAAGTTCAGCGCGCGGCAGCTCGATATCCGCGATCCGGGACTGGAAGCCGCGCTCGCCGGTCACGACGCGCTGGTCCATCTCGCATTCGTCGTGCTGCGCGGCAGGATGAACCCGGCCGAGATGTTCGACATCAACGTGAACGGCAGCCGCAAGGTGTTCTATGCCGCGCGGCGCGCCGGCGTCGCACGGCTCATTCACATATCGAGCGCCGCGGTGTACGGCAGCGGCGTGCACGTCGCCGAGATCGCTCCTCTCGATCCCCTGCCGCATTTTCTCTACGGCCAGCACAAGGCGCAGCTCGAGCACATGCTGGAGATCGAGTTTCCCGAGTGCGTGCGGCTGCGGCCGCACGTCATCCTCGGGCCGCATGCCCAGCCGCTGCTCAAGTCGCTGCTGCGCCAGCCTTGCTACCTCCAACTGCCGCAGCCGGAACCGCTGCTGCAGTGCGTCCACGAGGACGACGTCGCGCAAGCGGTGCTGCTCGCGCTCAAGAGTGACGCGCGCGGCGCGTTCAACCTCGCGGTGGAGGAAAACTTCAGCTTCAGGGAAGCGGTCAAGCGCCGCCATCGCGTGGCGATTCCGCTGCCGGCATTCATCGCGCGCGCGGGGCTGAACGCAGCGTGGAAGCTCTCCGGGTGGGGAGGGGAACCCGCGTGGCTCGAGGGCATCACGAGAACGCTCATCCTCAACTGCCGGCGCGCGATCGTGGATCTCGGCTGGCACAGCTCGTACAGCGCCTGGGAGGTGATCGGCCAGACCTGAGGGCGGTCGCCACGCGTCGGTGAAACGGGATACCGCTCGCCCTTCGCTTCCTTGTGGCACGAGGGCATTTGCGATACCTTAGAGTCCCTAACATAATGAAACGCACCGCGTGTTTCATTGTGTTAGGGACTCTTGCCGCCGGCGACACGGAGAAAGGCCATTTCATGGGCGACGAAGCCGCGCTGCGCTTTGTCGAGGTGTCAAAATCCTACGGGCGGGCCCCCGCACTCGTAAATTTCAGCCTGGAGGTGAGACGCGGCGAATTCTTCGGGCTGGTAGGCGTCAACGGTGCCGGCAAGACGACCCTGATCAAGTGCCTGCTCGACTTCTGTCTCGCCGATTCCGGCGCGATCGAGATCTTCGGCACTCCGCACCGCGTGACCGCGTCACGCGCGAAGCTTGCGTTTCTGCCGGAGCGCTTCGTTCCGCCCTACTACCTCACCGGGCGCGATTTCCTCGAGTACATGCTGACCCTGCACTCGGCGGCATATGAGCCGCAGCAGGTGGAACGCATGTTCGCGGCACTCGATCTCGACCGCGAAGCGCTCATGCGACCGGTGCGCGCTTTTTCCAAGGGCATGACGCAGAAGCTGGGCCTCGGCGCTTGCCTGCTTTCGGGTAAGGACCTCTACGTTCTCGACGAGCCGACCGGCGGCCTCGACCCCAAGGCCCGCGCGCT
Organism: Betaproteobacteria bacterium; assembly: GCA_016199485.1. Taxonomy (GTDB): domain Bacteria; phylum Pseudomonadota; class Gammaproteobacteria; order Burkholderiales; family SG8-41; genus JACQGO01. The sequence goes on from JACQGO010000315.1 coordinate 18,001, forward strand.
GCTCAAATCGAGCCTCGGCAAGCTGCGCGGCGCGGGCCGCACCGTGTTCTTCACGTCCCACGCGCTCGCCGACGTCGCGGAAATCTGCGACCGCATGGCGGTGCTCCACGCGGGCAGAATGCTGTTCGCGGGCGAGCCGCGGCAACTGTGCGAGCGGTTCGGCGCGCCGGACCTGGAACAGGCATTCCTGCGCTGCATCGGCACCCCGGCGTGAGACTGCCCGCGCGGCGGCCTACTATCTGGCACAATATCCCCCTGCGTGAGGGGCGCCAGCGGAGGAAGGTTTGGACAAACCGGACAGAAGCAAGCCGGAACTGCTGATCGTCGACGACGATCCGCTGATCACCGATACCCTTAACTTCGTGCTGAGCACGGACTTCTCGGTATACGTCGCCGAGTCGCGCGCCCAGGTGAAAAGCCTGCTGCGGCAGCTCGACACCCCGCCGCAGCTCGCGCTGATCGACCTGGGGCTCCCTCCCACGCCGCACCGGCCCGACGAGGGCTTCCGCCTGATCGCCGAGCTGATCGCCTATTCCCCCGGCATAAAGATCCTGGTGCTCTCCGGCCAGAACGACGAAGCAAACGCGCGGCACGCGCGCACGCTCGGCGCGGTCGAGTTCATCGCCAAGCCCGCCGAGCCGGAGCGGTTGAAGCAACTGCTCGCGCGCGCGCTCGCGATCCGCGACGCCGAGCTCGGCGCCGCGGGGACCGACGCCGGGCTGCTCGGCCTGAGCCTTCCCATCCAGAAGCTGCGCCAGCAGATCGCGCAGTTCGCCGACGCGCCGTTCCCGGTGCTGATCGAGGGCGAGTCGGGCAGCGGCAAGGAGCTGGTGGCGGCAGCGCTGCACCGGCTGAGCCCGCGCGCCGCGCGGCCGTTCCTCGCGCTGAACTGCGCCGCGATCTCGCCCACGCTCGTCGAGCCGACGCTGTTCGGCTACTGCAAGGGCTCTTTCACCGGCGCCACCGCCTCGCGCGCCGGCTACTTCGAGGACGCCAGGGACTCCACGCTGTTTCTCGATGAAATCGGGGAACTGCCGCTCGAGCTGCAGGCGAAGCTGCTGCGCGTGCTGGAAAACGGCGAATATCAGCGCGTCGGGGAAACGCAGAGCCGCGTGAGCAACGCGCGCGTGATCGCCGCCACCAACCGGGACATGCGCCAGGAAATCAAGGCCGGGAGGTTCCGCGCCGATCTCTATCACCGGCTCTCGGTGTTCACGATCAACGTGCCGCCGCTGCGCGAGCTGGGCGAGGACAGGCGCGCGCTGCTCGACCATTTCCGCGAGTTCTACGCGCGCCAGGCGCAGGTCGATGCATTCGGGCTCGACGAGCCGGCGCTCGCGCTGTGGCTCGATTACAGCTTTCCCGGCAACGTGCGCGAGCTCCGGAACATCGTGATCCGGCTCGCCACCAAGTACTCCGGACAACAAGTCGGTGCCGACCAGCTGCAGTCGGAACTCGACATGGACAGCATGGATGTCGAGCTGCCGGGGCTCGCCGGCGTACAGGATTTCAGGAGCATCCTGGACGCGGCGAAGCGCCATCTGCAGCTCGAGAAGAACTTCAGCCTCGACTCCACGCTGCAACAGTGGGAGAAGGGCTACGTGGAGGCGGCGCTCGCGATCACGCAGGGCAACCTTACGCAGGCGGCGAGGCTGCTCGGCATCCATCGCACGACGCTCTACAGCCGCATGCAGAACTATGCTGACGCAGCCGATTTGGGCAGGCCGACGCGCCCGCTGGGCAGGTAACCGGGCCGCGTCCAGGCGCGGCTCCTGAGGACAGTCCACCCATGTACTACGGCCATTTCGGATTGACCCAGGCGCCGTTCAGGATCACTCCCAACACCGAGTTTTTCTTCGGCGGCGGCAACCGCGGCCCGATCCTGGAGGCGCTGGTCTACGCGATCGCCCACGGCGAAGGCATCATCAAGGTCACCGGCGAGGTGGGCAGCGGCAAGACCATGCTGTGCAACATGCTGCAAACGCGCCTGCCGCCCAACATCGAGACCGTATATCTCGCCAATCCCAGCGTCTCGCCGGAAGAAATCCTGCATGCGATCGCCCTCGAGCTGCAGCTCAAGGTCGCCCATGAGGCATCGCGGCTGGAAGCGATGCAGGCGTTGCACCGCTACCTGCTCGAGCGCCACGCCCAGGGGCGGCGCGTCGTGATATTCGTCGAAGAATCGCAGAGCATGCCGCTCGCCACCTTGGAAGAGATACGCCTGCTGTCGAACCTCGAGACGCAGCACGACAAATTGCTGCAGATCGTGCTGTTCGGGCAGCCCGAGCTCGACGCCAACCTGCGCCAGCCTCATATCCGGCAGTTGCGCGAGCGCATCACCCACAGCTTCCGTCTGACTCCGCTCACCGCCGCGGAAATCCGGGAATACCTGATGTTCCGGCTGCGCGCCGCAGGGTATCGCGGCCCGGATCTCTTCGGCAAAGCCGTGGTGAACTATATCGCGCGCGCTTCCGCAGGACTGACGCGGCGCGTCAATCTGATCGCGGACAAGGCGCTGCTCGCGGCGTTCGCCGAGAACACCCACACCATCAGGCTCCAGCACGCGAAGGCCGCGGTACGCGACAGCGAATTCAGCGACAACCTCCCGCGCAGCGCGGCGCTACGCTGGGCTTGGGGGGCGGCCCTGGTGGCGGCCGGCGTCGCGGCCGCTGTCGCACTTTACGCGCTGCTTCCTCGCGAAGCGGATACCGCGGCCGCGCAGCGCAAGGCGGCGAGCGCGGAACCGTCCGCGGCCACCGCGAGCAGGCGCGAAGGCCCCGCAGCGCAAACGACGGCAAGTCGGGACGATACCGCCGGGCTCGCAGCGGCGCAGCCTGCACCTCCCGCCGCTGCTCGCGGCGCGCCGGAGCCACCCGCAAGCGCCACATCTCTGCCCGGCCAGGTCCCTGCTTCGGCCACGCCCGAAGCACCTCCCCCAACGCCTGCCGCACCCGCGGCAACGGCGCCGGGTGAGAAACAGCCTTCAGGCGCGGAGCCGCAGGCCGCGGCTTCCGCGGAAGCCGCGCCCCCTCAGGCAGCCATGGCGACCCCAGCCGCGCCGGTGAGCCGCGTCCCGCCAGCCGCCGCGACCGGCACTGCCGACGCCCTACAAGCTGCGCCGGGCGCTGCGAGGGATCTGCTCGAACAGCGCCTGAAAGCGACGCGGGAGTGGCTGGCCGGCGAGAACCACACGACTTACAGCATACAGCTGTTCGGCACGGGCAAACCGGAGCAGCTAAAGAACCATCTCAATGTCGTTGGGAAATTCGTTGAAATGAATAAGGTTTTTGTGTATCGTACCATTGCGAAACAAAAACCGTCGCTGACCGTCCTGTACGGCAGCTTCAGCGATCGCCGGTCGGCGCGGGAAGCGCTTGCCAAATTGCCGGCGTCATTGAAAGCATACCGACCGATACTGCGCACGGTGCAGGGGATACGGGCAGAAATCAAGCAGCATCAGACGGGCTGACGACATGGCGCGGGCCTTGCGGCGTGTTTGGGGGTAAGCTTACTTGTGGGGAGAGTCGAATGACGCGATCAGCAGCCCTATCGCCCGGCGATCCGGTTCGCGCCGATCGGCGTGAGCAGCCGCGAGCCGGGGCCCGCAGCGCCGGCTCCGTGCGCTTCTTCCGCAAGGCCTGGATCGGTGTCGCGGCGTGCGCAGCGCTTGCCGCTTGTGCGCAGCGCGTGCCGACGCTGCCGGAGTCGGAGGGACATATCACGGCGCCCAAGGTCAGCCCGGAGCCCCCAAAGGAGATCCCTCCGCCCGCGAAGGTGAGCGCTTTCGTGCCTCCGCCAAAGCCCGCGGTGAAACCCCAGACTTACAGCGTGGTGGTGAACGAAGTACCGGTCAAGGAACTGCTGCTTGCGCTGGCGCGCGACACCAAGCAGAACGTCGACATTCACCCCGGTCTCCAGGGCCTGGTGAGCCTGAATGCGATCAACGAGACGCTGCCGGCGATTCTCGAGCGCATCTCGAAGCAGGTCAACATGCGCTATCGGAAGGAAGGCAACACCATCATCGTGTCGCCCGACACGCCCTACATGAAGACCTACCGCGTCAACTACGTGAATATGTCGCGGGATGCGACCTCCACCATCGCCGTGTCCGGACAGATTACCGGCGCGGGCACGGGCGGCGCCCCGGGGGCGACCGGGGCCGCAGGTGGAGCGGGCGGCGCGATCAATACTTCAAGCACCGTCGTCAACACGGTGTCGCGAAACAACTTCTGGGACGTGCTGCGGGACAACATTCGCGCTATTCTCGCCGCCACCCGCAGCCTCCGCCAGACGGCGGAAGACAGGGCGGCGCGCGCGGAGGCGCTCAAGGCTGCGCGCGAGGAGCGGCTGCAGCAGGCGGAAGCCGTGGCGCGCGCCGGCGCCGCAGCGACTACGCTGTTCACCACCGCGTTCGGCGGCCAGCCGCCGCAAGTGCCCGGCGAGATCCGCGACGAGATCGTGATCAACCCGGTCAGCGGCACGGTAAGCGTGCTCGCGACCGAGCACCAGCACCAGCTCATCCAGCAGCACGTCGACAGCCTCACCAACGCCTCACAACGGCAAGTACTGATCGAAGCGACGATCGCCGAGGTGACGCTCTCCGACCGCTACCAGGGCGGCATCGACTGGAGCCGGCTCGCGGTGAGCGGCGGCATTACGCTCACCCAGCGGCTGCTCGGCGGCTTTGCGCCGACCGTGGCCGGCAACCTGTTCCAGATCGGCTACGCCAATCCGGATTCTCAGGTAGGCAACATCAGCGCCACCGTCAAGCTGCTCGACGAGTTCGGAACGACGCGTGTGCTCTCGAGCCCCAAGCTGATGACGCTCAACAACCAGACCGCCATGCTGAAGGTGGTGGACAACGTCGTCTACTTCAACGTGCAGGCGCAGACCACGCAGAGCCAGACGCAGTCGCTCACCACGTTCAACACCACGCCGCAGACGGTGCCCGTCGGCATGATCCTGAGCCTGACGCCGCAAGTCGCCGAAGACGGCCGGGTGTCGCTCACGGTGCGGCCGACCATCTCGCGGGTGCTGCGCTTCAAGAACGATCCCAATCCGGATCTGGCGAGGTTCAACATCACCAACCCCGTCCCGGAAATCCAGGTGCGCGAGATGGAATCGGTGCTGCAGGTGGGCAGCGGGCAGACCGTGATCCTCGGCGGCCTCATGCAGGACGACACCCGGCGCGACCGCGCGTCCGTGCCGGGCGCGGCGGACGCCCCGTCCGTGGGCGAATTGTTCCGCTTCCGCGACGAACGGGTCATCAAAACGGAATTGGTGATTTTCTTGCGCCCTACCGTGATCAACAATCCTACGCTCGAGAGCGACGAGCTCAGGTTCTTCCAGCGCTTCCTGCCCCAGCCCGCGAAGCCGCAACCCGAGAAGCCTTCTGAGCGGACCGGTGCCGCGCGATGAGCCTGCTGATGAAAGCCCTGGAAAAGGCCGCCAAGGACCGCGGCGCGGCGAAAGCCGAGCCGCAGCCGTCCGCTGCACCCCCTCAGGCAAAAGCCGAGCTCACCCTGGAGCCGATCGGTCCCGCCGCTGGCATTGCGCCGGGGAAGCCCAAGATCGAACCCAGGCTCGTGGTCGAACCGCCTGCCCCCGCGCCGCCGCTACGCGAGCAGGGTGCCGCCGCACAGGAGCAGGCGCAGGCCGCAACGGTGCTGCAGGCGGCGCGCCGCCAGAGGCGCGGGGTCTGGGCATACGTTTCCGGTCATCCCATCACTGTGTTCGGCACGCTTGCGGGGCTGTTCTTGACCGGCTACGGCGCCTACGTCTACCTGCAGATCACGAGTCCCGGCCTTTTCATCCGGCAGGCGCCGCGGCCCCCGCAGCCGCTCGCACCCTCTCCGCTCGCAAAGGCCCCCGCGCCTTCGGCGACGGCGCAGGCGGAGCTGCCGCAACCTGCTCCGCTCGCGGCCGCCGCCCCACAACCGGCGCTGCCCGCACCGCTGCTCGCCGGGCCCGCCCTCGAGGCTTCCGCTCCGCAGGCGGTGCAACAGCGCGCACCGGACACGCAGGCGGCGCCTGCTGCTGCGCCAGCGCCCGCGGCGCCCGCCGTGCGCGATAAGATCACGGTGAGCACGGGCGGTGCGGCCGCAACCGTCAACCCGCTGCTCGCTGAAGCTTTCGGCGCGATCGAGGCGGGACGCCACGAAGCAGCAGAACCGCTCTACAACGAGGTGTTGCGCGGCGAACCGAAAAACGTCGACGCGCTGCTCGGGCTCGGCGCGATCGCGGCACAGCGCGGCGACGCCGACCTCGCCACCAGGCGTTATCTCGAAGTTCTCGAGCTCGAGCCGCGCCATGCGCTGGCGCAGGCGGGGCTGATCGCCCTGCTCGGCCGCGCGGATCCGCTCTCGGCCGAGACGCGCCTGAAACAGCTCATCGCGCGCGAGCCCTCGGCGTTCCTCCACTTCACGCTCGGGAATCTCTATGCGGATCGGTCGCTCTGGGCACAGGCGCAGCAGGCGTATTTCCAGGCCTTCCATCTGCAGCCCGACAACCCGGATTACGCCTACAACCTGGCCATCGGGCTGGAACACCTGAGCCAGGGAAAGCTCGCGCTCGGTTTCTATCAGCGCGCGCTCGAGCTCGCCGCGGCCAAGGGCCGCGCCAACTTCAATCTCGATTCCGTCCGGGAACGCGTCGCCAAGCTCTCAACCCAAGTGGAGTGAGCGCGTGGCCGAGCAACGCAAGAAACTCCGCTTAGGCGAGCTGCTGATCCAGCAGGGTCTGGTCACGCCCGATCAGGTGGGCATCGCGCTCGCCGAACAGAAGCACCACAACATTCCGCTGGGCCGCCTGCTCGTGAGGCTCGGCTTCGTCACGGAGAACGCCATCCGTGACATCATGGCGCGTACCATCGGCCAGGAGTCGATCGATCTGGCGCAGGTAGTCGCCGACTCCGAAGCGCTGAAACTCGTACCGCGCGATTTCGCCCGCCGCCACCGCATGCTGCCGATCGCCTACGACACGACCGAGCAGCTGCTCACCGTCGCCACCACCGAGATCTTCAACGTCGTGGCGATGGACCAGCTGCGCGCGATGCTGGGCCCGCTGGTCGAAATCAAGACGCTGCTCGCGGGCGAGGCCCAGCTCGAGGACTACATCGACCAGTTCTACGGTTACGAGCTCTCGGTCGACGGCATCCTGCGCGAGATCGAAACCGGAGAGATCGACTACCAGAGCCTGCAGGCGGGCGGCGACGAGTATACCCAGCCGATCGTGCGGCTGGTAAACGCGCTTTTGGTCGACGCGGTGAAACGCGGCGCCTCGGACATCCACTTCGAGCCGGAGTATGCCTTCCTGCGCATCCGCTACCGCATCGACGGGGTGCTGGAGACGGTGCGTAGCCTGCACAAGACCTATCTCCCCGGGATCACGGTGCGCGTGAAGGTCATCAGCGACATGAACATCGCCGAGGCGCGCGCCCCGCAGGACGGGCGGCTGTCGCTGACGCTCAACGGCCGGCCCGTCGACTTCCGCGTCTCGACGCATCCCACGGTCCACGGCGAAAACGTCGTGCTGCGCGTGCTTGACCGCGAGAAGTCGATCATCTCGCTCGACCGCATGAACCTCACCAAGGACACGCTCGACAAGCTCAACCTCATGCTCGCGCGCCCGGAGGGCATCCTGGTCGTGACCGGCCCCACCGGCAGCGGCAAGACCACGACGCTCTACTCGCTGCTCGCGCAGGTCAACGACGAAACCGTCAACATCATGACGCTCGAAGACCCGGTCGAGTACCCGCTGACGCTGATGCGCCAGACCTCCGTGAACGAAGTGGTGCGCATGGATTTCGCGAACGGCATCCGCTCGATCATGCGCCAGGACCCCGACATCATTCTGGTGGGCGAAGTGCGCGACCAGGAGACCGCCGAGATGGCGTTCCGCGCGGCGATGACCGGACACCAGGTGTTCACGACGCTGCACACCAACTCCGCGCTCGGCGCCTTCCCACGGCTGCTCGACATCGGCATACAGCCCGACATCATGGCCGGCAATATCATCGGCGTGATCGCGCAGCGCCTGGTGCGCGTGCTGTGCGCGCACTGCAAGGAAGCGTACGTGCCCACGCCGGAGGAACGCCACCTGCTCGGTTCGGCGGCGGAAACGGCCGCCTACGTTTATCGCCCTGTCGGCTGCA
>JACQGO010000313.1 GCA_016199485.1 Betaproteobacteria bacterium
AACATGGGCAACTCGGCAAGGTTCGTCATCCGGCTGCTCGCCGCGGCGGGCATTGCGTACTCGGGGCTCGCCGCCGGCGCGGATGCTTATCCCGCGCGGCCGGTGCGTTTCATCCTCGGCTTTCCTGCGGGGGGGGCCTCGGACATCGTGGCGCGCGCGATGGCGCAGAAGCTCACCGAGTCATGGGGACAGCAGCTGGTGATCGACAACCGGCCCGGTGCGACCGGATTGATCGCCTCGGATCTCGCCGCCAAGGCGACGCCCGACGGCTACACGATATTGCTGGTGTCAAGCAGCTACGCGAACAACGCGATACTCAAGAAAAAGCTGCCGTTCGATCCGTTGAAGGACCTGGTGTCGGTGACGAAAGTCGCAGTCGTGCCCAACGTCGCGGTGGTGCCCCCTTCTTTTCCCGCGAAGTCGATCAAGGAGCTGATCGCCTACGCGAAGTCCAGGCCGGGACAGATCAACTACGCCTCGGGCGGCAGCGGCACCGGCACTCATCTCGCGACCGAGCTGCTCAAGATGATGGCGGGCATCAACATGGTCCACGTGCCGTACAAGGGCACGCCACCTGCGCTCCTCGACCTCATGGCGGGCAGGATACAGTTGATGCTCGCCGGCGCGCCCCCGACGTTGCTGCACATCAAGTCAGGAAAACTGCGCGCGCTCGCGGTGACGAGCGCCAAGCGTTCGCCGGAGCTGCCCAACGTGCCGGCGATCGCGGAAACGCTTCCCGGCTTCGAAGCGACGACCTGGTACGGAGTGATGGTGCCGGCGGGCACCCCCAAGCCCGTCATCGCCAGGCTCAACACGGACATCGGCAGGACGCTCAAGATGCCGGAGGTGGCGAAGATCCTGTCCGATGCCGGATTCGAGGCGGAACCGAGCACGCCCGAGCAGTTCACGGCGTACATGAAGTCGGAAATCGCAAAATGGGCCAAGGTCGTCAAGGCAGCGAACATTCAGGCGGACTGAATTGGACGTACAATTGCGCCGCGTCCTTGGGGGCCGAGTGCGGTTACCATTCGCACGAAGTTTGACAGGAACCAGCCATGCAATTCGACCCTGACCAGCTCGAAGAACGAGCGCAATACAAGCTGATGACGGGCAGCATCGTGCCGCGGCCGATCGCGCTCGTCACCACGCTGGGACCCCACGGGCCGAACGCGGCGCCGTTCAGCCTGTTCAACATGGTGGGCACGGTGCCGCCGATGCTGATGTTCTCGGTCGGCAACCAGGGCGACGGTACGGAGAAGGACACGCTACAGAACGTGCGCCATCTCCCCGAGTTCGTGGTCCACATCTGCAACGAGGCGATCGCCGAGCGCATGAACATCTGCGCCACCGACTATCCGACCGGGGTGAACGAGCTCGCCGAGGCGGGTCTCACCGGGATTCCCTCGGTCAAGGTGCGTCCGCCGCGCATCGCGGAAGCGCCGGTGCAGATGGAATGCCGGCTGGTGAAAATCGTGGACTTCGGGACCCGTCACCACGTCGTGTTCGGCGAAGTCGTGCTGTTCCATTACCACGAGGGCATCGTGGACGAGCGCCATCACGTCGACCTCGCGCGGCTCAACCCCATCGGGCGGCTGTCGGGCTCGGCCTATACGCGCGTCTCCGAGCAGTTCCACATGCGCCGCCGGTTCATCCGCGGCAGGCCGAAGCAGCTCACCTGATGCGCCGCTGCTTGTCCACGGTCGCCGCGGGTACGAACAGGAGCATGGAATGGGCGCCGGCGAGAACGTGAAGGACCTCCGGCAGGCCGGTCTCACCGCCAGGCTCGCCGAGTTCATCGTCAACACCCGTTACGAAGATCTCCCGGAGGAAGTCATCCGGCTCGCGAAGCACTCGTTTCTCGACACGCTCGGCATCGCGCTCGGCGGTATGACCGAGCCCGCGCCGCAGATCCTCGTGCGCTTCGTCAGGGACCAGGGCGGCAAACCGGCCGCCTCCGTGCTCGGCCAGGGTTTCAGGACCAGCGCGCCCAACGCGGCACTGGTGAACGGCACCGCGGGCGATATCGCCGGCTTCAGCGACATCTCGGTGATCCAGATGACGCATCCCTCGGTGTCGATCTGCCCCGCGGCATGGGCAACGGGCGAAGAGCTTCACGCGTCCGGCAAGGGTGTCCTGCTTGCGCACGTGATCGGCGTCGAGGTCGCCGACAAGATCGGCGCCGGCGTCAAGCCCGGGTTCCAGCTGAAAGGCTGGCACCCGCTCGCGGTGCTCAACACCTTCGGCGCCGCGGCGGCTGCGGGCAAGCTGCTCGGTCTCGATGCGGGGATAACCGGGAACGCGCTCGGCATCGCCGGCGCGGAAGCCTCGGGCATCCGCGCTGCGATGGGCACCATGAGCAAGGCGTACGGCGCCGGGCGCGCGGCGCGCGACGGCATCACCTGCGCGATGCTCGCGAGCCTGGGCTACAGCGGGCCCGCCGACGTGCTGGAAGCGCGCGACGGCTTTCTGCAGACCTTCGGCGACGGCGCGAGCGGCGAGGCGATCCTCGAGCATCTGGGCGATCCCTTCGAGTTCGTGTCACCGGGCATTACGCTCAAGAAATTCCCGGCATGCACGCGCTCCCACAACGGCATCCAGGGCGTGCTCGACCTTAGCAGGAAGCATGGCTTCGGCGCCGAGGACGTCGAGTCGGTCGAATGCCTAGTGACGCCGGCGGTGGTCGACTACCTCAAGTTTTCCTCGCCGCGCAGCAAGTTCGAGGCGAAGTACAGCATGGAGTTCTGCGTGGCGACCGCGCTCATCGACGGCAAGGTCGTGATTTCCTCGTTCTCCGACGAGAAGGTGAAGGACCCGAGGATAGTCGCGTTGATGAAGCGCGTGAGGATGGCGGTGTGGCCGGAATACGCGAAGCACGGCTACAACCCGCCGCACGCGCCCTACGGGTGCCTGGTGAAAATCCGGCTCAAGGACGGCCGCGAGTTCTCCGAGCAGGTCGACAAGGGCCCGTGGGAACCCGCGACCCCGCCGAGCTGGGACGACCTGGTGGAAAAGTACCGCGGCAGCGCCGAGCCCGTGCTGGGCCGCGCGCGGTGCGATCAGTCGATCGAGACGGTGGGGAACCTCGAACGGCTCGACAACGTGAGCCGGCTGATGGACGTGGTGCGCGGGTGATCCCCGGCGCGCCGAGACACACCGCAAAGGGAGAAAAGGAATGCTGTTGCGCGGGCGCAATGCGCTGATCACCGGTTCGGGAAGAAACATCGGCGCCGCGATTGCGCGATTGTTCGCGCGCGAGGGCGCGAACGTCGCGGTCAACGTGAAGAGCAGTATCGCCGAGGGCGAGAAGGTCGTTGCCGACGTTCGCGCAGCGGGCGTCAACTCTGAACTCTTCATCGGCGATGTCACCGACAGCAGCCAGGTCAGGGAAATGGCCACGAGGGCCGCCGCGCGGTTCGGCGCGATCGACATCCTCGTCAACTGCGTCGGCATCGCGCCGATGGCGCGCCTGCGGGACACCACCGACGAACGGTGGGAGCAGGTGCTGAAAACCAGCCTCTACAGCGCGTTCTACTGCACGCGCGAGTTCGTCGAACCGATGGTCGCGCGGCGCTGGGGCCGCGTGATCAACATCGGCGGCGTGGCCGGCATTCGCGGCTCGAAGTACAAGTGCGCCAACGCCGCAGCGAAGGCGGGTGTCATCGGGTTCACGCGCGCCATCGCCAACGAGTTCGGCGAGTTCGGCGTGACCTGCAACCACGTCGCCCCTGGCCACATGGAAAACATACCCAGGCCCGTGGAGTGGGACCAGCAGCCCAGGCTGGACCCGGAATACTACGACCGCTGGGTGAAGGAGCACGTTCCGCTCGGCCGTCGCGGTCGTGCGGAGGAAGTCGCGGAGATGTGCGTCTTTCTCGCGTCGGAAAAAGGCGGTTACATCACCGGCCAGAGCATCCTCGTGAACGGTGGTATGGTGTTCGTCTGAGCGATTTCACGCGGCGCAACCGGTACCGGGCGATCGAAGGTCAGGTAGATTGACGCATTGGGGCCCGGCGCCCATGGCACTACCTTAAGCCCATCCCCGTGCTGGGGCAGGGGGAAGAGGTGGCTGAGAGCCTCACGTTGTTAAGATCGTGGTATGTGAAGTCACGGTCGATAACAAGGAGGATCAGCTATGTGTAAAGATAGCAAAAAAACGCCTGCGCGAGGCGGTTGCGCGGTTTCGGCGGCAATTCGGCGATCAGCCGACGCGGGCGATGCGCAAAGTACTGCCTGCTGATGTGCTGGCGGCTGCGGTCGAGGAGGAAGTCGGGGCGTTTCGTGAGCGAGTCTATCCGCCGATGACGACGTTAGGATTGTTCATCGGGCAGGCGCTGAGCCCC
>JACQGO010000314.1 GCA_016199485.1 Betaproteobacteria bacterium
CGCGTCCGGACGTGATCGTGCTCGACCTCAAACTCCCGCGCAAGAGCGGCCACGAGGTGCTCGCAGCAGTGAAAGGTGACGCCGATCTGTGCACGGTCCCGGTCGTCGTGTTGACGAGTTCCAGGGCGGAGAAAGACATGATCGAAAGCTATCGGCTGAACGCAGACGGCTTCATCACCAAGCCGGTCGGCTTGAACGCTCTGGTAACCGAGGTGAGGGTGATCCAGAACCTTGTGAAGTGGCAGGCGACATGGGACAACTGATTCCGGTGCGCCGCGCTGCTCTTCGTGGCGAGCCGTTGTCGTAAATTCGTCGCTGGCGCCTGAAATTCGGCACTTGGCGCCGCGCGATCTGGGGCGCACCGCGTCAGCGCGGGATGTCGCTGAGCGCCTCGAGCGGCGCAACGAATTCGCGGCCGATGTCCTGTGCAAGTTCCCGGTGCGTCACGCGGCCGGCGTGAACCTGCAGTCCATCCGCGAGCCCGCGGTTTTCGGTGAGCGCGCGGCGCAGACCCTTTTCGGCGAGCTCGAGCGCGTACGGCAGCGTCGCCTGCGCAAGCGCAAGGGTTGCGGTACGGGCGACCGCGGAAGGCATGTTCGGCACGCAGTAATGCACCACGTTTTCCTCGACGTAGAGCGGCGCTGAATGCGAGGTCGGGCGCGAGGTCTCGCAGATGCCGCCTTGGTCGATCGCCACGTCGACGATCACCGAGCCGGGACGCATGCGCTTGAGATCATCGCGCGAAATCAGCTTCGGCGCGAGCTTGCCCGGCGCGAGTACCGCGCTCACTACTAGATCGGCATCGTGTACCCGGGACGCGATCGACTCCACGTGCGCGATCTCGGTCTTCAGCCGCGCGCCGAAGACCTCCTCCAGGCGGCGGCAGCGCTCGGCGTTGCGGTCGAGCAGCGTAACCTCCGCCCCCATCCCCAGCGCGATGCGCACGGCGTTCGCTCCCACCGTGCCTCCGCCGATCACGACGACCTTCGCGGGTGCGACCCCGGGCACCCCGGCGAGCAGCACGCCGCTGCCGCGGTTCGCCATCTGCAGTGCCCACGCGCCGACCTGCGGCGCGAGCCGCCCCGCGATTTCCGACATCGGGACGAGCAGCGGCAGCGCGCCCCTCGCGTCGGTGACGGTCTCGTACGCGACGCAACTCACCTTGTGCTCCAGCATCGCGTCGAGCAGCGCGGGGTCGGGCGCGAAGTGGTGGTAGCAGAACAGGATCCGGCCGGGGTGGGTCAGCGCGAACTCCGCGGGCTGCAGCTCCTTCACCTTGATTACCATGTCGGCGGCGTAGACGTCCGCCGCCGCGGCGACGACCTCAGCGCCGGCCGCGCGATAGGTCTCGTCGCTGAAGCCGACCCTGGCGCCGGCGTCCCGCTGCACGCGCGTGCGGTGCCCGGCGGCGGCGAGCGCGCGCACTCCGGAGGGCGTGATACCCACGCGATACTCGTGGTCCTTGATTTCCTTCGGCACCCCGATCAGCATCATTGACCCCCATTGCACAGCGCAGAAAGGCATTCGTCCACGAGCCGGGGACCGCGATAGACGAGGCCGGTGTAGAGCTGCACCAGGCTCGCGCCGGCGGCGATCTTCTCCCGTGCTTCGACGCCGCTCATGATACCGCCCACGCCGATGATCGGAACGCGCCCCTCGAGCGCCCCGGCAAGCTCTCGGATGACACGCGTGGCCGCGGCGCGCAGCGGCGCGCCGCTCAGTCCACCCGCTTCGCCCGCGTGCGGGAACCCGCAGACACCCTCGCGGGAGACCGTGGTATTGGTCGCGATCACCGCGTCGATCGCGTGCTGCGCGAGCAGCCCAGCGATCGCCTTGACTTGTCCGCTGTCCAGATCCGGCGCGATCTTGACGGCGAGCGGAACGTACCTGCCGTGCACGTCGGCGAGCCTGCGCTGCTCGGTCTTGAGCGTCGCCAACAAGTGCGCGAGCTCTCCGGGCTGCTGCAGCTTGCGCAGGTCCTGCGTGTTGGGGGAGGACACGTTGACCGTGACGTAACTCGCGTGCGCGTAGACCTTGCGCAGGCACGCGACGTAGTCATCGGCCGCGCGCTCCAGCGGCGTGTCGAAGTTCTTGCCGATATTGATGCCGAGCACCCCACGAAACGCGGCGCGCTTCACGTTCTCAACCAGGCGGTCGACTCCGTCGTTGTTGAATCCCATGCGGTTGATCACCGCCCGCGCTTCCTTCACGCGGAACATCCGCGGCCGCGGGTTGCCGGGCTGCGCGCGCGGCGTCACCGTGCCGACCTCGAGGAAGCCAAATCCGAAGGTGGCGAGCGCGTCGATGTACGCGCCGTTCTTGTCGAGACCCGCAGCGAGCCCGACCGGGTTGGGAAACGCGATACCCATCACGCGGCGCTCGCAATTCGCGGCGTGCGCACCGCGCGCGCGCACCACGCCCGCGCGGCACAGCAGGCGGAGCGAGGCGAGCGAGAGGTGATGCGCGGTCTCGGCGTCCAGCGCAAACAGCAGCGGGCGCAGCGCGGAGTAGGACATGGCGATATTTTACCGCGACGCACCACGATACCGGGTGTTGCCGCGAAAAGGCCGCGCGGACCGGGCTTGCGCTCAGTCACGCTCCGGCAGCGCGTAGCCGAGCACCGTGAGAATGCCGAAGCGGCCGCGCTGGAAAGTGAGCTGAAGCTTGCCCCGCCGCGCGACGCCGCGGTACTCGTCGGCGTTCAGCTGGAGCGCGAGCACCCCGTCGGCGCTGTGGCGGGTGCGCACCCAGATCCTGACCGGGGAGACGCCGGCATCCTGTTCGTGCGAGACGACGTTCACGGTTTCGTGGAAGGCCGGCTCGGTGGCGAGCGCGCGGTCGAGCGCGAACATCGCGGCGGGGAAAACGAGCAGCAGTGCGAGGAATACCACCAGCGCGGCGCCGAGCCGGGACCCCGCCCGCCCGCCGCGCGCGGCGGCGCTCTTTAGCCACACACAGGGCAACGCGACCGCGAGCGGAATTCCGGCGACGAACGCGAACACGGCGGGTTGGAGGCTGTCGATGGTGGCCTGCGCAAAATGGACGAGGGGAACCGCAAGCGCGACCGCGCTCACCAGGGCGCCGAGCGCGAGTCCGGCCGGAGAGAGCAGCACGGGGTACGGGGCCGCGCGGCGGCAACCCCCCCCGCTAGGTAGGAGTCGCGCGTTGCCAGCGCCCGTCGATCAGGCCTTCCATCGGCTGGAAGGTGATCTTGTAGGCCATCTTGCGGCTCTGCGCGATCCAGTAGCCGAGATAAAGGTAGGGCAGGTCGAGCTTGCGGCAGAGCTCCACCTGCCACAGCACATTGTAGGTGCCGAAGCTCGCGCCGCGGATCTCGGGATCGAAGAAAGTGTAGACGGAGGACAGGCCGTCCTGCAACTCATCGACAATGCTCACCATGCGCAGCACGCCGTTGTCGCGGAATTCGACGAGCCGCGATTCCACGTTGCTCTGCAGCAGGAAGTGACGGTACTGTTCGCGGCTGTCCTGGTCCATGCCGCCGCCGGAATGCCGCCGCGACTGGTAGCGGAGGTAGAGGGCGTAGTGCTCGGGGCTGTACTTGAGCTCCAGCACCTGCGCTTTGAGCGAGCCGTGCCGCTTCAAGGTTCGGCGCTGGGTGCGGGAGGGCTGGAATTCCTCGGTGAGGATGCGCACCGGCACGCACGCGCGGCAGTGATCGCAGTACGGGCGGTAGGTAAACGCGCCGCTGCGGCGGAACCCGGCGCGCACGAGCTCCGAGTAGACGGGGCCGTCGATGAGATGGCTCGGGGTGGCTACCTGCGAGCGCGCCATCCGGTCCGGCAGGTAGCTGCACGGGTAGGGCGCGGTCGCATAGAACTGCAGCACCGACAGCGGGAAATCAGTCAAATAAGTCATCGTCGAGGCGCCACTTCCGTGCCGTGTCCGGATAGTTTACCAAGGTTGCGAGCTTTCGCATAAATTCCGCGCGCGGGATCTCGCGCGCGCCGAAGCGCGCCAGATGCGCAGTCGTCATCTGGCAATCGATCATGCCGTAGCCCCAGCGCGCGAGCTGGCGCGCGAGGTGCGCGAGCGCGATCTTGGAAGCGTCGGGTGCCTGCGTGAACATCGACTCGCCGTAGCACATGCGCCCGATGGCCACTCCGTAGAGCCCTCCGGCGAGCTCGCCGCCGATCCAGGTCTCGACCGAGTGCGCGTGGCCGGCGCGCGCGAGCGCGGTGTAAGCAGCGATCATCTCCCCGGTGATCCACGTGCCTTCCTGCCCGGCGCGCGGCGCGGCGCAGGCCCGGATCACGGCTTCGAAAGCGGTGTCGGCGCGGACCTCGTAGTCGCTCTTCGCGAGGCGCTTCCGGAGCGAGCGCGTGAGCTTGAGCTCGGCCGGGATGAGCACCATGCGGGGATCGGGGCTCCACCACAGCAGCGGCTGGCCGTCGCTGTACCACGGGAAGATGCCGCTCCGGTAGGCCTCGATGAGGCGCGGCACCGAGAGATCGGCGCCGGCGGCAAGCAGCCCGTTGGGCTCCGCAAGCGCGCGTTCCACCGGGGGAAAACGGTCGCGCGCGCCGAGCCACGGGATCATCGCGCGATTGTACGGCGCCGGCGCCCGCGGGCCCAAACCCCGGCCCGCATTTTTTCACGTTCCGCCAAAGAGTTGGCGCCTTTGACCTAGATCAAAATTGACCGCGCCCGCGGGCCTTAGGATGCGCTGAACAGCAGTCGTTGCGCGGTGCAGGACCGGATTTTGATGGACGATGACAGGCCGCGTTCCGGCGCCACAGGGCGCCAGCAGCCTCCCCACGAGGGGGACACCCGTGCAAACCGATGACCCGGGCGCATCGGCGATCAGCCTCATCAAAAGCGAGCATCGCGCACTGGGGGCGGTGGTGCATGCGCTGCAGCGCTTCGCGCATGCGGTACGTGCCGAGCTTGCCGCTCCCGATTTCGAGCTGCTCGCGGCGATGCTCTATTACATCGACATCTTTCCCGAGCAGTTCCATCACCCGAAGGAGGACCTGCACCTGTTCAGCGCGCTGCGCCGGCGCACCGCGGCGCTCGACCACGTGCTCGACGCGTTGCAGGCCGAGCATGTCCGTGGCGAGCAAATGATGCGTCAGCTCGAAAAGGCGCTGCTGCACTACCAGGGCGGCGCCCCCGAGGGGCTCGCGAACTTCTGCGCGAACGTGGACGCCTACGCCGCGTTCACCTTCGATCACATGCGCACCGAAGAAGAGCGAATACTTGCGACGGCATCCCGGTACCTGACGCACGAGGATTGGCTGGAGATCGACAACGCCTTTCGGGACAACAGGGACCCCCTGTTCGGGGCGCGGCCGACGGAGGCTTTTCGCTTGCTCCATCAGCGTATCGCCAACCTCGTTCCGGTGAAGCTGCGGCCCCTGTTCCGCCGCGTCGATCCCTCATGACTGTGGCGCGCGGCGCCGGGCGCCGGGGCGAAATCTGTTCACGCCGCGGGCTGCCCGGGAGCCTCGCGGTTGCCTGCCCATGACCCCTTATTGAGCAGGGACAGGGCCGCTCATTCGCGCGCTTGCTCTTGTTGATGTAGATCAAATTCCGCAACGGTCCGGCGTCTAACATGCGAATCGTGGATAAATGGAGAACCGCCGCATGAAATCTGCATCGATTAATCCCGCTCGTCGGCGTTTCCTGAAAATGGCAGGAGCGGCCGGCTTCGGCGCCATGACCCGTCCCGCGGACCTGTTCGCCCAGTACCGGTATCTCGCGCCGGTCTCGGTGCAGAATCCCCTGAAGCACTATCCGAACCGGGACTGGGAGCGCATGTACCGGGACATCTACCGGCACGACAAGACCTTCGTCTTCATGTGCTGCCCGAACGATACCCACAACTGCCTGCTTAACGCCTTCGTCAAGAACAACGTGGTCGTGCGGATCGAGCCCACGTACGGCTACGGCAAGGCGCAGGATCTCTACGGCAACCGCGCTTCCCACCGCTGGGACCCGCGCTGCTGCCAGAAGGGGCTGGTGCTCGCACGGCGCTTCTACGGCGACCGGCGCATCAACGGCGCTTTCTTGCGCAAGGGCTTCAAGGAATGGGCGGACAAAGGGTTTCCGAGAGATCCTCGGACCGGCGCGGCCGCCAGGGAACTCATGCAGCGCGGCTGGGATAGCTGGATAAGGGTGCCCCACGAGGAAGCCTTCCGCTACCACGCGCTGGCGCTGTACGACATCGCAAAGACCTATTCCGGCGAGCGGGGAAAGCAATACCTGCTCGCGCAGGGCTATGACCCTGACATGGTGGGCGAGGTCGGCGGCGCGGGCACCCGCGTCATGAAGTTCCGCGGCGGCATGGCAATGCAGGGGGCGATCCGCATTTTCGGCTGCTTCCGTATGGGCAGTTCGATGGCGCTGCTTGACCACCATATCCGCGGTGTTCCGCCGCAGGAGGCCAAGGGTTCCGGTTCCTGGGATTCCTACACCTTCCACACCGACCTGCCGCCCGGCCATCCGATGGTGACGGGCGAGCAGACCAATGATTTCGAGCTGTTCGACGCGGAAAACGCCAAGCTCCTGATCGCGTGGGGCATGAACTGGATCACGACCAAGATGCCCGACTCGCACTGGCTCACTGAAGCGCGCATCAAGGGCACGCGCGTCGTCGTGATCGCCTGCGAGTACTCCGCTACGGCTTCGAAGGCGGACGACGTGATCATCGTCCGGCCCGGCACGACGCCGGCCCTGGCCCTCGGCCTCGCGCACGTTCTCCTGCGCGACCGGCTCTACGACGCCGAGTACATGAAGCAATGGACCGATCTTCCGGTTCTGGTCCGCATGGACACGCTCAAGTGCCTGCGCGCCCAGGACGTTTTCGGCGGCCAACTCGCGAACCTGACGAATACGCGGGTGCTGGGCGCCCAGGACCGTGAGCCGCCGCCGGGATCTCACACCAGCCAGATGGCGCCGGAACGGCTCCGCGCCGAATGGGGCGATTACGTGTGGTGGGACCGCGCGAAAAACGAGCCGCGCGCCCTCACGCGCGACATGGTGGGC
>JACQGO010000296.1 GCA_016199485.1 Betaproteobacteria bacterium
AGGTGGAGGGTACGCAACATGGTGCGGAGGTCGGGCTGCCCATCGGCGTGCCCATCGGCGTGCCTGTCGGCGTGCCCATCGGCGTGCCTGTCGGCGTGCACGCCGGCGTGCCTGTCGGCGTGCACGCCGGGCGGTGGGTCACGCATGGGCGGTGGCCAGCAGGCGATCATAGACGCCCAGGTCCAGCACCACCGGCCCGAGCACCGGCAGGCGGGCGACAACGGGATCGCGCACCAGATCCCGTACGGCGTCGAAGCTCGGCAGCTGGCGCTGGTCCAGCAGCAGCTCCAGGGCCACGGCGACGTCGGCCTCCGAGGTACTGGCGGCCAAATGCAGCAGGCGCACGTCGTCCCGGGCGGCACCCTGTGGCCGGCTGGCGCACAGCGCATCGTAGGCCCGGCGAAAGGCCAGGTGCGCAGCCATGGTACAGGTCGTCCCGGTAGCGGTACTGGGCAAACGCGCCGGGTTTACGCACCAGCGACCAGATGACGTGTCGGTAGTCAATGCGGTGCTGCCCGTGTCCCACCAGACGGGGCATAGTCAGCAGGTGGGCGGTGCCCCGGGAGACCTCCAGCACCTCCGCCCGGATACGCACCAGCACCGTGGTGCCGATGAGGCGGGAAGGGACCGAGTAGGTATTGCGCAACACCTGGATGGTGCTGCAGCGACTGACCGGCACCCGCAGCTCGCGGCAGAGCCTTAATGGCGCCACCGGTAAGGGACGCAGCACCGCCTGCTCCTCGGCCCAGCGCCGCTGCCGGGTGAGATTGCGCTGGCTGACGATGGTCTGCAGGAAGCGGGTATACGCGGAGCGGTCCAGAAAGTCCCGGCTGCCCCGCACGCGCAAGGCCTGGTCCACCGCCTCCTTGAAGCGGTGGTGGGATTGCTCCACGTCCCCGTTCTCGTGCGCCACACCCAAGGTGTTGGTGGTTGGCTCCATGCCATAGTGGCGCATCACGGCGCTGTAGCGCTCCTTGGCCAGGGCGCGGCCGTCGGCGTCCAGCGGATGGATGGCCGCGCTCAGATGGTCGGTGCGGTGGCGCTGGGGGACGCCACCCAGGTGCCACAGGCACGTCTCGACGCCTTCGACCAGCGACTCGAAGCTCTCGGAAAAGCAGAGCTGGATCGCTTCCACATTGGAATAGCTGAGCACCAGGTGGAAGACCAGATGGGGAAAGGGCACCCCGCCGAGGGTGATGGCCAGCGAGGTCATGTGGGTGAAGTCGGACTGGGCGTCCACCCCCGGCAGATGGCGCTGGGGGAAGATGACCTCCTGGCCGGGACCGTACTGGGCGCGCCAGGCGGCGATATGCTGCTGAAGGGTGCGGAGTTGCCCTGCCTGGTAGCGACCGGGGTGGAGCGTGTCCAGCAGGGCGAACAACGTGGTGGCCTGCAGGGCGTTATCGCGTTCGAGCTGGCTGACCACCCACGGCCAGTCAGTAACGAACGGGTTGGGTCGCGTGCGGTAGGTGCGGGGCTGCGTCCGCTGGCTGGGGAGCTGGCCGTGCCGTTCATAGGTGCCGGCCGTCCGCACACTCATCCCCGCACGGGCGGCGGCTTGCTCTTGCGTGCGGCCTTTAGCGCGTTCGCGCAACATGCGATGGACCTCCCGGTCACGTTTCATAGGGTGCTCTCCTTCGTGAGAGCACCATGCTGGGCCCGCGCCACGGTCCGCCACTCAATCGGCAAATCTAGTCTGCGTCCCCGGCAGTTCTAATCTTCGCTCAACAGGTGCGGAATGAGCCGTTCAATTCCACGGGAACCGACATCGTCGTGACCATCTCCGGCAATACGGTGGCGCGGTACCAGAAGAACGGCATCACCGCCAACGGCTCCGTCGCGGCCACGATCACCAACAACAGCGTGACGGGCGCCGGACCGATCGACTACATCGCCCAGAATGGCATCCAGATTGGCTTTGGCGCGACGGCGCGCCTGGAGGGCAACACGGTGCGCGGGAACGACTACACGCCGTCCAGCTTCGTCGCCTGTGGCCTCTTGTACTTCGAGGCAGACGGCGTCGAGGCCGCGCAGAACAAACTGAACGACAACGAGCGCAACACCTGCAACTTTGGCAAGGGCGGCGGCACCTACAACCCCAGCCCGTAGCATGACCTACTTGGCGTGCCTCGCCTCAGCCATCCCGCCCGCCGCCAGCACAGCGCCGCCCCGGAAGAGGCGGCGCTTTTGTGGTTCCGCTACCCACTCAAGGCTTTCTCAACACCTTCTCAACAACTTCTCAACAAACACGGCGATACAAACTCAACACCAGTCGTGTAGCGTAGTGTGGCCCTCGGTGGAGCCGGTGTACGCTACACCGGCCCGGTGCGATCCGGGGCGGTGTTGCCGCTCGTACCAATGGGCGGGGCCGGGGAGGTCATCGCATACTTCTGGGGAGGTAGATCATGAACGTACTCAGGCTGCTGGGAACCAGCGTGCGCATGCAGGTTTCGTCGAAGCTCGGGCGCTGCTCGCGGTGCATGCGCGCGTCACTCCTCGGCGCGCTGGGCTCCGTTGCGTTGGCGCTCGTTCTGGCGGTCGCCGGCCTGCCTGCGCTCCTGGTCGGCGTGGCGGTGCTGGTGGCGGCGAGCTTTTGTGGCCTGGTGCTGGCCCACGCCGCGGCCTACGTCTACCACGGGACCCATCCCACGTCCGTGGCCCTCAGCAGGCCGTGTTGCGGCCAGCGGCGGCCCGCCCAGCGACCGATCGTCCAACTCGAGCGCCGGCCGGTGCTCCAGGTGCTCACGTCGCTCCCCGCGGCATTCGGGCTCACGTACCTGGCGTCGGTGTCCCGCGCGGCGGCCCAGCCGACGGGCGCGATTACAGACAGGAAGGTCTTTCGTCAGACACTCAGTTGCCTGCCGTGTGCCGGCGTTTGCACCGTTGAAGCGTTCTTCGAGTACGACTACGTGCCCCTGGAAGGGAGCAAGATCCAGGTCACGCGCTTCAAGATGACCTGGAATCAAGCGTCCACCGGGAGCTGCGAACCCTCGATCGATCGGGGCTCCGGCGCGTTCGACTTCCAGTGTGTCGGCGATACGCAGCCCTGTAAGCTCACGGGCGGCAACATCTGGCGGTGTCCCTGCGGCACGCGCATTGAGTTCGTGCCCTTGGGCACCAGCACGGCGGAGGACTGCACCTGCCCGAACGAGAGGAACAAGGTGGCCTACGCCCAGGGCGTCTGTGGCGCGCCGATCTCGATCGAGAAGCAGTGCGACTTCCAGTGGATCAACCTGGATTTCACGCACAAGGTCACCTGTAGCTGCCCGGAGGGAGGGATCACCCGGAGCGGCCTCGACGTCCTCGTGCAATACCGTGATGGGGCGATCGCGTTCGGCGGGGACATCCAGGCCTGACGCAGACCGACCACGACGGAACCAGGCACTGCCGAGCCCGAGGCATGGGACGCCGCACACGCTGGTCGCCGACGCGAGGTGACCCGTGCCTTCCCGTTCCCGAGGGGCATGGCGTCGGGAACCGCTCTCGCACAGCCCAGGAACCCGCAATTTCCGGAGCAGCACCCCAAGAAACGGCACCCGCGCTGCTGCCGGCCCGTCGTCGGTCAAGACCGTGCTGGACCGGTCCTTCCTGTTCCCGGCTCCTCTGCTTGCGGGAACGGGAAGGAAGCCTGCAGTGGCACTCGTTCCCGCACATCGCCGGCCGCGATCCGGGCGGACAAGAATCCCTGCGATGGGTACTGGGTCGCCCGCGTCCTCTCGCCATCCGACGTCGTCGTGCTGCGGGCCGTGTCAGCCGTACCCGTTGCGCCGGCAGCGCGAGGCGGTTGACATTCGCGCCCAACCGGCGCATTATGGAGTATGTGACGTGAGTTAGTGCAGCATTGCCCCACGGGTCCGTCGAGAGGAGACCACCATGAGTGTGACCACTGAGCTGCTCCAGGCGAACGAGCGGTACGCCGCGTCGTTCACGAAGGGCGATCTGCCCCTCCCGCCGGCCAGACGGGTGGCCATCCTGACCTGCATGGACGCGCGGATGGACCCCACCCGGTTCCTCGGGCTGCAGGAGGGGGACGCCCACGTCATCCGCAACGCGGGCGGCCGGGCGAGCGACGACGCCCTCCGCTCGCTGGCGATCTCCCACGCGCTGCTGGGCACGCGCGAGTTCGTGGTCGTCCACCACACCGACTGCGGCATGCTGACGTTCCGCAACGAGCAACTGCAGCGCCAGTTGCGTCGTGACTTGGGTGCCGACGCCTCGGGGATCGACTTCCTGCCGTTTGGTGATCTCGAGCAGAGCGTGCGCGACGATGTGGCCACGATCCGCACCTCCCCCCTCGTCCCGAAGGACCTTCCGGTGCGTGGCTTCGTTTATGACGTGCGCACCGGTCGCCTCCGCGAGGTCGCGTAGGCGGAAGCAGGTGGGCCGGCGTGGGCAGCAAAGCAAGCTCCCGTCCACTTGTGTTACGGGCTTGCGCAGCGGGTGAGGGGTGGCGCGCCAACCCCACGCGGGGCCGGTGACCAACCCCAGGGCACCCCTCAGCGCCAGCCGGCGCCAGCGGGGACTTGACGGCCGCTGAGCAACTGGTGCACTCCCTCCGTG
>JACQGO010000297.1 GCA_016199485.1 Betaproteobacteria bacterium
ACGCTCATCATCCTGAACGGTCCGATCATCAAGCAGCTTGGATTCAATTACACGCAGGGCGCTTTGCGCGACGGCTTTCTGCCCAATACTTCCATCGGCCGGTTCTGGCGGCTGTACCTGCGCAATGTGGCCGGTTTCCTGCTGCATAAGACCGACAAGGCAACGTACGGCCACACCTGGCGGGTAGTGCTCGCGGAAAATGAGGATGTGCTTGAAAAGATCGGCTGGGAGCCTACCAGCGTGGAAATGGGTTTCTCCGCCGGTGACAATACCGTCACGATCGCGCGCTATTTTGGTGGCACCGCGCTGTCCTCGCTTTGCGGGAACGTATCGGACCAGATGCTGCCTTACCTCGCGGATGCCGTGCTGAAACAGGGAACGTGGAAAATCAATTTCACGGTGGGCCCGCTTGGTGGAACCAACCGTCCCCTTGTCGTGTTGAGCCCGATCGTCGCGGAAACGATTGCGAAAGCAGGTTGGTCGAAGGCGGATGTGAAGCGCTATCTTTTTGACCATGCACGGATGCCTGCGTGGCAGTTCGAGCGCTACCTGCGCGACTGGATCCTCAGGCCGATCTGGAACCTTGCAGAAGAAGTGCGGCTGGGACGCATACCAAAGGTCTTCCACGAATCAGACGATCCGAACCGGCCGGTACCGATTGTCTGGGAACCCGAAGATTTCATGATTGCGGTGAGCGGCGATCCCCTGCGCAATAATGGCTATGTTTTTGCGCATAACGGCATGAACGGCTACACGGTCGGCAGGCGGATCCGGCTGCCGGAAGACTGGGAGCGCCGGCTCGCCGAGCGGGGAAGATAAGATGAGCATCGTGTCATATTTTGCCGCGATCGTGATCGTCATCACGGGATCGCCGTTGGCTGTGCCGGTTGCACTGGGCCAGACGTTCCCGTCAAAGCCTGTCCGATTCATCGTGCCCTACCCGCCGGGCGGCGGCGCCGATACCTTCGCGCGCATTGTCGGCGCTAAAGTAAGCGAAAGCTGGGGTCAGCAGATGATCATAGACAACCGCGCGGGAGCTCAGGGCAACATCGCTACCGCCCTGGGCGCGAAAGCAGCGCCCGATGGTTACACGATCACTTTTACGAATAACGCCATACTCGGAATCAACCCGCATCTCTACCGGCAGCCCGGCTTCGATGCGCTGAACGATTTCACCGCGATAATTCGTGGAACGGAGGAAGCGTGGATCCTGGTGGTGCACCCTTCGGTGCCGGTCAAGTCGGTGAAGGAACTCGCCGCGTTGGCCAAGCGCTATCCGGACAAGCTCAGCTTTGGATCATCCGCGTCGGGAACGCAGCTCGTCGGCGAGCTCTTCAATATCGCGAGCGGAAGCAGGATCCTGCACGTCCCGTACAAAGGGGCGGGGCCTGCTGTCATCGACCTCCTCGCCGGGAACATCGACATGATGTATTCCAACCCCACTGCAGCCGTGCCTCACGTGAAATCCCGGAAGCTCCGTGCTCTCGCGGTCACCGGTAGCAGGCGCCTCGAAGCGTTGCCCGACGTGCCGAGCGCGGTCGAAGCCGGTTTCCCCGACCTTGACGTCCTTGGCTGGTACGGCGTCGTGGCGCCGGCCGCCACGCCCCGCGACATCGTGAACAAGCTCAACGCCGATTTCGCGCAGGCGCTCAACGCACCGGACCTGCGCAAGAAAATGAAGGCGATCGGCCAGACACCCGCACCGAGCACTCCGGAAGAATTTCAAGCGCAGATCCGTGCCGACCACGAGCGCTGGGGCGAGGTCGTGAGGCGGTTGGGATTGAGGGTCGACTGAGGCGCGGCGAACCGCCGCAACGACTGGCCGCGCGCTGCACGCGTCCCGGGTTTTGCGGGCGCAGCGGGAAGACGCCCGGCGCGGGGATACCGCAGCCCCGCGCTTTCTCCGCAATCAAAGGTAAGCGGATCTGCCGCCGTCGGCGGCGATCACCGCGCCGTTGATGAGCCGCGATTTCTCCGAGGCGAGGAACAGCACGATGTGCGCGACGTCCTCCGGCTGCCCGGTCGAGAACGGATAGCGTTCGGCGAGCCGCATCCGGTACTGGATGGCCGGCGTGGGATTCGCCGGCGGCGCCGCGCCGTATTTCCGGATCGATCTTTCGGTGCGGATGGCACCGGGCGCAATCGCGTTCACCCGCACGCCTTTATGCGCGAACTCGCCCGCCAAGGTCTTTGTCAACGAGATGATGCCGCCTTTGGCGGTCGCATACACGTTGCGCCACGGCGCGCCCATCAACCCCAGCCACGAGGTCATGTTGATCACCGAGCCTCCGCCCGACTTGGCGATCTCGGGTATGCCGTGCCGGCAGCACAGGAACGTGCCCTTGAGGTCCAGGCTGATCGTGTGCTCCCACACCGACATGTCGACTTCGGTGGCGACGTTGTCTTCCTTGACCGAGCCGCCGGCGCAGTTGTGCAGGATGTCGAGGCGGCCGTAGCGTTTCACCGCGGTGTGAAACGCGGCGCGCACGCTTTCTTCATCGGTAACGTCGGTTCGCACGAAGAGCGCCTCCCCGCCCGCCTCGCGTATTGCCTGCTCGGTCGCTGCACCCAGCTCCGGCACGATCTCCGCGATCACTACCTTCGCGCCTTCGGTCGCGAACATCTTCGCCGAAGCGCGCGCGATCCCCGATCCCGCACCGGTCAGTAACGCCACCTTGCCGTCAAACGATCCCATCGCCGTCACTCTCCCTGTCTACTGAGCTTCGCGAAACTGAGTGGCACTCCGCTCCGTCACGACCAGGCGGAACCACCCCGGCGATTCCATCGCCACCCCTCCTTGGCAAGGAGGGAACCACCCCGGCGATTCCATCGCCACCCCTCCTTGGCAAGGAGGGGAAAGGCTCTCCCCTCCTCTCCGAGGAGGGGTCGCGCGCAGCGCGGGGTGGTGTGTATGGATGTCACCTGCTTCTACAACCGTCATCAGTCCGGGCGCGCGCCGGAGGCCTTGACCACCTTCGCCCACTTGTCGATCTCGGCGCGCAGAAATGCCGCGCACTCCTCCGGCGTGCTGCCCACGGGTTCGGTGCCGAGCGTAGCGAAGCGCTCCCTGACCGCCGGGAGGCGAACCGCCTTGACGATCTCGGCATTCAGCCTCGCGACGATCTCGCGCGGCGTGCCAGCCGGCGCGACGGTGAGCAGCGTGTAGCCGTCCGGCGGCGCCTTGGCGACGAGCTCGGTTCCGAGCATGCTGCCCGCGCCCGGCCGGTTGTCGACCACCACCGGGACGCCGAGCTGCTCGGCGAGCCGCTGCGACACGATGCGCGCCGTGGTGTCGGTTCCGCCGCCGGGTGCAAACGGGACCACCATGCAGATCGTGCGATTGGGATAAGACTGCGCGACCGCGCCCGACGCGATGAAGAACGACAATAACGTGAAGCACAGGGCGGCCGGCACCGCCGGAAGCTTGCGCGCGTTCATTTCATTCCTCCCCCGAAAATCGGAAATCGGCGCCGCGCCCGTCGCGGCGCAGCGATGCTATTTCGACTTCGCTTCTTCGGCGAATACCTCGTTCGCCCTCCTGACGGCCTCGCGCACCGCCGGCACCCCGCAGTACACCGCCGCCTGCATCAGCGTCGCGCGGATCTCCTCCTTAGTGCAGCCATTGTTGCGCGCGCCTCGGATGTGAACCCTGATCTCGCGGGAGGCGCGCAGCGCGGTGAGCATGCCGATGTTGATCAGGCTGCGCACCTTGCGCGGCAGCGCGTCGTCGCCCCAGATCTCGCCCCAGACGTACCTGGTGGTGAGATCGCGGATCGGTTGCGAAAACTCGTTCTCGCCGGTCACGATGCTGTCGTCGTAGGCGGCGCCAAGCACCTCCCTGCGCACTTTTTTCCCCAGATTGTAAAGCTCCTCGTCTCTCATCGCCTCGCTCCTCTCATGTCAGGATTTCAAAAAGCGTAACAAAATGACATCCCCTCCTTCTTGAGGAGGGGTGGCGCGAAGCGACGGGGTGGTGGACATGCGCGCATCTTGCCTCAACCACCCCGGCCCTGCGGGCCACCCCTCCTTGGTAAGGAGGGGAAAAGCCGGAAGAAACACAGCCG
>JACQGO010000054.1 GCA_016199485.1 Betaproteobacteria bacterium
CCCTCGGGCGTAGCGGAGCCGAGCCACGCCGACGAGGCGCTGACCGCAGCGCTCAGGCAGGCGCTGGCGCTGGTGGACGTGAAGGTGCTCGACCATTTCATCGTCGGCGGCGACCGCGCGATGTCCTTCGCCGAGCGCGGGCTGCTCTAACAGCGGTTCCAAGTTCAAAGTTCAATGTTCAACGTTCAGAGCGTGACAAGCTTTGCGTGCGGCTTAGAATGGAAGCGCTTCATAAACCTGGAACTTGGAACCTGGAACCCGAAACCCGGCCGGCGGCTTGAGTCTGCGGCGAAAACCCTGTAGAATCCGCATCTTTCGGAATTCTGGAGCAGCGATCATGGCACGGGTCTGTCAAATCACCGGCAAGAAGCCGCAGCTCGGGAACCACGTCTCCCACGCGAACAACAAGACCAGGCGGCGCTTTCTGCCGAACCTGCAGTACCGCCGTTTCTGGGTCGAGAGCGAGAATCGCTGGGTCAGGCTGCGCGTTTCCCAGGCGGGCCTGCGCACGATCGACAAGAAGGGCATCGACATCGTGCTCGCCGAGCTGCGGGCGCGCGGCGAACACGTCTAACGGAGGCAGGACATGCGCGAGAAGATCAAGCTCGAATCCACCGCCGGCACGGGGCACTTCTACACCACCACCAAGAACAAGCGCACCACGCCGGGGAAAATCGAGATCAAGAAATACGATCCCGTGGCGCGCAAGCACGTGATCTACAAGGAAGCGAAGTTGAAATAAAGCGGACGGACGAGCCGCCGCTTTATTTCCGCGCGTTGGAACGGACGCCAGGCGCCGTTCAACGCGCGAAACCGGAAACAAAAAAGCCCGCGATTCGAGCGGGCTTTTTTGTTTTCACGGAACCCGGAACGCGGAACTCGGAACCTGGAACTTGGAACCTGGAACCTTGAACGGAATTACGCGTAGCAGCGCACGCGCCTTGCAAACTCCTGCAGCGGCGCGATTCCGCTTGCTTCCGCCCGCCGGCACCAGTCCTCGAGCTGCCTGACAAGCTGTTCCTTGGAGGCGGTGGAGCGCTGCCACAGCCGCGCGAGCTCCTCGCGCATCGAGTACACGGTGGCGAGCACCTTGCTCGCGCGCAGCGCTTCGTTCATCCTGGCGCGCTCCACGGCGGGCAGCGCGTCGGCGTCGATGCGCAGCCAGCGCTTCACCGCCGAGCGATCGACCGCAATGGCGCGCGCCTTGAGCTCCCGGATCTCGGCGATGCACGTGCGGCGCAGCGACTTCGCGTATTTCGCGAGCACCTCGTAGCGGTGGGTGATCACCGCCTGCACGGTGGCGAGGTCGCACGCGGTCTTGCCGGCATCGATGCGCACCCGCGGCGCAACCTTCTTCACCTGCACGAGCCCCAGCACCTCCAGCGTGCGGATGTAGAGCCAGCCGATGTCGAACTCGTACCAGCGGTTCGACAGCCGCGCCGAGGAAGCGTAGGCGTGATGGTTATTGTGCAGCTCCTCGCCCCCGATCAGTATCCCCCACGGCACGATGTTGGTACTCGCATCCGCGGGCTGGAAATTGCGGTAGCCCCAGTAGTGGCCAAGCCCGTTGATGACGCCCGCGGCGAAGAACGGTATCCACAGCATCTGCACCGCCCAGATCGTGATGCCGATCGCGCCGAACAGCGCGAAGTCGATCGCGAACATGATGGCGATGCCGAGCACGTGGTACTTCGAGTAGAACTTGCGCTCGAGCCAGTCATCGGGCGTGCGATGGCCGTATTTCTCCAGCGTGTCCCGGTTGTTCGCTTCCTGCTTGTAGAGCTCGGTGCCCTGCCAAAGCACCTTCCGGATGCCCACGATCTGCGGGCTGTGCGGGTCCTCCGGAGTTTCGCACCTGGCGTGGTGCTTGCGGTGGATCGCGACCCACTCCCTGGTCACCATGCCGGTGGTGAGCCATAGCCAGAATCGGAAGAAGTGGCTCGGAATCGCGTGCAGATCGAGCGCGCGGTGCGCCTGGTGACGATGCAGAAAAATCGTGACCGCGGCGATCGTGATATGGGTCACGACGAGCGTATAGACCACATGACCCCACCACGGAAGATCAATAAGCCCGGAAAACATGGCCTCCTGCGAAAAGTACTGCGACTAGGGCGGGGAGTCTACCGAAGTTTTCCCCTTCAGGCAAAAGAATTCGCGACGCGTTTTCCCGTGATGCGGGATATCGTACAAGCAATTGATTTCATGCCAACTCACCGCGTACGGCACGGCCGGCGAGGCGGCGCGCTTTATGCCAAAACGCGTGCGATCACTGCGGCGCGTCGCGCGAGGCAGCGCCCGCAGTGTAGAGGTGCACGTCGCGTCGCGGGTAGGGGATCTCGATGCCGCGCGCCTTGAACTCGCGCCACATGTCGAGGTAGAGGTCGGAGCGCAGGTTGCCTTGGCCGTGCTCGGGATCGTCGAGCCAGACGCCCAGTTCGAGATCGACGCCGCTCTCGCCGAAGGACTTGATGAGCACGCCGGGGGCGGGCTCGGCGAGCACGCGCGGATGGCGCCTCGCCGCCTCGACCATGATCGCCATCGCCGCTTCGAGGTCGGAGGCGTAGCTCACCTGGACCGGCACCGGCAGGCGGATGCGCCGGTCGGTGTAGGAGTGGTTGATGACCGGCGAAGTGATGATGGTTTCGTTGGGAATGACCGACTCGGTCCCGTCGAGGCCGCGGATCACGACATAGCGTCCGGTCATCTTGGTGAGCTGGCCGGTGTACTTATCCACCGTGATGAGATCGCCGATGCTGACCGAGCGGTCCATCAGGATGATGAAGCCGCTCACGTAGTTGCTTGCGATCTTCTGCAGCCCGAAACCGACACCCACCCCGATCGCGCCCCCGAACACCGAAAGCACGGTCACGTCGATCCCGACCGCCGGCAGCGCGACGAGCACCGCGGCGAGCACGAAAGCCGCGCGCACGAGCTTCGCCGCCATCACGCGCAGGTTGATGTCGACCCGATCGGCTGCCATCACGCGCTTCTCGATCAGCGCGCCGATCCACAGCGCGATGAGCAGCGTCACCGCGACCGACAGCACGCCCTGCGCGATCATGAGCGCCGAGATGCGCTGCTTGCCCGCGGAAAAGGCCAGGCCGTCGAGAAAGCCCAGCAGCTCCGGGGAGAGACCGGTGATGTAGAGGGCAAACCCGACCCACACCACCCAGGCGATCACGCGCTCGGAGGCCGACAGCCAGCCGCCCGGCGCGAACACGTGGCGCAGCACATAGACCGCGACGCGGATGATGGCGAGCGCGGTAAGCAGCGGCACCGCGACGTTGAGCAGGTGCACGTTCGCCTGCCACTGCTTGAGCACCGCGCGGCCGATGAGCACCACGACGAGCGCGGTGAGCGGAAACTGCGCGCGCTTGAGCCCCTCGACGCCGAGCTGCCAGCGCGTCTCGGCGCGGGCAAGCCGCGGCTGCAGCGTGCGTCCCGCCCACCAGGCGAGCACGAGACCCGCCGAGATCACCGCGACCTGCCACAGCACGCGGATATCCTGCAGGTCGCGCCACAGGTCGAACAGCAGGTCCTGCAAATCGCTGGATTTTTTCACGGCTCGCGCGGGTGCGGATCCCGGCTGATTTTAGCACGCCGCAGCGGGCGGGCGGGCTGCCGTCGAACGCCCGGCGGGCAGCACGGTCGCCAGGTGCTAGAATCAAACAAGCGGTGCCGATGACACTGCCATGCGGGGGTGGAATATGGCTGCCTACGAAACGATGTCGCGTGCCGAGTTGATCGCGACCATACATGTGCTTGAGGCAAAGGTCACCCGCGCTGCGCCCGGGGACACGGCCGTCGCGGGGGAAGACATGGAAGCCGAGCTGGACCGCCAACGCGACCTGCTGTTCGACCGGAGCGCGCGGCCGATGCGAATACACGACGCCGAGACGGGGGCGTTCCTCAAGGTGAACGACGCGGCGGTACGGCTCTACGGTTATTCGCGCGAGGAGTTCCTGGCGATGAAACTGAGCGACATCCGCGTACCCGAGGACATTCCGCTGATGTTGCAGGCGCTCAGGACGCCCGCGGGCTACATGTACCATCGCGGCACGCGGCGCCACCGCAAGAAGTCGGGCGAGATCATCGAGGTGGACCTCATCGCGCAGGACATCCTCTACAAGGGCCGCAAGGCGCGCGTGGCGCTGATCATCGACGTCACCGAGCGTAATCGCGCGGTCGAGCAACTACGTCAGCGCGAGCACGAGTTTGAGACGCTCGCCGATAATATGCCCGACATCGTGGCGCGTTTCGACCGCAACCGGCGGTACGTTTACGTCAACGCCGCTGCAGAGAAGTACACCGGAATCCCGCGCGAGCGCTTCATCGGCAAGACCCACCGCGAGCTCGGTTTCCACGACTGCCTGGTGAAGCTCTGGCGGTATCACATCATGGAGGTTTTCGATACCGGGCAGGGCGGCGAGCTGGAGTTCGATTACGAAACGCCGCGGGGAACCTGTCGTTTCGAAACCCGGCTGGTGCCGGAACGCGGCAGCGACGGCGCGGTACGGACGGTTCTCGCAGTGGCGCGGGACATCGCCGCGCGCAAGCAGGCGGAGGAGGCGCTGCGCGCAAGCGAGGAATTCCTGCGCCGGTTGATCGAAAGCAGCCGCGACTGCATCAAGGTGATCGACCTCGACGGCCGGCTGCTGTGGATGAACGAGGCGGGGCGGCAATTGCTTGAAATAGACGAAGACGTGCCGCTGCTTCACCGGCAGTGGGAGGAGATCCTGGGCGACGTGCAAGCGAGGGAGCTCGTGCGCAACGGGATCGCCGCAGCGCGCGGCGGGGGCACCAGCAGCTTCAAGGTTTACTGTCCGACCACCAAGGGTACGCCCAAGTGGTGGGACGTGATCGTCACGCCGATACTGGACGCTGGCGGAAATCCGGAAAAGCTGCTGGCGATCTCGCGCGACATCACCGAGCAGAGACGCGCGGAGGAAGAGAAGCTGGCGCAGGTGTTGCGCCAGCGCGACGCGCTGGTGAGGGAAGTGCATCACCGCATCAAGAACCACCTGCAGGGGGTCGCCGCGCTGCTCAAGCAAAAAGTTGGCAAGGACCGGGCGACAGCGGCGCCGCTCGAGGCAGCGGCTGCGCAGTTGCAGTCGGTGGCCGCGGTCTACGGATTGCACAGCGAAGCGATAACAGCCGGAGTCGGCCTGCGGGGCGTGCTGCACGCGGTTTGCTCGTCGGTCGAAAGCATGACCGGGGAACGCATCGCG
>JACQGO010000298.1 GCA_016199485.1 Betaproteobacteria bacterium
TTCGTGATCCTCGGCTACTTCGGCACGCGGCCGCTCACCGACGTGGGCACCATCGTCTCGCAGGTGGGCACCCTGCTCTATTTTGCGTTTTTCGCGCTGATGCCGTGGTACTCGAAGATGGACAGGTGCAAGCCCGAGCCGGAGCGGCTGACATGAGAAAGGGGACACCGATGCGTCTCGCAACAACGCTGCTGCTCGCGGCGCTCGCCGGTGCGCCGCTCGCCGCGACGGCGTCCGAGGCGGTGAGGCTCGACCGCGCGCCGATCAACGAGAACGACCTGGTGTCGCTCCAGCGCGGGGCGCAGGTATTCGTCAACTACTGCCTCAACTGCCACGGCGCGGCCTACATGCGCTACAACCGGCTGCAGGAGATCGGCCTGAGCGAACCCCAGATCAGGGATAACCTGATCTTCACCGGGGTCAAGGTCGGCGATGTCATGCAGGTGGCGATGGACAGGAAATACGGCAGGGAATGGTTCGGCACGGCACCGCCCGACCTCACGGTGATTGCGCGCTCGCGCGCCTCCGCCTCTGGCAGCGGCGCAGACTGGCTCTACACCTATCTCAGGAGTTTTTATCGCGATCCCTCGCGCCCGACCGGGTGGAACAACCTCGTCTTCGAGAACGTCGCCATGCCCCACGTGCTCTACGAGCTGCAGGGCGTGCAGGTGCTCAGGCTCGAGGAGAAGGCCGGGGCGCGCGGGAAGGAAGAGGTGAGGAAGCTGGTGCGCGAGAAACCCGGCACGATGACGCCGGTCGAATATGACAGGCTGGTCGCGGATCTGGTGAACTACCTGGTATTCATGGGCGAGCCGGCGAAGCACGACCGCGTGAGGCTCGGGATTTACGTGGTGCTGTTCCTCGGCGTGCTGTTTATCCTTGCCTACGCGCTGAAGAAAGAGTACTGGAAGGATGTGCATTGAGAGGTGAACGGGAAACGGCGCAGAACCGTTCACGGTTTACCGTTCGCCGCTCCTCCTCGTAATTTGATGATCGAACCGACATGATGACCTTGTATTCGGGCACCACCTGCCCGTTCAGCCAGCGCTGCCGCATCGTGCTCTACGAGAAGGGCATGGATTTCCAGATCGTGGACGTCGATCTCTACAACAAGCCGGAGGACCTGGCGGTGATGAACCCCTATAACCAGGTGCCGGTGCTGGTCGAACGCGACCTCATCCTCTACGAATCGAACATCATCAACGAGTACATCGACGACCGCTTTCCGCACCCGCAACTGATGCCGGCCGATCCGGTGATGCGCGCCAGAGCGCGCCTGTTCCTGTTCCGCTTCGAGCAGGAGCTGTTCAGCCACATCGAGGCGATCGAGAAGGGCACCCAGCGGCAGGCCGACAAGGGCCGGCAGATCATCCGCGACAACCTCACCCAGATCGCTCCGGTGTTCGCCAAGCAGAAGCACATGCTGGGCGACGAGTTCTCGATGCTCGATGTCGCGATCGCGCCGCTGCTGTGGCGTCTCGATACCTACGGCATCTCGCTGCCCAAAACCTGCGCGTCCCTCATGAAATACGCGGAGCGGCTGTTCAGCCGGCCCGCGTTCATCGACGCGCTCACCGCCTCCGAGAAGGTGATGCGCAAGTAGGCCCGGCGATGAAAGAGCGCTCTCCCAAGCCGTACCTGGTGCGCGCGATCCACGAGTGGTGCACCGAGTCGGGGCTCACGCCTTATCTCTCGGTGCGGGTGAACAGCGCGACGCGGGTGCCCGCGGAGCACGTGAAGAACGGCGAGATCGTGCTCAACGTGAGCTGCGACGCCACGCACAAGCTCACGATCAGGGACGACCTCATCCAGTTCGCTGCGCGCTTCAACGGCGTGTCGCGCGAATGCTCGATCCCGATGGACGCGGTGGCCGGCATCTTCGCGAAGGAGAACGGCCAGGGCCTGTTCTTCCCGGTGGAGGCGGCGCAGGAAGGTGCTGCCGAGGCGCCCGCCGAGCCCCCATCCACCTCCCCCACCAACGGCGGCGGCAAGCCGAAGCTGCAAATCATCAAGTAGATGAACTGGTCCAGGCTCGACTGGCGCGGCAGGTCGGCGCTGGTGTTCGTCGTCGTGCTGCTGCTCGGGCACGTGGCTGCGCTGTGGGGGCTCGCAGCGGGCATGCCCGCGGCCCCTTACGGCGACGAGTCGCGTTTCTACAGGCTGCTCGTGACCGAAACGCTGCGCCTCGTGTGGATGCCGTGGGCCGGGTTGTCGCCGGATGCCCATGCGCCGGCACCATGGGGCCGCGCGGTGCTGCCCTTGACCGCAGCGTGGATTGCTGGCGAGGCGCTGTTGAGGCTCGCGCGCAATCCGCTGCGGCTGTACGGTGCGATGCGGCGCGGGGGACATTGCGTGGTGGCGGGCCTCTCGCCGTTCAGTGTGCGCCTGCTGGCGCATTGGCGGCGGGAAGGGCGCGCGGTGGTCGTGGTGTGCGCGAGCGGCGAGGAGGCGGAGCGCGCGGTGCGAGCGGGCGCGGCGGCGGTGCGCGCGCCGTGGGGGGCGCAGGCGTTCGGGCGCTGCGGGCTCGCCCGCGCCGCTACGGTCCTGATCGCCGCGGCGACCGACCTCGAAAACCTTGACATGGCTGCGGCGGCGGCCGACTTCGCGAGCGCGCGGCGCGCGCCGAACGCGCCGCCTCTCAACATGCTGCTCAACGTGGACGACCCGTTGTTGCGCGCGCGCGTCGACGAGCGCATCGACCGCTTCGGAAGGCTCGAGACAGTGCAGGTGCGGGTGGTCTCGAGCGCCCAGATCGCGGCGCGGCGTCTGGTGCGCGACCACCCGTTCGATCGCTTTCAGTATTCGGCTCCCGGGACGAACGTGTGGATCGTCGGCCTGGGGCGCGTGGGCGAGCAGATCGCGCTCGCCATCCTGCGGCTTGCCCGTTACCGGCACGGCCGCAAGCCGGTGCTCACCGTCATTGACCGCGAGGCGGAACGCCGCCGCGCCTCCCTGCTCGCGCGCTGGCCCGGGGCGGAGTCGGTCGGTGATCTGCGATTCCTCGGCGCGGAGGCCGATCAGGGGGAGTCGCTGGTCACGCGCCTGGTGCAGGACCTGCCCGGGGAGCGCGCGTGTCCTACCGCGGTCTACCTTTGCCTCGCGTCCGAAGAGAAGAACACGGCGCTCGCGATGAGCATCGCCACGCTCTTCGCGCGGGCCGGGTGGACCGTTCCCCCGCTTTACCTGCGGCGCGCCGGCGCGCGGCCCCAGCCGGCCGGATTTGGGCTTGAAGCGTGCACGTGGGTGACCGGTTTCGGCGACGTCGACTGGATCGCGGACGGTGCGCTGTCGCTTCAGGCCGAGCTGGACGCCATTGCGCGCCATATCCATGAGCGTTACCTCGCGGAAGCGCTCGCGCGCGGCGAAGCGATCGGGGCGCGCCGGGCGGTGCGGCCGTGGGTGCTGCTCCCGGAGGATCTCAAGGACGACAACCGGACGGTGGCGGATCACCACCTCGTCAAGCTGCGCGACAGCGGGTGCCGGCTCGCGCCTTCGGCGGAAGGCGGCGCGGCATTCGAGTTCGGGGCGGACGAGATCGAGCTGCTCGCCGAGGTCGAGCACGTGCGGTGGCTTGCTTCGCGCGAGCTCGCCGGCTGGCGATACGCCGCGCAACGCGACGATGCGGCAAAGCTGCATCCGGACATGGTTGCTTTCGGCGATCTGGACGAATCCCGCAAGGAGCTCGACCGCGCCGTCATTCGTGGGTTGCCCGCGGTGCTGCGTGAGGCGGGTCTCGGCGTGGCGCGCGACTTCCCGGTCGCGGTGACGGGGCCGCGCACGCACTGGGCGTTTCTTCCGGGTTTCGACAGCGCGGTGGCGGAGGAGCTCGCGCGTCTCAAACGCGAGAAGCCTTCTCGACAGGTCGTGCTCTGGACGACGCTGGAGAGCGCGCTCGCCTGCCGCGTCGCCGAGATCGGGCTGAACCAGGGCACGGCGAAACTCGCGCTCGCGCTTTCCGAAACGCCGGCCGCCGTGCTTTCCCGCCAGCAGGATGACACGGTGCGCGGCCGGATGCGCGCCCTCCTGTCGAGCGCCGACCGTGTGATCATGACGCCTGACGGGGCCGAAAGCGCCGCGTCCATAGTGCAGGGGAAAGGGGCCGTGGTGCTCGCGCTGGCGGTCGATGCGACCGATCTGCCGCGAGGACCCGGCGTGCTGGGCATCGACGCCGCGGGACGCGTGCTGTGCCGCCCCGATACGGGTGTGCTGCCGAACTGATGCGACAACGAACCGCCGATCTGCTCGCCGCCGTGCTTCGTCCTGTCATCGAGCTGGGGCTGTGCCTGCTCGTCTCGGCGGCGAGCCCGGCTGCGGCGCCCGCCGAGCGCGGAGCCGTGCTGGTGGCTGCGCCCCGGCCGGGCACCGATCAGCGGGTCGCGCTCGTGATCGGCAACAGCCGCTACCGCCAGCAGCCGCTTCCCAATCCAGTGCTCGACGCGAAAGCGATGGCCACGACGCTGGGCAGGCTGGGTTTCAAGGTGACCAGCCTCACCGACTCCAGCCGCACGGCCATGGTGAGAGCGCTCGAGGAATTCAAGCGGCAGCTCAGGGGCGCCGGCGTCGGGCTCTTCTACTTCGCCGGCCACGGCGTGCAGATCGACGGCCGGAACTACCTGATCCCGGTCGACAACGACATGGCGAGCGAGGATCAGGTGAAGTACAACACCATCCGGCTCGACGACGTGCTGGATACCCTGAACGAAGGCGGTCCCGCGGTCAAGATCGTGGTGCTCGACGCGTGCCGCAACAACCCTTTCCAACGGGCGCGCGGATCGGGCGGCGGGCTCGCGCCCGTGCTCTCGGCGGCCGAGGGGACGCTGATCGCGTACGCGACTTCACCGGGCAAGGTCGCCCTCGACGGCAAGCCGGGGGAAAACGGCCTCTACACCAGCCATCTGCTCGAGGCGCTGCAGGAACCGGGGCTCAAGATCGAGGAAGTCTTCAAGCTCACGCGAACCATGGTCGCGCGGGCGACCGGCGGCCGCCAGCTGCCATGGGAGACGACGTCGCTGCTGGGCGAACTGATCCTGAAACCCGGCACGCCGGCGCCGGCGACGATGGCGGCGAGCGCGGGCGGCAGTGCCCAGCAGTCGTTCCGCGGCCTTGATCGCGCGGCGCGGCCCGAACGGCTGTCGCCCGGCGCGAGTTTCCGCGACTGCGAGCGGTGCCCGGAAATGGTCGTGGTGCCCACGGGGGCGTTCACCATGGGCTCTCCCGGTGCGGAGCCCGACCGGCACCCGAGCGAAGGCCCCCAGCACGAGGTCGCGTTCGCGCGCGCATTCGCCGTCGGTCGCTTCGAGGTGACATTCGAGGAGTGGGAAGCGTGCCTGCTCGACGGGGGCTGCGACCGCTGGCCGAGCGACCAGGGCTGGGGCCGCGGCAAGCGGCCGGTGATCGACGTGAACTGGGAAGATGCCACGCGGTACGCTGCCTGGCTGTCGCGCCGCACCGGAAAGCCGTATCGCCTGCTGAGCGAGGCGGAGTGGGAATACGCCGCGCGCGCCGGAGCCACCACGGCGCGCCCGTGGGGCACGGAGATCGGCACGGCGCGGGGCAATTGCTCGGGCTGCGGCGGCGCCGACGGCGGCAGGCGCACCACACCCGCAGGCTCGTTCGCCGCGAATCGCTGGGGCCTCTCCGACATGCTCGGCAACGCCTGGGAATGGGTGGCCGACTGCCGCAACCCGACCTACGAGGGCGCGCCGGCGGATGGCACGGCGTGGGTCACCGGAGACTGTGCGCTGCGCATGCTGCGCGGGGGATCATGGGTAACCGCGCCGCGCGGCGTGCGCTCGGCGACGCGCGCGTACTTTCCCGCGGCGAGGCGGGATGTCAACATCGGTTTCAGGGTGGCGACCTCGCTTGATTAACCGAAGGGGCAGGCGCGGCCTGGAGTGAATGGCGGACCGCCCTTCCAA
>JACQGO010000299.1 GCA_016199485.1 Betaproteobacteria bacterium
CGAGTCATTCGGGAGGAGACACGACATGGCCGCGACTACGCGCGTTTTGGAGCTCATGGACCCGAGGGGAAATCCGCAGGTCGGCGAAAGGGCCATTTCGCCGCGACTCGACGGCCTCGGCGGCAAGTCTATCGGCTTGCTCAACAACGGCAAACCCAATTTCGACCTGTTTCTGGCTGATTTCGAACAACTGCTTCGCGCCGAATATCCCTCGGTCGAGGTAGTACAGAGAATGAAGCCCGTGGTGCCGCGCCCCGTGCCGGAGGAGATGCTGGCGGAGCTGGCTCAGAAGTGTGACGCGGTGGTCGTCGGAATCGGCGACTGAGGCGGATGCGCGTCGTGGTGTACCCACGACTCGGTGGAGTTCGAGAGGAAGGGAGTGCCGACGGTGTTGATTTGCAGCACTGTCCACGAACCTGTAGCCCGCGGACTTGCCGGAACCCTCGGCGTGCCCGATCTTACCATCGTCACCATTCCCCATCCCTTTTCCTGGAGCGGCTTGACGCGCGAGCAGATCAGCGAACGGGCCGCCGGCGTGTTCAGTCAAGTAGTACGAGGTTTGACGGGATCGGGGGCGGGCGGGCCAACCCCCGGCGCAGGAGGCACCCGGTAGATGACCGCTCCCGGAAGAATTCTCTCGTCCGACTCCATTCAGGAGATCAACGATCTGTATTACCGCATGGGGCTCACGGACGGCCTGCCGATAATCCCCCCGACCCCGGATACCGTGAACGCGATGGTCCGGGCATCGGGTCGCGATCCGCGGGAGGTGATCGGCTTCGTTCCTCCGAAACAGGGAGCTGCCACGATCGAGAAAATCGCGACCAACGCGGTGATGGCGGGATGCATGCCGGCTCACTTGCCCGTCGTGATCGCGGCCCTGGAAGCATGCTTGGCGGACGAATTCAACCTGTACGGCGTGCAGACCACCACGAATCCCGTCACGCCGTTGCTGATCGTCCATGGGCCGGTAGCGAGGGAGCTGGAGATCAACAGCGGCTACAACTGCCTGGGGCACGGCGTGCGGGCCAACGCCGCCATCGGCAGGGCGGTAAGGCTCTCGCTCATCAACATCGGCGGTGGAGCGAGGCGCGCCACGCACGGGCAACCCGGCAGGTACTCCTTCTGCTTCGCCGAAAACGAGGAGGAAAGTCCCTGGCCGCCTTTCCATGTGGATAGAGGCTTCGACCCCGGCGCCAGCGCCGTGACTGTCTTTGGGGCGGGAGGAAGCATGAACATCCGGCCCTACGCTCGACGGGGACGAGACGTGCTCGCCGCCATCGCGCGGATGATGGCGCTGGGCGGGAGCCCACGCCACAGTTACGCCCTGGTCATCCTCAATCCGGAGCACGCGCGCTTCATTGCCGCGGACGGGTTCTCCAAAGAACGCGCCAGGAACTATCTGTTCGAGAACGCTCGAGTCCGTCCCAGCGGGTTCACGGAAGAGGTGGCGCAAAACTGGATCGACGAGCCGATGATGGCCTACATGGACATCAGAAAAATCGTCGGTGACCTGAAGGCGGATACGTTCGTTCCCGGCGCGGATGCGCCGGAACACATCTTTATCGTGGTGGCGGGAGGCTCGGGCGGGCATTGCGTGTTCATACCGTGCTGTTTCACCCAGCCCACTCCGGTGGTGACGAAGCCGGTGCGCTGACACGAACCTCGCCGGTATGCCGTCTGACGGCAGATGGGCGCAGGGTATCTGCTGTTGTGAATCGCTGCAGCGAGGAGGTGGTATTCGGTGAAAAAAGCGTACATCGTTGCCCTGATCTCCGGGATGTTTTCCTGCCTTCAAGCCCAGGCATCGGAGCCCGCGTATCCGGCCAGACCGATTCGAATGATCATCGGCTTCCCACCCGGCGGAACGGCCGACATTCTCGCGCGCGCTGTGGCGAGCGAATTGACGGATGCATGGGGCCAGCCGGTGGTGATCGACAATCGTCCGGGCGCGGGGAGCAGCATCGGTTCGGACCTCGCGGCAAGGGCGGCCCCGGACGGTTACACGCTTCTCGTGGTTACGAGCAGTCACGTCGTGAACGCTATCGTTACCAAGCAGCGCTATCACCCGGTAGATTCGTTCACGCCGATTACCCCGCTGGTTTCAACAGCGATGGCGTTGCTGAGCAACCCTTCCGTTCCCGTCCAGTCCGTCCGGGAGCTGGTGTCGCTCGCCAATGCAAAGCCCGGTTCGCTCAACTTCGGGTCGTCCGGGAGCGGCAGCACGACGAATCTCGCCGGCGAGCTGTTCAACAACATGGCAGGCATCCGTCTCGTTCATGTGCCGTACAAGGGCGGCGCGGCATCAATGAACGCCGTGATCAGCGGAGAAACCCAGTTGTTGTTTATTTCGTTGCCAAGCGCGATTCCGCAAATCAAGGCCGGAAGGGTCAGGGGGCTGGCGGTAACCACCGCCAGGCGGTCGGCATTCGCACCCGAGATTCCGACCATCGCGGAATCGGTGCCGGGTTACGAGGCGCCGCAATGGTACGCGATGTTGGCGCCGGCCGGGATGCCGGCGGAGCTGACCAACAAGCTCAATGCGCAGATCGTGCGAATCTTGCGGATGCCGAAGGTCGTCGATTTCATCGCCAAGCTGGGCGCCGACCCGGAGAGCAGCCCACCTCAGGAGTTTCGCGCTTACTTGCGGGCTGAGGTAACCAAGTGGACAAAGGTCGCCCGCCAGGCCGGCATGGTCCAGAAGTAATTAAAAAGACGCGGATCCCCGGGGCACGGGGCACCAGAGGAGATGAGGATGTTCAACGGCGGTATCGAGAGACAATACGAAGTGTTCTGGCCGCGTAGCCCGCGGCAGATGCAACTCAGGCCGCTCGCGCCGCGGCTTGAAACGCTCGAGGGCAAGACGGTGGCGCAGCTCTGGGACTTCCTGTTCCGCGGCGACCGGGTGTTCGCGCTGCTTGAGGAAGGGCTTAAGGCGCGCTTCCCCGGCGTGCGCTTCGTGAGCTGGCGCGAGTTCGGCAACACGCACGGAGCCGACGAGCGGGAGGTTGTTGCGGGGCTGCCGCGGCGCTTCAGGAAGCTGGGGGTGGATGCCGCCATTTCGGGGATGGGCTGTTGAGGGAGCTGCACGCCCGCCGTGTTGCGGGCGAGCGTGGCCTGCGAGGCGGCGGGCGTTCCGTCGTCATCGCTTGTGTGCGAAGGCTTCATTCGCCAGGCCGCGGCGACTTCCATCGGACTCGGCATGCCGAACATCCCGGTCGCGCTGGTGCCGGGTCACGTCGGCGCGCAGAGCGACGAGGAGCTGAGGCGCAACATCCTCGAGGTGACCGTCGAGCGGGTGATCGCGAACCTGACCCGCGCGCCCGCGCAAGCGGGCGAGCAGCCGGAGCCGCAGCCGCGCGACGTTATTTTCAGGGGCGATTTCGACGCGGTGAACCGCTGCTTCCACGAGAACGAATGGAGCGATGGTCTCCCGATCGT
Source organism: Betaproteobacteria bacterium (assembly GCA_016199485.1). Taxonomy (GTDB): domain Bacteria; phylum Pseudomonadota; class Gammaproteobacteria; order Burkholderiales; family SG8-41; genus JACQGO01. The sequence continues at coordinate 3,442 of JACQGO010000299.1, forward strand.
GCCGCCGACGCGGGAGAAAGTCGAGGCGTTCCTCGCCTTCACCGACCGCGACCCCGACAAGGTGCTGGGTATCCTGCTGCCCGACAACCGCGCCGCGACCGTCTGGAGCATCGCGGTAAACGGCGTGATGGCGGGCTGCCGCCCGGAATACATGCCGATCCTGGTCGCGTTGATCGAGGCGATGGCCGACCCCCGCTACGGGGTCGAGCACAGCGGCAACACTCCGGGCGGCGAGACGCTGATCATCCTGAACGGCCCGATCGTGAAGCAGCTCGGCTTCAATTACACCCAGGGCGTGTTACGCGACGGCTTCGTGCCCAACACCTCGGTGGGACGGTTCTGGCGGCTGTATTTGCGCAACGTCGCCGGCTTTCTGCCGCACAAGAACGACAAGGCGACCTTCGGCAACACGTGGCGGGTGGTGCTCGCGGAGAACGAGGACGTGCTTGCGAAAATCGCCTGGGAACCCAACAGCGTGGAAATGGGCTTCAACGCCGGCGAGAACACCGTGACGATCGCGCGCTATGTCGGGGACAGCGCGCTGTCGTCGGTGTCCGGCAGCACCCCGGAGCAGGTGCTTCCGATACTCGCGGACGGCGTGCTGAAGCAGACGTTGTGGACGATCGTGTTTACGGTGGGCTTGACGATGGGAACGCTGCGCCCGTTGCTTGTGTTGAGCCCGATCCTCGCCGAGACGATCGCCAGGGCGGGCTGGTCGAAGGCGGATGTGAAGAGCTACCTTTACGATCACGCGCGGATGCCGGCCTGGCAGTTCGAGCGCCAACTGCGCGACTGGTCGCAGAAGCCCATCTGGAATCTCGCGGACGAGGCGAAGCTCGGGCACATACCGAAGGTGTTCCACGAGTCGGACGATCCGAACCGGATGGTACCGATCGTCTTCAAGCCGGCGGATTTCATGATCGCCGTGACCGGCGACGTTCTGCGCCACAACGCCCATGTGTTCGCGCATAACGGGGCGCTCGGTTACCCGGTCGGCAAGCGGATCAGGCTTCCGGAGGGCTGGGAACGGCGCCTCGCCG
>JACQGO010000308.1 GCA_016199485.1 Betaproteobacteria bacterium
CCTGGACAGTAGCGCCTGCACGTGCCGGTCGAATGAGACCCCATCGATCGCGCCATCGGGGAGAAACGGTGTCACTGCCGCGACCACGACCCCGGACAAGCTCTTCTGCACGTCGTTCCACCCGCTCCTGCTGCCGGCCGTATTCATTTCTTCCTCTTGTCAGAGAAGCAGATGGGCGGGTCTTGACACGACGGTGTTCACCTCTTCCTCTTGATCGCCTTGGAATAGATCGGGTCGAAGCAAGTATTGGCGGCTACTGATCTTCCGGATGGACCGAAATGCCGCTCTGCCTCGACTTGCCTTACAGGAACCAACACGAGCACGGCCGACGCAGGGCGCGCCAAACGCCTGTGCACCGTGTTTATCGTCTCCTTCCCGCAGGCGCCTTCCGAACCGCGTCCAAATTGGCATTCTAGTTAGGCGTGGCTTCGAAAATTTGATATAGATCAAGGACCGTGTCAAAGGCAATCGAAGTCGTGTGCCTTGGGTTTACTGATCTCCTCGGCGGAGCGAAAAGTCGCTCCAAGTCTCCACGGTTGCCCTTGCCGCGCCCCATCTACGGGCAGGCAGGCTCCGGGGCATCGCCGTGACTACCGCACGGCGCATAGCGGCGTTTCCGCAGTTGCCCACGATGGCGGAATCCGGCCTGCCCGGTTACGAGGTCAACGGCTGGTATGGACTGCTGGCGCCGGCGAGAACGCCGGAGAAGATCATCAATCGACTCGGCGTCGAGGTCAGAAAGGCGGTGCAGTCTCCCGAGATGAAAGACAGACTTTCCAGTCTCGGCGTCGACGCGGCGGGGAGCACGCCCGCCGAGTTTCAGCGGGTGATCGAGGGCGACATCGCGAAGTGGCAAAAGCTGATCAAGGGATTGCACATCACGGTCGAGTGAAAACGTCCCGGCAGCGGTCGCGAACGACGTAAGCGCGCGCCCCGCCTGCCGGTGGTGTCGAGCAACACGCTGCCTGCGGGAGGGATGGAAACCTCGCTCAGTGGCGCGTGAGCGTATTCCAGAGCCAGGTCGAACCGCCTTCGATGGCGGTCCTGCCGAGCCGCTCCGACCAGTGCGCCTCCGATCCATATTCGGATCGCCACGACCAGAGCCTGAGCGTGCTGTGATGCAGCAGGTATTCCTCCGTGACACCGATCGCGCCATGGACCTGGTGAGCGATGGATGCGCCGCTTTGCGCGGCTTCGCCGGCGCGGACTTTCGCGACCGCGATGTCGAATTCCTGCGTCCCGCTGTCAAGAGCTCCCGCGGCGGACATCGCGCACGCGGTGGCGATCGCGGCGTCGCCGGCGAGTCTCGCCAGCTCCTGCTGGATCGCCTGGAACTTTCCTAACGGGCGCCCGAACTGCACCCTTTGCCTGCAGTACTGGACCGACATTTCGAGGATGCGGTCCAGCGCTCCGCACATCATCACCGCCCGGGAAAGCGCGCCGCGCTGCCACGCGTTCTCCACGGATACACCGGGAGGGGCGGCCCTCACGCGTGCGCCGCTCACCAAGGCGTTTTCCATGACGACATCGTCCCGCGCCTCTCCCGCGAGATTGATTCCCGGCGAAACCTTGTATTGCGCCGGATCGACCGAGGCTACCACGCACCGGTCCTCATGCTCGGCAACGATGACCAGTGCACGCGCGAAGCGCGCCCACGGCACTCTTCCCAACGTGCCGGAAAGTTTCCAGCCGCCGCCTTCCTGCTTCACGGTCAACGGCGAGGTCGTCCCGGCGACGGCGAACGCGAGGGGTCCTTTCGGAACCGGCAACCCGGCACGGGCAAGCGCCCAGCCCGCAAGCAGCGCGGTGTCCGCCAGCGGCACGGCGGCACAATATTTTCCGGCAAGACGAATGACGGTGAGGGCCTCCTGCACGGACCCGCCGGTTCCCCCCGAGTCCTCCGGGACCGACACCAGGCTCATGCCGGTTTCTTCGAGGACCTTCCACAACCCGGCGCACCAACCCGCGTGCTTGGCGGCGACGAGCAGGTCGCCGGTGTAGTGATCCCGGAAAATGCCGGTCGCAGCGTCTTCCAGCAGGGCGGCATCGCTCACAGGGTGGCCTCCAGGCGTCTCGCGATGATGCCTCTCAGCACTTGCGTCGTTCCGCCGCGTATCGTCGGTATCGGCGCGAACAGGGTCGCCTCGGCGAAAAGGCGCTCCATCTCGTCGCTGGAATCGCGCGTGGGCACGGTGTCCGTGAGCGTCCGTATCGCCTCCAGGATGTCGCGCTCGAACACGGTTCCGATGTCCTTGACCAGCGCCGCCTCGGTATTGACGTCGGGATCGGCCTTCGTGGAAAACGCGTGGGCGATCGCGAGCGACATGCGGCGCAGGCTCGCGAAGCGGGCGACGATTGCCCCGACCGAAATGCGGGCCAGGCGGTCGTTCGACTGTTTCAATGCATCGAGCAGCAGGCAGAACAACGGAAAAGTGTTCATGTAGCGCTCCGGTCCGCTGCGCTCGAGGGCCAGCTCCGAAGTCACCTGCAGCCAGCCTTGCCCGATCTCGCCGAGCACCATGTCATCGGGAACAAACACGTCGTCGAAGAACACGTCGTTGAAGCGATGCGCCCCGTCGAGGAAGCGGATCGGGCGGATCGTGATGCCGGGGGAGGAGAGATCGACGATGAGCTGGCTCAATCCCTCGTGCCTGTTCTGCGTGGCGGGCGAGGTGCGGCAAAGCACGAACATCGCGGACGATTTGTGCGCCCAGCTCGTCCACGTCTTCTGGCCGTTCAACTTCCATCCGCCGGGAACCCGCTCGGCGTGCGTGCGGACCGACGCAAGGTCCGAGCCCGCATTGGGTTCGCTCATCCCGATCGCGAAGCAGCACTCGCCGCGGGCCATGGCCGGCAGGTAGCGCATCCGCTGCTCCTCGCTGCCCCAGCGCAGCAGGCCGGGGCCGATCTGGCGGTCGGCGTTCCAGTGGGCGTGGACCGGCGCGCCTGCCGCCAGAAGCTCCTCCAGGACGACGAACCGTTCGAGGTGGGTCCGCTCGTGGCCGCCGTACTTCCTGGGCCATGTCATCCCGATCCATCCCCGTTCGCCGAGTCTCCTGCTGAACGCAACGTCGAACTCGCCGTGTCCGAGATGCGGCTTGAACGAGCCCGCCCGCCGTTCCCGATCGAGGAACCGGCGGATTTCATCGCGCAGGGAATTCAGCGATTCCGGCAGGCGAAGAGCGGAGAAATCGGTATCTGAGAAGAACATGGCTCAAATCCTTCGTGTGCTGCGACGGCGCCGCTCCTGCGCGCGTCCGTGTCGCGCGCAGCTTACATCAGGGCCGGGGCACACCCGTGCTCGCAAACAGGCCGGTGATCGTCCCGCAGCTCGACCGCCCGTGTTCCTTGTTCGGAACGGCGTCACTTCGGGTCGAACCCGAGAAGATGGACCCAGTTGAAGTAGAACCAGATCATGGACGCCACGGCCGTGTACAGCACCGCGATCGCGATGATCCGGATCGCCGTTCTGTACCACTTCGCTTCCCGCTGGTCCGCGAAGAAAACCTCGAATGCCCGCATGAAAATGTAGGCCGATATGGCGAACATTGCATATCCCATGGTGGTCTCTCCTCTTCAGGCGAACACTGCGTCAAGCGACGGCGCGCCCGTCCTCGAACGCTCCAATCGGGGGCGGGCATGACAACTTGCTTTGCTCGCGCGCGGCTTCCGGCGCCGGCTGCGCGAGCATCACCCGGAAAATTGCGATTCTATACTCATAGAACGTCAGAATCAGCCTCCGGAGAGGGATCCGACGATGAAGATTTCGCTCCCGGGAGGAACCGGCGTGCGCAGGTCGCGAAGCATTTCTTCGCCCAGGAAGATCTTCATGTGCGGGCGCACCTGCCCCTGCTCGTCGATCACCCGGAATGCCAGTCCCGGGAAACGCCGGTCGAGCGCAGCCATCACCTCTGCAGCGGTGCCGCTCTCGACTTCGATCACCGCCGCGCCCCCGGTATAGGAGTGCAACAGAGCGGCGACGCGAACGCGGACGGACGGCATTATTGGTCCTCGTGCAAATGCCTGACGAGGCATTTGCACCTCGAACCTCCCCTCTCCCCTCGGGAGAGGGGCGGGGGTGAGGGATGAGTGTCGTGAAGCATTCTTACGACACTCATCACCCCAAGCGCGCGGCAGTGACCGACGTGATCCTGGGCAGGGCGCGGGCCAGGTTGCTCCAGGAATCGCCTTCGTCGCCGCTCCACCACAGGTCGCCCGAGGTCGTGCCGAAGGCGAGGCCGAGCGGCTCGCCGCCGTCGTGCGCCATCGCCTGGCGCAGGACCGTGTACCATGCGCGTGGCGGCAGCCCGCGATCCAGGCGCTGCCAGCTCTCGCCCCCGTCCCGGGTGCGGTAGACGGCCGGCTTCCCCGCGACGCTGGTGCGCGGCCACACCGTGCCCCCATCCATGGGCACCACCCAGCAGGCCTTGTCGTCCTTGGGATGGCAGGTCATGGGGAAGCCGATGTCGCCGACGTCCTTCGGCATGTTGTCGCCGATGCGCCGCCAGCGCGCTTCCCGTGCGCCATGCTTCCAATCGAGACGGTAGATGCCGCAGTGGTTCTGGTGGTACCAGCAGCGCGGGTTGGCGGGATGGATTACGACATCGTGGGGATCGTGGCCGAACTCGTACTCGCTGCCGTCCTCCCTGGGAGGCGCGAAATCCATGGCCACGCCGCCGTTGACCGGCCTCCAGCTCGCGCCCTGATCTTCGGAGAGAAAGACACCGCCCCCGGAGAGCGCCAGCATGATCCGCTTCGGATTGGCAGGATCGACCTGCACCGAGTGGCACTTCGGGCCCTCGGGCGTGCCCGGGGCGAAGTTGTAGCACCACTGCGCCAGGGCGGCGCAATCGTTGAATCCCGGCACGCCCGACCAGGTGACTCCGTCGTCCTCGCTCTTGAAGAGACCAACCGGGCTCGTGCCCGCGTACCAGACTCCCGGCTGGCTGGCATGCCCGGGAGAAAGGAAGAACACGTGATCGACCGTGAGCCCTTGACGGCGCTGATCGTCAGCGGCGAGAGAGGAGCTCGCGTACTCCTCCTTCTTGCGGAACGCCGGCGGCCGCCCGGCTTCCTTCCAGTTCCGCCCCCCGTCAGTGGAGCGGTACACGGTCGGCCCCAGGTGCCCGGTGCGCACGGCGGCCAGCATGGTCCCGGCTCCGCGCGGATCCTGCACGAGATGGTGCACCTGGCAGCCGAAGAACCAGGGCTCTTCCAGCCTCCAGTCCTTGCCGCCGTCCGCCGGCCGCCTGAGCGGCCAGGCTCCCTTCCGAGTTCCCAGAATCCACGCGTTCGCGCCCGCAGGCGCAATTGGCTGCGTCATGTCCCCTCCTTGGTTCGTGGGAATAGACTACACCAAATTCGAAGGCGGGTTGGCGATGAAAATCCGGCCGACGGTCGGGCTGTGCCCGCCGCGCGCAACCTGCCGGCGGTCCGATCGACCGATCGGGCCTATTTCGCAGTGCGCGACCCTGTCAATGCGGCAAAAACTCCAAGCCCGATAAACGCACTTGCCGTGAGGTACCGTCCCGATGCACGGATGCGGTGCATCCGGGCGAGAGTCGGAGCGGCCGCACCGGCGGCCATGGCATAACCGGAGTCGGTGACTGCCGCGATGGACACGAAAAGCGCCCCGAGCGTGATGGTCTGAGCCATGGGCGCCGCATCAGCGTTTACAAACTGAGGGAGAAACGCCGCGAAGAATGCGGCGGTCTTGGGGTTGAGCAGCGAGACGAAGAGGAACGCCGAAAGCCGCGGCCAGGGCGGCAACAGTTCATACATCGCTGCGATTCCTGAAAGGGCTCACGTTTGACAAGAGCGGCAGCCTCGGCCGCCGGCTTGAATCGGTGCTGCCACGGGAGCCTCGCCAAGCGTCAGGTCGAGGTCTCCACATTGTCGGATGAGGTTCTGCGGTCCGTCGCATCGCATGGTCAGCCGTGCACATTGCGACTGTCGCGAGGCGCTTCGCCGCGCTCCTTCAATCCATAGTCCCGCACCACGGATGCAACCCGCAATCGGTAGTCCGCAAATACGCCCCCGCGTCCCCTCGCCTGGGCTTTTCGATGCGCCTCCAGATTCCGCCACGTGCGAACCGCTTCTTCATCGCGCCAGAAC
>JACQGO010000055.1 GCA_016199485.1 Betaproteobacteria bacterium
CTGCAGGAATCTGGTGACTTCCTGCGGGCTGTTGCCGATCGGCTCCGCGCCCAGGGCCGAGAGCTTTTCGGTCACCCCAGGCAACCTGACGACCCTCGTCGTTTCCTTGTGCACCCGGGCGACGATAGCTTCCGGCGTGCGCGCGGGCGCGAGCAGCGCGTACCACAAGGTCGACTGATATCCGGGAACGCCGGATTCCGCGACCGTGGGAATCTCCGGCGCAGCCGGGGACCGCGATTTGCCGGTCATCGCCAGTCCGCGCAGCTTGCCCGACTTCACGTGCGGCAGCGCCGGGAGGGGGCTCGTGCACATGACCTGGACCTGTCCGCCGATCAGGTCGGTAAGCGCGGGCGCCGCACCCTTGTACGGAACATGGACTATGTTGATGCCGGTCATCCATTTCAACAACTCGACGGAAAGGTGCCCCCCGGTGCCCGGCCCGGAGGATCCGTAGTTGATGTCCCCGGGGCGGGTTTTTGCGAGCGCGACGAGCTCGCGAATATTGCGGACGCCGAGCGATGGATGGGCGACGAAGATGAGCGGCGATTCTGCAACCAGCGTGATCGGGGAGAAGTCCTTGATCGAATCGTAGGGCAGTTTCTTCCGCAGGCCCGGATTGATCGCGTGCGTCGCGCTCGCGAGGAACAGCGTGTAGCCGTCGGGCGCCGCCTTCGCCGCGAGCTCGGTGGCGATCAACTGACCGCCGCCGGGGCGGTTATCGACGACGACCTGCTGCCCCAGCGCCTCGCCGAGCCTGGAGCCCAGCAGCCGGCCGAGGATGTCGCCCGCGCCCCCGGGCGGGAAAGGCACGATGAGCCGCACCGGGCGCTGCGGGTAGGCTTCAGCCGCGAACGCGGCAGGCTGGGCCACGAGCCACACCCCGAGCGACAAGGCCGCGATCACACCCGCGAAACCGTGGCCCCGGAATCGCCTGCGAGCTGCAAGTCGCGCGGGCGCCAGGCCATGAACGAGCTCGTGACGAGACATGATCCTCTTCCATTCACGTGCGTTCTTCATATTACGACGTCTTGAAGCTGGCGCAAAATACATTCTGAGGAAATCAATGCTCTGCGCAGGCGCGAAGTTTTACGCGTATAATTTTTACACCTGCAACGGGAAGGCGGAGCGGATAAACCATGTACGGGCATGCCGTTATGTTCTGGCTAGGGGCGGTGATCTGGGGGCTTGCGGCCACAGGCAGCGCCGCCCAGAGCGACTATCCGAACAAGCCGATAAGACTGATCGTGCCGGCGGCGCCGGGTGGTGGCACGGATTTTTCGGCGCGCCTGATCGGGATCAAGCTGAACGATGCCTGGGGACAGCCCGTGATTGTCGACAATCGCCCCGGCGCGGCCGGCAATATTGGCGTGGAGATCGCTGCGAAGGCCGTGCCCGATGGCTATACGCTGGTGATACCCATCACGTCTTTCCCCACCAATCCCAGCATCTACGTCAGGCTGCCGTTTGACACGGTAAAGGATTTTGCGCCGATTGCCCTGGTCGCTTCGGCGCCGCTGCTGCTGGTGGTCAACCCTTCGGTGCAGGCCACCTCAGTCAAGGAGTTGATCGCGCTTGCCAAGAGCAAGCCCGGGCAGCTCAATTACGCCAATTCGGGGAGCGGCACTACCGCGCATCTTGCGGGCGAGCTGTTCAAGAGAATGGCGGGCGTGGACATCGTGAGCATCGCCTACAAGGGCGGCGGGCCGGCGGTCATCGATCTGATGGCGGGACAGGTGCAACTATATTTCTCTACAATTCCCGCCGCCATTCAGCACGTCAAGATCGGCAGGTTGCGCGCGTTGGCGGTGACCACCAAGCAGCGTGTGCCCCTGATTCCCGACGTTCCGACAGTGGCGGAATCGGGATTGTCGGGATTTGAAGTGATAGGCTGGTTCGGGCTGTTTGCCCCCGCCGGCATGCCCAAGGGGATAGTCAACAAGCTCAACAATGAGGTCGTAAGAATCCTCAGGGAGCCGGGAACGCGAGAGAGATTCTCCGGCCATGGTTTGATTCCCGGCGGCGGAACGCCCGACGAGCTCGGGGCGTTCTTGCGTGCGGAAATTCTCAAGTGGGGGAAGCTCATCAAGGAAGCCGGAATCCGCGCGAACTAGCGGTCTATCGGACTTAACCTTCGTAATGCCGATAGAATGCGGTCATCCGGAATCCGCACCGGCAGGCTAGTTCCTGCTGCGCGGGGCGTCGCAACTCCAACAGGATTCCGGGCGGAGAAAGTCGGGGTAAGCAGATGTCCACTGCCACGCTTGTGACCGGCGTCATCGGCGCCGACATTCACAACATCGGTCTCCGGATCCTCGAAACCGCGCTGGAGGACGCCGGGTTCAAGGTCGTGAGTCTTGGCATCCTCGCAACGCCCGACGAGTTCGTCAGGGCCGCTGTCGAGGTTTCCGCCGACGCCATTCTCGTCTCGTCCCTGAACGGGCACGGGGAACTCGAGTGCCCCGGGCTCCGGGGCAAGTGCCAGGAGGGGGGATTGGAAGGGATCATTCTTTATGTCGGCGGTAACCTGGTGGTGGGAAAACAGCCGTGGGAGGACGTGCAGGGAAGGTTCCTCGCGATGGGCTACGACCGCGTCTATCCCGCCGGCACCACGCCTCGCCAGGTCATCCTTGACCTCACGAACGATCTCGCCGCGCGGAAGGGAACGACGCCGTGATGCAAGACGGGACATTGAGCATGGCGCGCTGGGATGAAGACCGGTTCCTGCGCGTCCGGCGGGAGGTGCTGTCGCAATGGCCCTCGGGCGCACGGGTGGACTTGAACGAAAGCGCGGCCTATCACCGGGCGATGCCCGAGGCGAGGAGGGTGCCGTGGAAGCTTGCATGGGCTCAGGAGCACGGGCAGACGCTGGTCCAGCCCCGCGCGGGGGTCGCGGGTCTCGAACAGCATATTGCCCTCCTGCGCATCCTCGAGCAGGCTGGCGCCGATTTTCTGCCCACGACCGTCGACTCCTACACGCGGGAACGCCGCTACGCCGACGCACAGCGTGGTCTCGAGCAGAGTCTGGTCGAGAGGCGATCGCTGCTGAACGGATTCCCCGCGGTCAACCACGGGGTCGACGGATGCCGCCGCGTGGTGGAGTCGGTCAATATGCCTCTGTTTGTCCGCACGGCCGCTCCCGACTGTCGGCTCACCCACGAGGTGGCGGTGGCGGGCGGGTTCACCGCCTGCACCGCGGGCCCGATCGTCTTCTCTCTCGGCTACGCCAAGGACTATCCGGTCCAGAACGCGATCGAGGCCTGGCAGTACACCTACCGGATGGTCGGGTGGTATGCCGAGCGCGGCGTGGACCTGAACGTCGAGCATTATCTGGCCATATCGACGATGGTTCCCCATGCCATCGCGCTGGCCTGTGCCATCCTCGACTCGCTCATCGCCGCAGCTCAAGGGGTGCGAGACATCACGGTGGGGTTCGGCCAGCAGTGTCATCTCGCACAGGACGCCGCGGCCCTCCGGGTCTGCGCGCGTCTCTGTCGTCGCTATCTCGATGCGGCGGGTCTGTCCGGCGTGCGGCTGAGCACACTGATGACGCAATGGATGGGGGGCTTTCCGCCCGACGAGGGTCAGGCCTTTGCCGTCATCTGCCTGGGCGCGGTAGCTGCGTACCTGGGCGGCGCCACGGACATGGTCACGAAGTCGGCCCAGGAGGCCGCGGGAATCCCGACGCCGGAGGCGAACGCGGCCGGCGTGAGCGCCTCCAAGATGGTGCTTCGCATGCTCGCTGATCAGAAGCTCGCGCCCATTCCCGAGATCGCGCGGGAGGAGGCGATTTTGGAGGCGGAGGTGACGGCGATCGTCGACCGGGCTCTTGAACTCGGTGACGGCGACGCGACACTGGCGGCCGTCCGCGGGATCGAGGCCGGAATCATCGATGTGCCCTTCTCGCCGCACCGGGCCAACGCCAACAAGGCGCTGCCGGCGCGAGACTGGCGCGGTGCCGTTCGGCTGTTGCGCCCCGGGCAGGTGCCGATCCCGAAAGAGATCCAGGAGTACCACCAGGCCGAGCTCGCGCGACGGCTCGAGCACTCGCCGTCCCGCCTGCCGTGGGAGTTGCTCCTCGAGGACGTCAACGCGATCAGTCGGGGAATGCTGCTCGAGCGCTCCGGATAGCCGCAGTTCATCAAGACCGGCGAGTTTGGCACAATTCACCAGCAGTCATCGGGGGGACACCCTCACAGCGCTGTTTTGTCCGAGGGCTGTCGCGATCGTTGGCGCGTCCGACGACGTCGAAAGCATGGACGTCAATCCGTTCCTGGTTCTGCCTGCGGGACGCGGCGCGGTTGCTCTCGACGCGGCGATCGTGCCGGCGGCTGAGGCAGCCTGCGGGCGTGCCGGTGGGCCGCCACACGACGGCGGAAACAGCAGGACCGCAATGACCCGTCGGCAAGGAATAGCGTAATGGATCTGCGAGAGACTGCCGCGGAAAAACGCTTCCGCGACGAGGTGCGCGGCTTCGTTCAGAGCAAGCTGCCCCACGACATTCGCGACAAAGTGCTCAATTTCCAGTCGCTGGAGAAAAACGACATCGTGCGCTGGCACCGCATTCTCAACGCGCAAGGCTGGGGCGCCCCGGCCTGGCCCAAGGAATACGGCGGCACCGGCTGGACTCCTCTCCAGCGCCATATCTTTGACGAGGAGTGCTTCCTCGGCGGCGCGCCGCGCTATTACTCACACGTCAACATGATCGGGCCGGTGCTCCAGCGCTTCGGCACCGCGGCGCAGAAGGCGCGCTTCCTGCCGAAGATCATTACCATGGAGGAATGGTGGTGCCAGGGTTATTCCGAGCCCGGAGCGGGGTCCGACCTCGCCTCGCTCAACACGCGCGCGGAGCGGTCCGGCGACAAGTACATCGTGAACGGCCAGAAGATCTGGACCTCCTATGCGCACTATGCCGACTGGATGTTCTGCCTCGTTCGCACCTCTGCGACCGGGAAACCGCAGGAAGGTATTTCCTTTCTCCTGATCGACATGAAGACGCCGGGCATCACGGTCCGGCCCATCGTCGGCCTGAACGGCGGCGGCGACTTGAACGAGGTATTCTTCGATAACGTCGAGGTCCCCGTGGGGAATCTCGTTCACGAGGAAAACAAAGGCTGGTCCGTGGCCAAGTACCTGCTGGGCTTCGAGCGCGCCGGGCATTCCTTCGTCGGCCTGTGCAAGCTCCTGCTGCGCCGCCTCAAGGAAACCGCCGCCGCCGAGAAAAAGCACGGTAAGCCGCTTATCGACGATCCGTGCTTTCGCCACAGGATCGCCCAGGTGGAAATGAACGTGCTGGCCCACGAATGGACGCTGCTGCGCGTTCTCTCGCTCGAGTCCGCCAGACAGGCTCCGGGGCCGGTGTTCTCGGTGCTGAAGGTCCGCGGCTCCGAATTGCTTCAGGAATTGAGCGAGCTTCTGATGGAGTGCGCCGGTCCCTATGCGCTTCCCTATCTGCCGGCTGCGCTTTCCGCCGGCTGGCAAGGCGAGCTGCCCTGCCCCCTGCGTGTGCACATGCTTGCCGCCCATTATTTCGACCGGCGCAGCATGACGATACGGGGCGGCACCACCGAGGTGCAGAAAAACATCATCGCCGGGATGATACTCGGACTGTAAGAAGCGAACGTGGACTTCGCGCTGAGTCATGAACAGCAGATGCTCGCCGACACCGTGCGCCGGTTCGTCGAGCGGAGCTACGCTTTGGAAACCCGGCGCAGGCTCGCTGACAGCGCGTTCGGGTTTTCACCCGAGAACTGGAGGACCCTATCCGAGCTGGGACTCACGGGGCTTGTCGTCGCCGAGGAATTTGGCGGAGCAGGCGGGGGAGTGGTAGAGACGCTGATCGTCATGGAAGAGTTCGGCCGCGGCCTGGTGCTCGAACCTTACCTGTCCACGGCGGTCGTCGGTGCCGCGCTGATTTCGAAGGGCGGGAGCGTCGCGCAGAAGAACGCCATCCTTCGCGCGATCGCCGCAGGCCGCACGCGCCTGGCGCTCGCCGCGCTTGAACCGGGCGCCCGCTTCGACCTTTGGGAAGTGCGCACCCGGGCCACAAGTCTAGGTGACGGTTACGTCATTGACGGCAGCAAGGCGGTGGTACTCCATGGGGACAGCTCCGACAAGCTGATCGTCTCCGCGCGTACGGCGCGAAACGCTGTCGACCACGACGGAATCACCTTGTTCCTGATCGATGCCAAGGCGCCCGGCGTCGCGGTCAAAGGTTTTCCCAACATCGATGGCCAGCGCTCGGCCGAGATCGCGCTGAAGGACGTCCATGTCGGGGTCGAGGCGGTAATCGGCGAAGCTGACGCAGGTTACCCGCTGCTCGAATGGGCGGTAGACCGGGGCATCGTGGCGCTGTGCGCCGAAGCGGTCGGGGCGATGGCGAAGCTGGTGGATATTACCGCTGAGTACCTGCGCACGCGCCAGCAGTTCGGTCAGCCGATCGGTCGCTTCCAGGCGCTCCGGCACCGGGCCGCCGACATGCTGATCGCGCTGGAGCAGGCGCGCTCGATCACGCTGTTTGCCGCAGCCGGGCTGGATCAACCTGATCCGCGTGATCGGCGCCGGGCCGTGTCCGCAGCGAAAGCGGTCGTCGGCCGCAGTGGACGCTACATCGGCCAGCAGGCGGTTCAGCTGCACGGTGCCATGGGTATGACCGACGAACTGGCCGTCGGTCATTACTTCAAGCGGCTCACCTGCATCGACATGACGTGGGGCAATGCCGAGCATCACACCGAGTTGTA
>JACQGO010000310.1 GCA_016199485.1 Betaproteobacteria bacterium
ATGGATCCGCCGCAGGCGATCGCGGCGCTGGCGGACAAGTTTGCTTCGCTGGGCGGCGAGCTGCGCCTGGAAACGGCACTCGATTCATTGATCGCAGAGAATGGCGTCATTCATGGTGTCCGCGTCGCGCGCGATGGCCGCATGCATGATGAGCCGGCGAGGGCCGTCGTGGTTGCAACCGGAGGGTTCCAGGGCAATCCCGAGCTGCTGTCACGATATGTGGTTCGTGACCCGGACAACCTTTACCTGCGGGCCAACGCCTGGAGCACCGGTGACGGATTTCTCGCTGCGACGCAGGTCGGAGCGGCCGCATCGCCGGGCCTCGACACGTTTTACGGGCACGCCCTCACGGCGCCGCCGGCCCGATTCTCGAAGCTGGAATTCCGCGATGTCAGCCAGTTTTACGGCCATCAATCCATCGCCGTAAATCTGCTCGGCGAGCGCTTCGCGGACGAGTCGGACGGCAATGCGGAAGACGCGCTCAACCAGCGGCTCGCGCAACAGCCGCAAGGCAGGGGTTTCTACATCATAGACGAGGAAATCCTGGACTCCGCTCCGATTCAGGGGGTGGAGATCGTAACGAGGGCGATCATCGAGCGCGCCAGGGCTGCAAAAGCGCCCGTGATCATCGCCGACACGATCGAGGATCTGTGCCGGAATCTCGTCCCGTTCGGCATGCCCGGGAACCGGCTGTTCCGCGAGATCAACGAATTCAACCGGCTGATCGAATCCGGCCAGGCGGATGATCTCAAGCCCGCGCGGCGACGTAATCGCAAGAGCCTGCGCCGGGCGCCGTTCTATGCGGTGGGAGTGAAAGCGTCCATTACATTCACCATGGGCGGCTTGCAAATCGACGAGCGCGCCCGGGTTTTGCGGCGCGCCGGGGGAACTTCACCCTCGGTCGCCATGCCGACGACGCGGCCTTTCACCGAAGCGGATTCGCTTTCCATCGCGATCGGCCGGGACTATCGCCAGACGGCGATCGAGGGCCTGTATGCGGCCGGATGCGACGCCGGCAACATCAATCACTTCGGATACATGGGCGGCCTGGCACCGGCGCTCGTTACGGGGCGCACGGCGGGACGCAGCGCCGCGGGCTTTATCAAGAAAAGGAGATGAAAGTGACCGATCGCAATCAGCGGTTCACGGCCCTCCAGCGTTCCATGTGGGCGCCTTTGTGCGGGCTCACGGCGACTTCGGCGAAGCAGGAGAGGTCCGTAGGGCAACGTCTGGGCCGATTGGAGAAATTGTGTAATCGCATTTCGATCCGGCGCTCTCACCGGCGGCAGCGGAACGTACGCGGTTAGGCTCACGAAGGTCGGGGACGAGTGGAAAATCATCGAGTGCCGGATCACCTTGAACACCCGCCATAATATGACGCCCACCTTTTCCGGCGAGATCGCGCCTTCTTCATCGTCGGACGCGCCTCCACCGCTTCCCCAACCAACCGCATCGGAAAGCTCGAGGGACTGGATCGGTCCCGACGCGCTTGCCTGAGGCGCGGTCGAGCTTGCCGGACGCGCTTCCTGCCCTCTCGGGCCGTGAAGACATTTTCCGGCATCCGTCACCGAATCCGGGTAGCCATGCCGGGCGGCTCGTGCGCCGCGTGGTGTCACCCACCCCGCAACTTCCCGCGCCGCGTTTGACCTTGCTACGAGACCCGGGCTAGGCTAGCCTTGCGGCGTGCCCGGATGGCGTAATTGGTAGCCGCTGGGGACTTAAAATCCCCTGGCCGTAAGGCCGTGCCGGTTCGAGTCCGGCTCCGGGCACCATCTCCACCTTGCAGCACCCGAGAAAGGCGCGCAAGCATCAAGCGGTGAGGATACGTCATGGGTATGAATCACGCGCACGTCGATGCGGCTCTCGCGGCGTCGGTGGCTACGGTTCTCGTTTATCTGGTCAAGTGGGGCTTCGGCCTGGAGTTCCCTGAAATCCTTTTCTTCCTTCCCACGTTTATCACCGTATGGCTCGCGTTCTACGTGCTGCTGTATGTCCTGTTCTTGATTTTGTGGATGAGGGGATGAGGTCATCGTCACCGGGACATTTCGGAGGTTGCGGACACCGGCAGATTGCGTGCAGTAAACTTTCTGGTGTGGGCAGGTATCTCGCATGTCTGCAATTTCCTGATTGCGGGCGCAAAGCGTGCATGTTTCCGCGACGCATTCGAGACGAACCCGATGTGCGGCGGCGTTGAGCTCGACGAACACGGCAAGCGCATCCGGGTATTTTTCCCAAGCCCCAAGGCCGCGCTGCCGGTGCGGCTCGCGGGCGGGGCGGTGGAATGGCTTCCGTGGGGCAAGCGCAGGGAGGAGGACGCGCCCTTTCCGAACGGCGGCTGGGCGCGGCTCGATTCGATACGCGCCGGCCGCTGGCGGCGCTACGATCCGCAGGCCGCATTGATCGCGGTCTCGGGCTACATGGAGAAGGACAACGACGGACGCTCGCACTGGTTCGCCGTGCCGCAGGCCCGGGCGATTCAGGGCCTGATCGCACACGCCGGCGAGGAGCGGCGCGTCTACGTGGTGACGGTGGGCCCGCCACCGGAGCACGCTTACATCCACGATCGCTGGCCGCGGCTGGTCGCGGTCGAGGCGGAACAAGCTGATCCACCGTCACTTCGCGACGAAGCCCTGCGGTAATTCGTAGGTTGGGGTGAACCACGTGAACCCCAACGGTGCGGAGGTGCGAGGCTGCGTCAGAGCGTTGGGATTCGCTGCGCTCATCCCAACCTACACACCGGCCGTAGGTTGGGATGAACCACGTGGACCCCAACGATGTGCATCACTGCGGCGCCACCCCGCGCCTTGGCGGCGATCAGGTTCTGCTTCGCTACCAGAATATCAGGCCGGCGTTCAAGCAGGGGGAAGGGCAGACCTGCCGGAACTTCGGGCTGCAACTTCTGCGTGGTCAGCAGCTCGCCGCGGGCGATCGCGCCGGGATTGCGGCACTACCCGTTGATTTTGTGGATTTCCTGCTTTGTGGCAAGATAGCGGCAGGCGTGGGGCGCACGGTACGCCTTCGGCGCTGTCAAACCGTTTATAGCGGTACGGATGACGCGGTCCATGGGGCCGCAAACGCAGGGTTAGAAGTGATCGTCTACGATTTGAGTTGCGAGAACAGCCACCGCTTCGAAGGGTGGTTCGATTCGAGTGCCGACTACGAGCGGCAACTCGCCGGGAAGCTTTTGACCTGCCCGCTGTGCGGCAGCGGCAGGATCACGAAGCTGCCGCATGCTTCCTACGTCAATACCGGCGGAGGGCGCGACGAAACGCCGGTCAAAGCGGTCAAGGGCGCCAAGCAGCATTACGCCAACTTCAGCAGCGAGGTGCTCGCGAAGCTGGTCGACTACGTGATCGAGAACACCGAGGACGTCGGGCCGGCGTTTCCCGAGGAAGCGCGCAAGATCCACTACCAGGAAGCGCCCGAACGCAGGATTCGCGGCACCGCGAGCCCGCAGGAAGTCGAGGCGCTGAAAGAAGAGGGCATCGAGGTCGTCGCGTTGCCCATTCCTCCGCACCGCGTGGGCAAGACGCACTGAGAACGCATCCGCGGTTCGTGCACGCTCGAACGGGCAAGCGCCCGGCGCGCGTATGGTAAACTGCCGGGAGCACGCGTCTTGCATTGCCGTTGATCTAAGTCAATGCCACGCGATGACGCGGTGATATTCTGCTCGCGTACGTTGCAAACCCCGATGTTGCGGAGGAAGTGATGTTCAAGCACATATTGTTGCCTACCGACGGCTCGAAGCTTTCGGCAAAAGCGGTCAAACGCGGTATCGCATTCGCAAAGTCGCTGAAGGCCAGAGTCACCGGCATTCACGTCGTACCCGAGTTCCGCATGATGGTGGACGAAGGTTATCTGCTGCCCGGGAGCGCCACGCTCAGGAAACGCTTCGAGGACGAGTCGCGGGAGCGCGCGAAGAAAGTTCTCGAGGTGATCGACAAGAACGCCAGGAACGCGGGCGTGAAGTGCGAGACGATGTGCGTGGTGAGCGATCTGCCTTACGAGGTGATCGTCAAGACGGCGAAGAAGAAGAAGTGCGATCTCGTCATGATGGCGTCCCATGGGCGCCACGGGATCAGCGGACTGCTGCTCGGCAGCGAGACCGCCAAGGTGCTGCTCCACGCGACCGTGCCGGTGCTCGTGGTGCGTTGACCCGGAAAACCGCAGCGTCCCCCCTATCGTTGCTTTTGACGGCAGCGCTCGTCCCCGTCGCGTCCGCGGCGTGACGGGGGGACGCGCTCTCGAGCTGCCAACGCCACGGGTCGCTGCAGCGCTTATTTCAGTTTGAGGCCTTTTTCGGCGAAGAACCTGAGCGCCCCCGGATGGAAGGGAATCGGCGAGGCGCTGGTAAACTGGTTCTCGAACGACATGTACCGGCTGTCGCGCGCGACCCGCACCAGGTCGGGCTTGCGCTCGAACAGCGTCTTCACCAGATCGTACGCGAGCCTGTCGTTCATCCTGTCACTGGTAAACAGGTTGGCCATCGCGCCGCCCAGCCGGTACCACACGCCGCCGGTGCCGCCGGTTCCGATCGAAAGCCGCACGTCCTCGTGGTGCGCAACCGCGGGCTGGAGCGCGAGAGCGAACGCGAACAGACCGGCATAAGCAAACTTCTTCATGCGGACCCTCCTTTGTGGTGTAATTCCGTCTGGCGTGGGCACAAGTTTGATACACGGCGCCCGCCCTCCGCAATTCATTGCCCGGGCACAATCAGAAATGAACGAGTTACGGCCCCTGCTCAAGCCGAGATCGATCGCGATACTCGGGGCGTCCGCCGATCTCACCAAAGTCAACGGAAGAACGCTCAAATTCCTGCTCGAGAAGGGCTACGCCGGGAAC
>JACQGO010000311.1 GCA_016199485.1 Betaproteobacteria bacterium
ATCGAACCGGCAAGGAAAGCCGCCTGAATCTTTTTACACACCTCTTGACAACACCTCATAACATTGGGGACGGCACCGTATTTAGCTACCGTTACTGCATGGGCGATGGCCGGAGGCCACTGAGCTATTGGTTTCTAATGTTCTACAACGACACCACATTCTTTGTCACGCAGACGCTATCCGCATCTAACGCGCAGGTTAACACGGACGCTGCGGCGGCGAGCAGCGCAGCGCCGGTTACCTGAACGTTGACACGGACGGATGCCTCGCGCCATGGCTATTAATCAGTTATTGAGTCGCCTTGGGGACGCTGAGGATAACTTCGTCGAGCGAAAGCCTGCTAACCCGAATAGGGACGTCATTCGGAAGACGGTCGTTGCCTTTGCAAATTCGGTGCCCGAAGGCAGGACTGCGGTTTTGTTCGTGGGTATCCGAAACGACGGGACAGTCGAGGCCGTGCCCAACCCCGACAAGCTTCAGAAGACTGTGCGCGAGATATGTGAGCAGGACTGCTATCCGCCGATCAAGTTCACCGCTGAAGTGCTTAAGGCAGACGGTAGTCTTGTTCTAGCGATCGTGGTCCCCGCGAGCAACAATAAGCCCCATTTTGCCGGCCCCGCTTATGTCCGTCGTGGCTCTGAGAGCGTCGCCGCCTCTGCGGAGGTGTTCGATGAATTGGTGCATTCCCGTAACAGCAAGTGCGCGGCGGTCCTTAAGTTGAAGGGGCAGGTTGTCAGTGTTCTTTCTCTTCAGCACAAACTGGGCGTTGCGAAGCATATTCCCGACACAGGCTATCGAGAGGCTGCCGAGTGCCGAGTTGAAGCAGCTAACGCCCAAACCGTGCGCCTGCGAATTCTCGGCTCAGACCGGTACGTGACCGAACCATTGGATCACGCGAAGGTGTGCTATGACGAGGAAGGACACCGTCCGATGTTGGTAGTGACTGGATATTAGTGGGACTCTTCATGGATCGGCGTCTAATAATGCAGGCGACCGCCTTACGACGGCGCTTGGTGCTCGGCGTTATGCGTGTGAGCTTAGGTCATGGATACATTGAATCTGTGGTTGGAGGGTCGGCGTGAGGGCTCGTTGGTCAGACCCTGTTGTGGTTAAGACATTTGATGGCCAGTGGGACGCCATGCCAAGTACGCCCGGCGTCTACGTGGTGCGTACTAGGAAGCCAATTCCACGCATCGGCGGACTTGATAAAGCTGGCATTCTGTACGTTGGACGTGCGACCAATGTCCGCAGTCGCATCTGGGATTTCTGGTGCGCGAATCACACCGCCAGCGGCTTCTTGTGGACGCACCCTGGAATAGCTCGTCTGGTCCTCGGTGGTCGAGTCCGAACAGTCACCGATGTTGAGAAACAGCTTGGCAGGCTCACGGTGCGCTACGCTACGCCAGTTCATGCTCAACAGTTGGGGCGCGCCGAGCGGGCATTGCTATTTGCTTATATCAGCTCGTTTGGCGAAGCGCCGCCCCTGAATCTGAGCTTGACCAAACGTTGGGATAGAACACCGGTAGCTTCGGATCTCCGGTGGGCTGAGCGTGGGCTCCAGCGTTACGCATGACTTCAGTTGGCCGGGACGTTCGCGAATGGTGCTCGACTCAGGGAGATCGCAAGACTTCCGAAACGCTTTGGGAAAGGCCGATGGCGGAAGCGAAAAGGTACCCGAAGGCCTTCTTTCGCGAAATCAGCCTGCCACAGTCCGTGAAGAAGGCCATATTGACGGGGGCTTAACCACGGGTTGGACAGCGATACTTCGCGTCGTCACGAGTGTTGATCCGGCGAGGGACATCTTGACGTTATGACGTCAGAACGTCATGATGTCGCACATGGACACCCAAAAACGCGCCACCGTCTACTTCGAGCCCGACGTGCACCGCGCGCTGCGCTTGAAGGCTGCGGCAACGGATCGTTCGATTTCCGACATGGTCAATGACGCGGTGAAGGCCGCTTTGGCCGAGGATGCCGAGGATCTCGCGGCGTTCGCTGAAAGAAAGAAGGAAAAAAGCCTTTCCTTCGATACCTTCGTCCAGGGCTTGAAGCGGCGTGGCCGGATATAGGCTGCTGATCAAGGCCTCGGCTGCGAAGGAGCTTGAGGCGGTAGGCACCAAGGCTGACCGGCGGCGCATCGTTGAGCGAATAAGAGCCCTGGCCGCGATCCCCCGGCCCCAAGGAGTCGAAAAGCTCGCCGGCTACGCCGACCGTTACCGGGTGCGACAGGGGAGTTACCGGATCGTCTATCTCGTTGACGACAGCCGCCGCGAGGTCACGATCTTCAAAATCGGACATCGGAAGGACGTGTACCGATAAGCCATGTAGCCGCGCGTTCGAGAAGCGACACTCTGCGAACACGCCCCAATGCGGGGGTTCGGGCGCATGGCTGGGCGCGAAGCTACAGCCTTCGCCAGTGGTTCTGGGCGAGCAGGCGGGGTGGAGCCTACCACTCGATCGCGCAACGCTTCTTCTTGGCAGTGGGTTTCGCTACGCTCACCCACCCTGCCCGAGCTGCCGAATCCTGAATCCCGAATCCTGACGCCTGAAACCCCGCTCTTCTCTGTGCCCTCTGTGCGCTCTGTGGCTGCAGCTTCTAATCTCGGGCGGCGCTGATCAGCGCGAGGTCTCGGCGAGATAGCGTTCGCGGGCGAACTCCGGCAGCCCGCCGCACTGGAAAATTTTCTCGATCAGCGGGGGAAACTTGCGCAACGCGACGGATGCCCCGCTGGCAGGATTCCGCACGACGCCCTGCCGATAATCGATCTCGAGCGTCTCCCCGTCCTGCACGATGCCCGTGACCCCCGGCGCCATGAAAATCGGCATCGCCCGCGCGATGTTGTTGCGCAGGAACAGCCGCGACACCGACTCCGCGAGGATCGCGGCGATGCCCACCTCGCGCAGCACCAAGCCGGGACGGCTCGAGCCGCAGCCGAAATTGCGCCCCGCCACCAGGATGTCCCCGGGCTTTACCTGCTTCGGAAACTCGGGCCGGTACGCTTCCATCGTGTGCTGCTTCAGTTCCTCCATCGTCGGGTGGCGGTAATAGGGATTGATCGCGTCGGTCTCGATCGAGTCCCCGAATTTCCAGACGCGTCCGCGGATCACGCGGTTCAGATCAAAGCTCATTGAACACCTCCTTCGGGTTCACGATCGCTCCCGCGACCGCAGCGGCGGTCACGGTGAGCGGGCCTGCGAGATAGATCTCGGCGCCGAGGCTGCCCTTGCGTCCCTTGAAGTTGCGCGTGGTCGCGGTGATGCACACCTCGCCGTCCGAGAGAAAACCGACCTTGGGCTGGCACACCCCGCAGCCCGGGGTCACGACCTGCGCTCCCGCCTCGACCAGTTGCTCGATCAAGCCCGCCTTCAGGCACTGCAAATAGACCTGCTGCGAGGCGGGCGAGATGAGGAAACGCACCCCCTTCGCCACCTTGCGACCCTTGAGCATCCGCGCGGCGATCTCGATGTCCTCGAAACGGCCGTTGGCGCACGAGCCGATCTGCGCCTGCTGGATCCTGGTGCCCGCGGCCTCCTCCACGGGAGCGACGTTGCCGAACTGGTGCGGCTTCGCCACCACGAACGGCATGTCGTCCACGTTCAGCCGGATTTCCTTTTCGTACTCGGCGTCGGGATCGGGCACGAGCGGCTCATAAGGCTTGTCGGTGCGGCCCTTGAGGAACCCGCGGGTTTTCTCGTCAGCGGGGAACATCGCGAACTTCGCGCCGATCTCCACGCCGTGGGTGGAGAGACACATCCTGCCGTCGATGCCGAGCTCCGGTACCAGCGAGCCCGAGTACTCGACGGACATGTTCTGCGCGAGATCGTCGCCGTGCTCGCCGGCGAGGTAGAGGATGATGTCCTTGGCGATGGGATAGCGGGGGTGGCGCCCGTCGAGCACGACCTTGATCGACTTCGGCACCTGGAACCACAGCTCGCCGAACAGCAGCACGTAGAACATGTCGGCGCGCGTGATCCCGGTGGCTCCCGCGTTGACCGCGCCGTAGCCGATGGTGTGCGAGTCGTTGCCCACTACCAGCTCGCCGGGGCGCGCCAGCCCGTAGTCGAGCATCATCTGGTGCGCGATGCCGGGCTCGGCGTCGTGAAAGCACTTGATGCCGAGCCGCGCGACTTCCCGGCGTATGATCATGTTCTCGTCGGCGAGCGCCTGGCTCAACGCCGGCTGGTGGTGATCCACGAGCACGAAGATCCGCTCGGGATCCCACACTCGCGGCAGGCCGTCCTTGAATCCTGCTTCCACCGCGAGCTCGTACATCGGCTGCGAGGCGTGGTAGTGGCACATCGCGCCGTCTATCCTGGCCTCGAGTATGTCTCCCGCCCGCACCGGCTTGCCGGCGAGGTTGTGCTGCGAGAGCAGCTTTTCCGCCATCGTCTGTCCCATGCTCACCTCCGTCGTAAGACTAGAACCGGTCTCAAAAACCTGAAAAGTCAAGCCACAGAGCACACAGAGGTCACAGAGTCTTTACCCTCAACCTTGAGAAACGAGGAGGCGGGCCGGGGTAGAACAGGATTTTTCGGTGTTCTCTGTGCTCTCTGTGGCTAAAGCCCTTTTGGTTTGATCGTATTTTCGAGATGGCTTCTACAATTGCCTGCTCCGCGCAGCAGACGACTACCGCCGCTCCGGTCAGCCCCGCCATACCGAAACGAAATCCGCGGGCTCGGGACGCGCGACCGGCGACGGGCCGCCGCCGCGCGTGCCGATGTAGAGGAAACCGATGATCGCGTCCGCCGGCTCGAGACCGAGCGCCCGCTTGACCTCGGCATCGTAGGCGGGCTGCCCGGTCCTCCACATCGCGCCATACCCCAGTGCATGCGCCGCGAGCATGATGTTCTGCGCGGCGGCCCCCGCCGAGATCAGTTGCTCCACGTCGGGAATTTTGTCGCTCGGCGTCACGCGCGCGGCGACCACCACGATAAGCGGCGCGCGCAGCGTCTTGCCGCGCTCCCGTTCGAGCATCTCCGGAGTCGCGTCCGGCTGGCGCGAGCGCAGCGACTCGGCCAGCACGTCGCCGAAGCGCTCGCGCGCTTCCTGCGCGATGACGATGAAGCGCCACGGCCGGAGCCGCCCGTGGTCGGGCGCCCTGAGCGCGCTGCGGAAGATCGTCTCAAGGGCTTCTTCGCCTGGTCCCGGCTCCGCAAGTTTCACGGCGGACTCGCGGCCGAGCAGAAGTTCCAATGCATCCATGCAAGATCCTCTACTGGATGACCTCGCGCTTGAGCGTGCAGCGTTTGAGCGCACGCTCGTCCACCGCGATGCCGAGCCCCGGGCCGCCCGGCGGCGCGACGTGCCCGTTGCGTATCACGAAGTCGGTCTCCGGCACCAGCGGATCGGGGCCCAGGATGCCGAGCCCGAAGATGAACTCCGCCGCGGGCATCACCTGGCGAGCGGGCGAGCTCGCGTAGAAATGCGCGCCTGCCGCGGCTTCGAGCTGCGAGAGCACCGCGAGCCCGCCGATGTTGAGCTGTATGCCGGACGCCTCCGCGACCGCCGCGATCTTCTTCGCCTGGCGCAGCCCGCCCATCTTGTAGAGCTTGATGCAGAACGCGTCCACCGCCTCCGCCTTCGCGAGCGCGTAGGCATCGGCGAGCGTCATCACGCCCTCGTCGGCCATCAGCGGAATGCCGTTCATCTCGCGCTTGATCGCGGCCATGCCCGCGATGTTCTGCCGCTTCACCGGCTGCTCGAGGTAACCGAGCCCGTACGGCGCGACCGCGCTCACCGTTCGGATCGCCTCCGACACGGTCCAGCCCTCGTTCGGATCGATGCCGATGACCACGTCGTCCCCGACCGCCTTGCGCACCGTGATGAAGTTCTTCACGTCCTGCTGCCAGCCGCCCCTGCCGCCGGCCTTGAGGCACAGCACGCGTATCCCGAAGTTCTTCATCGCGCGCGTGGCGTCCTTCACCATCTTGCGCGGGTCGGCGGCCATGCTCACCGACCATTCGAGCGGAATCTCGCTCTGGCACAGCCCGCCGAGCAGCTTGTGCACCGGGAGATTGAGCGCCTTGCCGATCGCGTCGTGCAGAGCGTGATCGAGCGCGGCGCGCGCGTTGGCGTTCGCCGGCAGCGACAGGTCGAACATCGTGAGCACCGATTCGGTGTCGAGCAGGTCCTTGCCGATCAGCCGCGGACCGTAGATCTCCGCAATCGCGCCGAACATGCTGTGCACCGTATCGGGCATGAAGTGCCCCGGGCTGATCGGCCGGATCTGGCCGTAGCCCGTGACGCCGTCGGCGTGGACCTTCACCAGCACCGGCTTGCCGAGCACGCTTCCCGAAGGCCCGGTGTCATAGGCGCCGCTCGAGGTCTCGCGCTGCAGGCGGATCGGCAGGTCGGTGACCAGGACTTCGATGCGATCGATTTTCATGGTTGGCTCCTCCCATTGAGCCTCGTGCAATCCGCGTCTGCCGCGACGCCGGCGCCGCGACGCCGCGGATCGTGGCTGAATTTGCGCGTATCGGTGTGCGCCGGCATCAGGCTTCCTTCGTTGGCCGTGGCGTGCCGCTCGTGCGCGGGAAGGCAAACGCCGCGGAGCGCCATGAAGCGTTCAATCACGGCGGGCGCTACCCGCCCGGTCCGGGAAACAGGCGCTTCAGCCGCTCGCGCTGGGCGGCCCGTACATGGCGCCGCGCAGTCTCTGCGGCGGCGTCGGGATCACGTTTCTGTATGGCGCGCACGATCTCGGCGTGCTCGGCCAGTGCGGTCTTCGCCCGGTGCGGCAACAGCATCTGCGACTTGCCGAGCAGCCCCATCGAGTCGTTCACCGCGTGCAGGCTCTTCAACAGGAAACGGTTGTGCGCGGCGCGGTGGATCGTTTCATGGAAGCGGCGGTTGTGCTTCGCCAATGCCCCGGGGTCGCCCTGGAGCTGCTGCTCGATTTTCACCAGCTCGCCGAGCTCGAGGAGCTCCATGTCGGAGGCCTGGCGCGCGCACAGCCTGGCCGCGGTGCTCTCGAGCACCTCGCGCATCACGTAGAGCTCCATCACCGCCTGCTGGTCGAGCTTCGCGATCACCAGCCCGAAGCGCGGCTCGTGCGCGAGCATCCCCTCGCCCTCGAGCCGCCGTATCGCGTCCCTCACCGGGGTTCTGCTCACCTGGAGCCAGTTCGCAACGTCCATCTCCATGATGCGCTCGCCGGGCTTGAGCCTGCCGCTGTGGATCGCTTCGCGCAGCTTCAGATACACGAGCTCGCTGCGCGGGCTGCGCCCGGCGGTCTTCAGCTTGCCTGAAGACGCAGTCGCGTTTCGCACTCAGTCCTCCGCGAAACCGGAAAAACCGGTCGTTGGAAATCGCCGCGCATCGTGTCCCTTCCGCCGCCGCTCGTCCACGCCGCCAACCCGCGAATACGCTCGCCATCGCCGGCCGTGGACACGGTATGTATTCTCGTGTGTACACGCGAATTCGTCAAGCGCTGGCGCGCGACAACGACGCGCCGGGAAGCTAGCGTCCCGAGTCGTGAATCCGTTAATGATACCGCTGACTGCAATCACAGCCGTCGCCATCCGGCGGAACGACCGTCATCGCGGTGGCGGGGCGAGCGACAAGCACTTCAAGACGCCGCCGCCCGTCTTGCGAACGCGGCCGCTTCGGTGCCGGCGATCCGGCCGAACACCGCGCCCGACACCAGCCCGGTGCCGCTCGGATAGTTGAAGTAGAACAGCCCGCCGACCATCTCGCCCGCGGCGTAGAGGCCGGGGATATCGTTGCCGGCGACGTTCTGCACCGCCGCCGTGGTCGAAACCCGCACGCCGCCGAAGGTGAACGTGATGCCGCAGGTCACCGCGTAGGCCTGAAACGGCGGCGTGGCTATCGTGTTCGCCCAGTTCGACTTGGGAACCGCGAGGCCGGCGGTCGAGCGGCCGTCCTTCACGTTGGGATTGAACGGCACGTCCTGTCTCACCGCGCTGTTGTATTGCGCCACCGTTTCCAGGAAACGCCCGGCATCCACCCCTTCGAGCTTGCCGGCAAGCTCCTCGAGCGAGCCCGCTTCGACCCTGGTCGCCTCGCGTATGCGGTACTCGTCGCGCAGCAGATGCGCGACCTTGGCGTCGAAGATCTGCCACGCGAACATGCCCGGCTGCCTGAGCACCTCGTGCCCGTACCGAGCGTAGGTGAAGTTGCGGAAATCCGCGCCTTCGTCGACGAAGCGCTCGCCGCGCGCGTTCACCATGATGCCGAACGGGTAGCTGTGCTTCTGGTAGCTGTCTCCGACCTCCCGGTTGCCGAATTCGGGGGCAT
Organism: Betaproteobacteria bacterium; assembly: GCA_016199485.1. Lineage (GTDB taxonomy): Bacteria > Pseudomonadota > Gammaproteobacteria > Burkholderiales > SG8-41 > JACQGO01. The sequence continues at coordinate 8,258 of JACQGO010000311.1, forward strand.
TGAGATCCCAGCCGACGGCGTGCGCGCCCGACCAGTGACCGCGCGGCATCGCTCCCGCGCGCAGCGCTATGGCGAGCCCGTCGCCCATGTTGAAGCGGGTGCCGCGCACCTTCGTCAAGTCCCAGTTGGGGCCGAGGTAGCGCGCGCGCATTTCGGTGTTCGACTCGAAGCCGCCACACGCGAGCACCACCGCTCCGGCGCCGATCTCCTTCTGCAAGCCCCTCGACTGCGCGACGATGCCCGTGACGCGTTCTCCGCGCTGCACGAGCCCCACTGCGCCAGTCTCGTAGAGCAGCGGGATCCCCGCCTTGCCGGCCGCGCTGTAAAGCGATTCGATCAATCCCGCCCCGCCGCCCCAGAAGCAGCACACCTGCCCGCCGAA
>JACQGO010000303.1 GCA_016199485.1 Betaproteobacteria bacterium
CGATCTCGCATGGTACCTCCTTCGATATCAGGCGGCGCGCAAGCAATCCTCGCGCCCTTTTTGCGCCGCTTGGTGAGTTTAAACGCTTCTCCGGTGTTTTTTTACTCCGCCTTGATGCCGGCTGCCTTGGCGAGCTTTGCCGTTTTTGCTATCTCGGCTTTGATGTACCCGGAAAACTGCTCTGGTGGGCCGGACAGCACTTCCAGCCCCCGGTGGGTGAGGCCGCTCTTCATTTCCGGCGCCTGGAGAAGCTTGACCACTTCCGCATTGAGGCGGCTCACGATTGGGACGGGTGTCCCCGCGGGCGCAAGCAGTCCGAACCATGACACCATCTCGTAGCCCGGCAACGCCGCCTCGGAAACTGTCGGCAGATCGGGCATGACGTCGGACCGCTTGGCGGTCGTCACCGCAATCGCTTTCACCTTGTTGTTCCGGATGTGCGGCAGCACCAGCCCGGCGGTCGGGAACATGACCGACACCTCGCCGCCCATGACCGCAGTCATCGCCGGCGCGCCGCCCTTGTACGGCACATGCACCATATTGATGCGAGCCATCCATTTGAACAACTCGCCGGCGAGGTGTTGCGAGCTGCCGTTGCCTGCGGAGGCGTAATTGATCTCCTCCGGTCGCGATTTCGCAAGCGTGATCAGCTGCTTTACCGTTTTTACCGGCAACGACGGGTGCACCACGATGACGTACGGGGTGACCGTAGTCATCGTAATCGGCGCGAAGTCCTTGACCGCATCGTAGGGCAGGTTGCGATACAGGACTGGGTTCGCCCCGTGCGTTGAGTTGTTGCCCATGAGCAGCGTGTAGCCGTCGGGCGCAGCCCGCGCCACCAGTTCGGTGCCCAGCGTGCCGCCCGCCCCGGGCCGGTTGTCGACGACCACGGGCTGGCCGAGGCGATCGCTGAGTTTCTGCCCGATCAAGCGGCTCAGAAAATCGGTGGCGCTGCCTGCGGCCTGTGCGACGACGATCCGGACCGGCTTCACGGGGTAGACCTGGGCGACGACACTCTGAACGCTCCACCCGGCGAATACGGCGGCCCATACAAGCACAACGATGCTTTTCGCGGCTCTCATGTTTTTCTCCTCCTAAGAGAATGGCTGTGCTCCAAACTCGGGGGTTCACGACTGCACAGGAACAGCTTCCCTTTACCGTCGGTGTGGCGAGGCATCAAGGCAAGGGGGAGAATCGCCGCGGCTCACCCATATCGTGCTTCAAACTCCTTCATCGCCTCGACCAGCCGTCGCACGCCTTCGTAGGGCATCGCGTTGTACATCGAAGCCCGCAGGCCGAGCGCAAGATTTCCCCTGAGATGTACCAGGCCGCGCTCTTCGGTGAACTTGAGGAACGTCTCTTCGAGCGCGGGGTCGCGCAGGGTAAACGGAACGTTGATGCGTGATCTATCGTTTTTCCTCACTCTATTGCGGAAGAACTCGCTCCGGTCGAGAAAATCATAAAGCAGCGACGACATCGCCATATGCCGCTCTTCGATAGCGGTGAGCCCCCCGTTTTTTTTTATCCATTGCAGCACCAGCCCGGCGACGTAGATCGCGAAGGTGGGCGGAGTGTTGTACATCGAACCGTTTTCGACATGCTTTCCGTAGTCCAGCATTCCCGGGGTGATCGGCAGCGCGCCGCCCACCAGATCCTCGCGGATGATGACGATCGTAAGACCTGCGATACCGAGGTTCTTCTGCGCGCACGCATAGATCAGGCCGTGTCGGTTGACATCGATCGGCCGCGACAGGATATTCGTCGACATGTCGGCGACAAGCGGTACCTGACCCGTGGCAGGCACCCAGTGAAATTCGACTCCCGCGGCCGTGTCGTTCGAAACATAATGGACATATGCGGCCTCCGGGTCGGTGCGCCATTGGGCTTGCGTCGGGGCATAGGTGAAGCCCGCGTCCTCGGAACTGGCAGCGACGTTCACCGAGCAGAACTGCCGAGCATCCTCGATCGCTCTGTTCGACCAATAGCCGGTGTTCACGTAATCCGCGGCGTTCCTGCCGCGCAGGAGATTGAGCGGCACCATCGCAAACTGCAGGTTTCCTCCGCCCTGCAGAAACAGGATCCTGTAGCTTGCCGGTATGTTCAAGACCTCGCGTAAATCGGCTTCGGTCTGTCCGATGATCTCCAGAAACTGCCTGCCGCGATGGCTCATTTCCATCACCGACATGCCGCTGCCGTGCCAGTTCAGCAACTCGTCGCGGACTCGATCGAGAACCTCGTCCGGCAACATTCCTGGGCCGGGGCTGAAGTTGTATGCGCGTTCCATCGTGCTTGGTGCGCCCATCCGAACGTTTGCTGTGACTCGATCATGTTCCCGCGGCTGGCGTGCGGCATCCCGCTGCAAAATCGCACGCGTTGCGCACGGAAGACGGAGCAAAACCGCTGCCCGATTGTAATATGGAATCCGAGGTCAGCGGGGTTTCGCACCCACGCGCTCGTTCGGATAAAAAAAACGCGACGGCGAACCGTCGCGTCTGAAATGGCTGCTTGGCAGCAGCCGAGACCGGGGGGGAGGAGGAGAAACCCCCGGTCTGGAGGAAACGTCAGTGCTTGAGGCTCGGCTTGAGGAACAGCCGGTGTGCGAGGTGCTCCACCTTGTTCGTGACCCAGACGACCAGGTCGACGAGAGCCTCGGCGTTTTGCAGGGCTTCGACAGCAACCCGGCGATCGTGTTCAGTCATCCGGGCTTTCCGGACGAGCTCGTAAATATCGACTTTGAATTTCGTTCCTTTACGCATGGTCATTGCAGCACTCCTTCAAGATCGCTTGGTTGACCCCTTCCAGGGGAAAACCTAAGCATTTACAGTCTAATCACTTTCACCGTAATTATAGACCGGCTCGGCAAGGATTTGTTGCGTCGCAACAGATGATATATTATCATGGAGTGATATAGAAAAACTAAATTGGTGACACCATGCCGGCACGATTTCCCCCGCTCAATGCGCTCAAGGCGTTTGAAGCCGCCGCGCGGCATCTGAGCGTCAAGAAGGCTGCTCAGGAGCTCAACGTGACGCCCGCCGCGGTGAGCCACCAGATCAAGGCGCTCGAGGAGTATCTCGAAGTGCAGCTCTTCCATCGGCTCAACCGCGGGCTGGAACTGACCGACGCTGCGCGCGCTGCATTGCCGAAGCTGCGCGAAGGCTTCGATGCCTTGGCGCAGGCGGTGGAGCGGCTGCGCGCGCATCAAGCGGGCGGGACGCTGACGGTGAGTGCCGCGCCATCGCTCGCCACCCGCTGGCTGATGCCGCGCCTGCACAGGTTTTTTGCGGCGCATCCGGAGACCGAAGTGCGTGTTTCGGCGCGCACGCGGCTGGTAACCCAAAGCGGCAGACGCATGACCGACGAGCGCGGCGCACTCGACGCCTGGCTCGAAGACTCGGACGTCGCGATGCTCTACGGTCACGGCGATTACCCCGGGCTGCACGTCGACAAGCTGCTGTCGCTCACGATCGCGCCGATCTGCAGCCCGCGCCTCGCGAGCGGCAGGCAGCCACTCGCGACTCCGGAGGACTTGCACCATCACACGCTGATACACGACGACACCGGCGACTTCTACGACGGCGTCCCGTACTGGGACGTCTGGCTCAAGGCCGCCGGGGTGACCGGGATCGACGCCGGCCGCGGCCCGCATTTCAGTCACGCGGTTCTCGCGCTGGAAGCAGCGATTGACGGGCTCGGTGTGGTCGCGAGCATGCCGGTGCTGGCGGCTGAGTATCTCGCTGCCGGGCGTCTCGTCATGCCTTTCGAGCTGCAAGTTCCCCTTGCGTCGGCCTATTTCATCGTGTACACCGAGGCCGCTGGAACTCGCCCCGCGGTGAAGGCTTTCCGCAACTGGCTGCTGGCCGAGGCGAACTACCGCGTTTGACGCGGGGTCTGTGCATCGCGTTCACGCCGGCGCTGCCTCTGCGCGGCCGTGCCGCGCTTGTCCGGTTGCCTGGGCTGGCAGTTCACTAATCGCGCGAACGATGTGCCTCAAGTGCGCGCTTTATTTCACGGTTTTCCGCGGCACGGCGCGCCCGAACGGCGCGTGGAGGCACCTTGGGAGCGGGTGGCTGTCAAAAGAACAGGGTGCGTCGACGCGCAAGAGCTTTCCTATACCGACCCAGCGAACTCGCGGGCTTCACGACCCGATTGTCAACCGACAAGGGAGCGACCATGAGCATTGCCCACACCGTTCAAAACTATATGGTGCAGCGTGGAATCGCGTATGAAATCGTGAATCATCCGCATACGCTTTCCAGCATGGAGACTGCCGCGGCGGCGCACGTTTCGGGGGATCGTGTTGCAAAAGCCGTGATACTCGAGGACGACGACGGCTACGTCCTGGCGGTGGTGCCCTCGACGCATCACGTGCGCATCAACGCGCTGAGCGCGCAGCTGCAGCGCAAGTTGCGGCTCGCCACGGAGATGGAGCTCGCGCGCCTGTTCGGCGATTGCGAGCCGGGGGCGATACCCCCGGTCGGCACCGCGTACGGCTTGCCCACCGTCATCGAAGAGGACCTCGCGCAGCAACCCGAGGTCTATTTCGAAGCGGGCGACCACGAGGGGCTGATCCGCGTCAGGCGCGACGACTTCATGCGCCTGATGACGGGCGCCCGGCAGGCGCACTTCAGCCGCCATCTGTGAGCGCGCGTAGTCGCGCGATCACGGGCTAGCGAATCGGGCTCGACAGCTCACGGCGGGGCGGTGCGCGCACGATCTGGCGGTCGTCGATCGGCCAGTTGAGGATCGCGGCCGCTATGCCCATCGCGATGGTCAGCAGCCACATCAGTTTGTAGGAGCCCGTCGCGTCGAACAGATAGCCCGCGAGGCCGACGCCGAGGAAGCTGCCGACCTGGTGAAACAGGAACGCGATGCCGCCCAGCGTGGAGAGATACTTGACGCCGAAGATATGGGCGATGAGCCCGTTGGTGAGCGGCACCGTGCCCAGCCACAGGAAACCGATCGTCGCCGAGAACAGATAGACCGAGAGCGGCGAGATCGGCGTCGCAATGAACAGCGCGATCGCCGCTGCGCGCGTGAAATAGAGCAGGCTCAGCAGGTATTTCTGGGTGTAGCGGCTACCGAGCCAGCCCCACGAATAGCTTCCGAAGATGTTGAACAACCCGATGAGCGCGAGCGCCGTCATGCCGTTCTCCGGCGTCATATGCTCGTCCGTGAGGAATGCCGGAAAGTGCACCGAGATGAACATCAGTTGGAATCCGCACACGGTGTAGGCGATGCACAACAGCAGGTAACCGCCGTGCCCGAAGGCTTCGCGCAGCGCCTCGGGAATCGACTGCCGCTGCATTTCCGCCGCCTGCGCCTGCTTGTTCTCCACCAGCGCCGCGGAAAGCGGCACGATCAGCATCACGGTCGCCGCGAGGATCAGCAGAGCGTTTTGCCAGCCGATATGGGTGATCAGGGTCTGGCCGTAGGGCAGCATCACGAACTGGCCAAACGAGCCCGCCGCGCCCGCAACGCCCAGCGCGGCCGTGCGCTTCGCGGGCGGAAAGGCGCGCGCGACGACGCCGTAGACGATCGCGAAGCTCGTGCACGCGAGCGCCGTGCCGACCATCAGGCCCGCGCTCAAGCCGAATTCCCAGCCGCTGCGGGAGAACGCCATCAGCACGAGCCCGATCGCGTAGAGGACCGCGCCGCCTACCAGCACGCGCGCCGCGCCGTACTTGTCGGCGATCATTCCGGTGAACGGTTGCGCGAGGCCGTAGACTAGGTTCTGGATCGCGATCGCGAGGGCGAAAGTGTGGCGGCTCCAGCCGAGGTCCGCGGTCATCGGCTGGAGATACAGCCCGAAGTTGTGACGCACGCCGAGCGAAATCGTGAGCGCGACCCCGCCGCAGAGCAGGATCATCGCGGGAGTGCGCCGGGTGGGAGGGGCCATCGGTGACGAATCGAAATGAGAGCCGCTGCGATTTTACCCGAATCGGTGCGCGCCAGTTGACGGCAAACGCGCGGCGTTGCAAGATTCCGCCTGTAGGTCACTAGCTCAACTGGTAGAGCAGCGGACTCTTAATCCGTCGGTTCGGGGTTCGAGTCCCCGGTGGCCTACCAACGGATCTCAAGAGGCTGGCGGATCGCCAGCCTCTTTTTCATTTCCTCATTCCGGTCTGGCACCCGCTACCTGGACTACTTTGGCCCACTTCGCGATCTCGGAACGGATGTGTGCTGCGGCTTCTTCGGGGGAGGTGGTGAGCGGCTCCGCGCCCTGGCTCGAAAGGCCCGCGTGGACGTCGGCGAGCTGCATGATGCTCGCGATTTCCTGGTTGAGCCGGGCGACGATCGCCTGCGGCGTGCGCGCCGGCGCGAGCAGCAAATACCAGGAAGAGGCTTCATAGCCGGGCACGCCGGCTTCCAGCATGGTGGGAAGCTTAGGCACGAGCGGGGAGCGCTTCGAGCTCGTTACGGCGAGCGCCCTCAGTCGCGCCGACTTCACGTACGGCAGCACCGGCGGCATGGCGACGAAGGATAAATCGACGTGTCCGCCGAGCAGATCCGTGATGAGAGGCCCTCCACCCTTGTAGGGAATGCGGACCATATCCACCCGGGCGAGGGTCTTGAAAAGCTCCCCGGCCAGGTGGCTGATACTGCCCGAGGAGGCATAGTTGAGCGCACGCGGCTTCGCTCGCGCGAGCGCTATCAGGTCCTTCACCGATTTGGCGGGCACCGACGGGTGGACGACGAGGACAAAGGCATAGGTCCCGACCATCGTGATCGGCGTGAAGTCCCGCACCGGATCGTAGGGGAGCTTCGGGTAGAGCGCGGCGTTCACCGCGTGGGTCGTATTCGTTCCGAGGATCAGCGTGTAACCGTCGGGCCCGGCTTTGGCCGCGGCTTCCGCACCGATCATGCCGTCGCCCCCGCCCCGGTTATCGATCACCACGGGTTGGCCGAGCCGCTCGTGCAGCCGCTTGCCGACGATGCGCGCGACGATGTCGGTTCCTCCGCCCGGGGGAAAGGGCACGATCAAGCGGACCGGTTTCAGCGGGTAATCCTGCGCACGCGCCCAGCCCGCCGCGGCGACTACCGCAAATGTCGTGGCGACGAGCGCCACAAATCGGAAACGCAGCCGCATACTGGAGCCTCCGCTACCGATCAAGTCCGCGGACGGGTTTCGCCGGCGGCGAAAAACCCGCTCATGTCCGCGCAATCCTCGATACGGTTCATCTGGTCGACGAGGCGGTCGATTCCCGCCTCGTCCCTCTGCGCGACGCCGAGCGCCATACAATCGCGAATCTTCGCTCGCAGCTCGGTATCGGAGAGCGGCGCTTGCGGCGTTCCCGGTACGTGATCGACCCGGCGCGCGAGCAGACCATGCCGCTTTGATTTGATGCGGACGATCGCCGGGGCGCGCTTGCCGGCGTTGGTCTTGTCTTCGACGACGCTGACCCGCGAGACGAGCGACCGCACGGCGGGGTCCAGCGCGGCTTCCGCCTGAATGTCCGTCAGGCCCAGACCGCCGCGCAATATCGCGCACGCCACCGAATAACGCACGCTGAACTGTGCCGCTACCTGCGGGTTATCGCCGGGCTCGTACTGTCCGCCTACCAGCCGGTACATGAACGGCGAAATCTCGACCTCGGCGGAAATCACGTCGTCCGGCTCGAGCTTGTATTCGCGCACGAGCTGCAACGCGCCTTCGATCGAGGTGTGATTGCAGCCGCAACTCGGGTATTTCTTGATGCTCAGGTTCATGTTCTCGTAGCGCCGGCCGAGGTCCGCGAGCAGCCGTTCCGCGTCCCCGTCCTGGTACATGCCGTACAGCCCGAATTTCCCTTCGAACGCCTGGCGCGGCGCGGTCACGCCCCGCTGGGCGAGCAAGGCAGAAAGGATCCCGGCACGGGCCGCGAACGCCGATTGCATGCGCTTGGCGAGACTCGGCTCGATCATGCATTGCTGGGTGCCGGAGACCTGGCTCAGCGCGAGGCCGAATGCATGTCGCGTGGCCACTACATCGAGGCCGAGCAGTTTCGCCGCCGTGGCCGCGGCGGCGAAAATGCCGTGGATGGAGGTATAGAACCAGCCCTTGTGCTCGTTGCCGAGCGTTTCGCAGGAGGCGCCGAGCCGGCACATGAGATCGCTGCCGATCACCAGAGCGGCCAGGAATTGCCTGCCGTTCGCGTGCTCGCGCTCAGCGAGCGCGAATGCCGTCGGCGGCACGACGACGTTCACGTGAACGTTGCTGTCCTGCCCAAGCGCGTCGTAGTCGAGCGCCGCGGCGTTCATGCTGTTCAGGAGAGCCGCGGACCCTGCGGGCAGGCGGTCGCCATAGCCCCAGACGGTGCTCTCCGGTCGTCCGCCTTCCTGCACCATCATGTCCCGCACCGCGCGCGATCCGGGTGCGTCGGTGCCCGCCCAGGCAACCGCCAGGGTATCGAGGAAGAATCTCTTTGCCGCAACGAGCGCCGGTTGCGGCAGCGACGCGTAGTCGGCCGCAACGACGTGATGAGCCAATGTGTCCGCGATGCTCTCGGACCCGGTCTCGGGTGGCCGCGCCCCGCGCGGCGCGACATTCGCGGTGCCCTGCTGCATCGGTTTCTCCTCCAGTGACCCGCGCGTACGCATTGCGAACGGAAGAATATCGTCCCGGCGGTGGTCCCGTGCTTTGATTTAGATCAAGGTCTCTTCGCGGCTACGTGTCGCACGGGGCGCGCTACACGCGGCACTTGCTGGGCGCTTTGCGCATTTATGCTACCGTATTGGGGTATTCGTGATCGCCGTGTAACGCAACCGGGATGAAGGTCTTTCAGGATTGCAGATATGCAGAATGAGCCGATATCTGACATTGTTTGTGACCTCCCTGAGTTCCTTAAGTGGGTCAAGAAATTCAAGGAAAAGACCATGATATTCCGGGGTGTGCAGCGGAAGAACGAAATGCTGCCGAAGGGTGTCCGATCGTTCCTTCGCGCGGAGCGTAAAGAGTACACGGAGTTCAAGCTGCCGAACATCGAGGATCTTGACGTCTCAACTTACAAGAGCTGGCATCGTGGCCTCTCGTGCAAGGCTCGCGGCACATTCCGCTCGTTTGAGCGGGAAATGTTCGCGAGTTTCAAGAGGCAGGCCAGGTTGCTGATGGATCATGTTCCGCAAAACGACTGGGAGTGGATTGCGGTCGCGCAGCACCATGGGTTGCCAACTCGCCTACTGGATTGGACAATAAATCCTCTTGTGGCGTTGTATTTTGCAGTTTGCCGAACCCCAAAGATCTTTGAGAAACGGAATGCTCCGGATGAAGCTGAAGTTCTGGTCTACG
>JACQGO010000304.1 GCA_016199485.1 Betaproteobacteria bacterium
AGCGACTGCGCGGGGTCGGGGCACAGCCTCGGGCCGCCGGTTCGCGTCTGCCGCGGGGAGCACCTCGGTGATCTTCACCAGCCAGACCGGGCTCGTCGATCTCCGCCGCGAGAACGACTGGGATGCGTGGTATGCCGACCACCTCAGAATCATGGTGACGGTGCCGGGAATTTTCTCGGCGCAGCGCTTCAAGACCGACTCGCCGGGCTACGCGCCCTCGCTCGCGATGTACAGCGTCGCTTCGGCCGCGGTGTTCGACGACGCCTACTATCGCAGCGTGCGGGGGCTGGGAGAGTGGCTCGCGCTGGTGGACCGCCGCTATTATCTGCGCAACCTGTTCGAGGGGCTCGCCGAGGCGCCTGCGGTCGCCGCAGGTGCGCGGCTCGTCGTGGCGGACCGCGAGCAGGAGGACGGGACGCTCGGCGCCCTGCGCCTGACGTGGCTCACCTGCGTGGGGCTCGACCGCTCGACGCCGCTGCGCGGCATCACGGTGCTCAATGCGGCCGAGCCGGCGCGGATTGCGTACGATCGCGTCGCGATCTACCGGCCGGTCACCGAGTACATGCGCTCGGCGGCGACTATGTATTCGGACCGGAATGCGACATAATGTCGAACGCCGCCAGGGCCCGGCGTCCCCGGTTTCACCGGGACGGTCGACACCGAACAGGTGTTGTTGCGCATATTCGAATACTCGCGGGCCCGGCGCATCATTCCGTGAACAGGAGGAGAACGATGAAATCACGCGCGTGGTGGAGAGGGTGTCTGGCGTTGTGGCTGGCTGCGTTGCCGTTAGCGGCGCTGGCGCAGGGCGCGACGGGATATCCGAGCAAGCCGATACGATGGATCGTGCCGTGGCCGCCGGGCGGCGGCGCGGACGTGCTCTCGCGCATGCTGAGCCCGCAGGTGTCGGAAGCGCTCAAGCAACAGATCGTGATCGACAACCGTGGCGGCGCAGCAGGCAACATCGGCGCCGAGATCGCCGCGAAATCCCCGCCGGATGGCTACACCGTCGTGTTCGCGTATTCCGGTACCCACGCGATCAACCCCAGCATCTACGGCAGGATGCCGTTCAAGGAACGCGACTTTGCGCCCATCATCTGGCTGTCCTCCGTGCCGCAGGTGCTCGTCGTGCACCCCTCGCTGCCGGTGAGGAGCGTCAAGGATCTGATCGCGCTCGCCAAGGCCAAGCCCGGCGAGTTGACCTACGCCTCGAGCGGCAGCGGGGCGTTCAACCACCTCACCGGAGCATTGTTCGCGACCATGACCGGCACCAAGCTCGTGCACGTTCCGTATAAGGGCGGCGGGCCGGCGGCGGTCGCGCTGCTCTCGGGCGAGGTCGGCCTGAACTTCGGCGAGCCCGCCTCGATGGTGGGCTTCGTCAGGGCGGGGAAACTGCGGGCGGTGGCCGTCACCAGCGGCCGGCGCTCGCTGGGATTGCCGGACCTGCCGACCATCGCCGAATCGGGTGTGCGCGGCTACGAGGCGACGTCGTGGAACGGGATGCTCGCACCGGCGGGCACGCCAGCGGACATCATCAAGCGGCTCAACGCCGAGTTCAACCGCATCATCGCCGACCCCGCCATGAGGAAGCGCATGCTCGAGAACGGCTACGAGCCGGTGGGCGGCCCGCCGGAGAAGTTCGGCGTGCATATCCGCTCCGAAATCGCGAAATGGGCGCCGGTGGTCAAAGCCACGGGCGTCAGGGTGGACTGAGCCGGGCGGCAGCGTGTGCAGTCAGGGAGGAAGCGAAGATGGCCAAGCCGATGGGCCTGCTGGTGGCGGGGTTCAATTACGCGGCAGTCGCGGAGGACGAGTTCAACGACTGGTACGACACCGAGCACGTTCCCGAGCGCGAGCGGATAGCGGGCTTCGTCAGCGCCGAGCGCTGGCTCGGTGCGGAGGACCCGAAGGTGTCGGTCGCGACCTACGATCTCGCGAGCCTCGACGTGCTCGCGAGCCCGCCGTACCGCGCGATCGCCGGCGCCAACCTCTCGCCGTGGTCGAAGCGCATCACCGGGAAATGCCGGCGCATCTGCCGCTTCGAGGCGGAGCAGATTTTGCCCGGGGACCGGGCGGCGCCGGGCGGCGCGGGCGGAATGCTGCTGTTCGCGATGAACGTCGCGCCGGAGGCTGATCAGGAATTCAACGAGTGGTACAACACCGAGCATGTTCCGCGGCTCACCGCGGTACCGGGCTGCCTCGCCGCGCGGCGCTTCCGCTGCGCCAGCGGCACGCACAAGTACGTCGCGCTCTACCATCTCGCCGGACCCGAAGTCGCCTCTTCGAAAGCCTGGGAGGAAGCGGCGATCACGCCATGGACCCTGAAAATCCGGCCCCACACGCGCGACCGGCTGCGGCTCGTCCTGCGGCGCTACACCCGCAAGACTTAGGGCCGGCATACCCCCCTTGCAACCCTCCGTGGCAGGGGGAGGGCAGGGTGGGGGTGGGGCGCGCATCCGATGTCATTGTGTTGCGCGCTTTTACTCTCTGTGTTCTCTGTGAGCTCTGTGGCAATCGGTAGAACATGAAAAGCCCGCTCGCCGCGCTGATCGTGATGTTCGATTTCTCGAACGTCCCGGAGGATGAGTTCAACGACTGGTACGACACCGAGCACCTCGCCGAGCGGCTGCGGGTCAAGGGTTTCATCGGCGGGCAGCGCTGGCTTGCCGCCGATCGGCCGCGCGTGTCGGTGGTCACCTATGATGTGGAACACGCGGGCGTGCTCAGCAGCCCGGACTACATGGCGGTATCCGGCGAGGGTTTCTCGCCGTGGACGAAACGCATCAACCGCAAGTGCCGGCTCCTCGCGCGTTATGTCGCCGGGCAGCTCTCTCCCGGGGACCGCGTCGCGCCGGAGCACGCCGGGGGGTTGCTGCTCCTCGCGCTCAACGTCGAGCCGGAGGCGGAGCCCGAGTTCAACCGCTGGAACGATACCGAGCATGTTCCGCGCCTCGCCGCCGTGCCCGGCGTCATCGCGGCGCGCCGCTACCGGTGCATCGAGGGCCCGCACCGGTATCTCGCGCTCTACCACGTCGCCGCACCCGAAGTGATCGATTCCCCGGCGTGGGCGTCCGCGTGCGAGACGCCCTGGACGCTCGAGATGCGGGCGCGCACGCGCGACCGCCTGCGCGTCGTCTGCCGCCGCTATCACCGCACCGGCTGACCCGCTTCAACGAGAGCGTGCCGCGACTCAACCGCGCGCCGCTGCGCCGCCGTCGACGGTGACCACCGTGCCGCTCACGTACGAGGCTCGGTCGGAGGCAAGAAACACGATCAGGATGTCGATCGCGCCGCACGCCCGTGCGAGCCTCGCCGCGGCGCCCGGCGCGGAAAGATCGAGCGCGTGACAGGTGATATTCACCGGATGCGCGGCGAGGATGCTCGTGCGCGCCCGCTCGAGGTCCACCGCGGTGCGCGAGACGAGGTGCAGGTGACAGCCCTCCGCGGCGAGCAGTCGCGCGACGCCGAAGCCGATGCCCCGCGAGCCGCCGGTGACGAGCGCGCAGCGTCCGTTGAGTCCGAGATCCACGGTTATCCTTTCTGTGAATGCGATACTTCGCGTCGCGCACCGCGTGGGTGCAAGCGGCGGACCGCGAAATGCTACACTACGCGGTGCACGCTTCACAAATGACGGGCAATCTGCATGGAGGAAAAAATGGCAAGCGAGCTGTTCGACAAGGGACTGGCGGTACGCAAGGAGGTGCTCGGCAAGGAACACGTCGAGCGATCGATCGCGGGCGCCGATGATTTCTCGCGGTCACTGCAGGAGTACGTGACCGAATGCTGCTGGGGCGCGATCTGGACGCGGCCGGGGCTCCCGCGCAAGACCCGGAGCTTGCTCAACATCGCGATGCTTACCGCGCTCAACCGGCCGCACGAGCTCAAGCTCCACGTCAAGGGATCGTTCAACAACGGCGTCACCAAGGCGGAGATCATGGAAGTCCTGCTGCAGGCCGCCTGTTACTGCGGCGTGCCTGCGGGCGTCGACGCCTTCCGCTCGGCGCGCGAGGCGTTCGCGGAACTCGAGGCGGGCAAGTAGGCGGTCGCGCCGCCCCTGACGGGCGGCGGATCGCCCATGACCGCGCGGCTGGGCATGGGGCCGCACCCGGCCCGGCGGCCCGTCAACCGCGCGGTGGGGTCGCGCGTTTTACGCGGTATCCCGGCCAAGGGATATGCAACCGCACTCAAACCAACAGAAGGAGTTTACGATGACCAAACTGTTAGCCACCCTGATCGCCGCTGCGTTTGCTGCGACGACCCTGGGCGCGGCGGCGCAGACCAAGCCCGCCACGCCGGCAACGCCTGCGACGCCGGCCACTCCGGCGCAACCCGCCAAGGCCGATGCGAAGAAGGATGAGCAAAAGCCCGTGAAGAAAGGCGAAGTGAAGGGCAAGAAGAAGGGCGAAGTGAAGGGCAAGAAGAAGGGCGAGGAGAAGGGCAAGAAGAAGGGCGCAGAAAAGGGCAAGAAGAAAGGGAAGACGGAATAGCTCGCGAGAGCCATCTCGTGCACGCGGCGCCGAGCCGCGCGCACCGATGAAAAAGGCAGGGCTCGCCCTGCCTTTTTTGTTGGATGGTACCGCCGTTACGCGCCGTGACCGGGCGCCCGGCAGCAAAGCGTGACGAGCGCGCTGACCGGGTCGATGTTCTCCAGCCGGGCGACCGCGGCGATGATCGCTTCGACCTGTCCGCCCGGGAGGGTACACGACGCGTTCTCCGGGCAGATGATTCTCTCGATTTGCTCCGCCCGCGGACCCTCTTTGCGATAGAGGTGGAGAATCGCGTCAAGGAACGAGTGGATCACATGCGCCGCGGGATACGGCTTGAACGAGATGTTGCGGCTTTCCCAGGTCTCGCCGAAGCGGCCTGTGCTCGCCGCGAGCGCGAGCCCGACCGCGTCGAGGATGCGCAGCCTCGTGCTCGCCGCGACGTCGGCCGGCAGATCGGAGTACGGAAGCGCCGCGAACCAGCGCGCGCACTGCTTGCTCAAACTTATCATTTTTCCCCCGCGCGCAAGATCGGGCTCAGGCCCGATTGAGGCGCCGCGGTCATGGACCGGGGAGCCGGAACACGTTGCACGGCTCCTCGCTCCTCGCGTGGCCGCGGCGGATGCGCCGCGCCATCTCGAACACGTACGGCGCGGCGGCGTAAAGCTGGGCCTGTAGGTGCTCGGGGAGGCTGAGCCCCGCCTGCCCGGCGAACGCATCGGCTCTCGCCCGGGTCGCCGCGTCCACTTCCGGCGCACCGGCGAGCGGGTGTTGCAGCTTGACCGCCGGCGCCTTGGCTCCCGGCACCAGTGCGGGCCTGCGCTTGCGCCACTCGCTCGCCTGCTCATACGCGTGGCCGATGCGAAGCACGGCCGGCTCGTCGAACGGTTTGCCCGCGATCTGCATCGAGAGTGGAAACCCGTCCCGCGTATAGCCGTTGCACACCGCGAGCGCGGGCCCGGCCGTGACGTTGAAGGGCGTGCAGATGTTGGGACGCTGCCAGGCGCTCACCAGGCGATAGGTGTCGAAACGCGGCGCAGGACCGATGTTGGCGGTGAGGAACGCGTCGTACTGCGGGTAGAGCTGCACCATCTCGCTCAGAATCCGCCGTCGCTCGCGGTGTGCCTGGACGCAGTCCGCGCCTTGGAACAGGCACGCCCCCAGCGTCTGGTTCATGAATCCCAGTCCGAAGTCCTGCGGCCGCTCGACCAGCTCCTTTTGATGGATGGCGAAGATCTCGGACTCGGCGATGATGATTTTTACGTCGAAGAAGTCGCGCAGCGGCCGCACACGCACCGTGGTGCAGCGCGCGCCGAGACGCGTGAGCACGTCGATCGCCGCATCCATGGCTGCGCCGGCTTCTGGAGCGAGCTCGAGGTCTTCCTCCCAGAAATGGCGGATCACGCCGATGCGCAGCCCGCGGATGTCGCCGCTGAGCGCTGCGCGATAGTCGCCGATGGGGCGCTCGGCGCTTGCAGGATCGCGCGGATCGTGGCCGGCGATCGCTTGCAGCATCAGCGCGCAGTCCTCCACCGTCCAGGCGAGCGGCCCGCAATGATCGAACGTGAACGAGTTCGGGATCACGCCGTGGCGGCTGACCAGGCCGTAAGTCGGCTTGATCCCCGCCGTTCCGCAGTACGAGGCGGGAATGCGAATCGAGCCCCCGGTGTCGGAGCCGAGCGCGCCGAGGACGAGGCCGGCCGCGACGGCAGCGGCCGAGCCGCTGCTCGAAGAGCCGGTAAAGTATGCGGTATCCCACGGGTTGCGTGCGGGTGGCCAGGGCTGATCGAACTGCGGCGCGCCGTGCGCGAACTCGGAAGTCGCGAGCTTGCCGAGCAGTACCGCACCGGCCTGGTGGAGCTTCGCGGTCGCGGTGGCGTCCTCGGCCGGGATGTTGTCGATGCAGATTTTCGAGTGCCCCGAAGTGAGGACGCCGGCGGTATTGTAGATGTCCTTGAGCCCCACCGGGACACCGTGCAGCGGGCCGCGGTAATGCCCGCGCACGATTTCCGATTCGGCCTGGCGGGCCTGCCTGAGCGCAAGCTCGGCGGTGACGGTGATGAACGCGTTCAGCTGGGGATCGATCGCGGCGATGCGCGCGAGCTTCGCTTCAGCGAGATCGACCGGCGAGAGGCGGCGCGAGCCGATCAGGCGGGCGGCCTCGGCGATGGTGAGGGTATCGAATTCGCTGCTCATGGCGGGTGCCATCGCGCCGGTAACGGGGCTCACCGCGCTATTCGGCGCGGATGTTGGCTTCCTTGATGACCTTCGCCCACAGCGCGGTCTCCGCCTTGATGATCCCGGCGAGCTCCCGCGCGCTGGTGGCGGTTGGATCGTAGCCTACCCTGAGAAATGCCTCGCGCACCTCCGGGAGCTTCACCACCTTCACGATCTCGGCGTTGAGCTTCGCGAGCACGGGCTGCGGCGTGCGCCCGGGGGCGAGCACGCTGTCCCACGCGGTCACGTTGAAGCCCGGAAAACCGCTCTCCGCGATGGTCGGCAGCTCCGGCATGAGCCGGGAGCGCTTGTCGCTGGTCACCGCGAGCGCGCGCAGCCTCCCGGCTTTGACCTGGGGGAAAGTGGAAGCGACGCTGCCGAAGAGCACCTGCACTTCGCCGGCGAGCACCGCGGCGCCGGCCGGGCCGCCGCCCTTGTAGGCGACGTGCACGATGTTGATGCCGGCGCGCTGCTTGAACAGCTCGGCCGCGAGATGAAGCGGCGAGCCTACCCCGGAGGACGAGTAGTTGAGCTGCCCGGGCTTCTCCTTCGCGAGCGCAATGAACTCCTTGAGCGATTTTGCCGGCACCGAGGGGTGCAACACCAGGAAGTACTGCGCAGTCGCGAGCTGGGTGATCGGCGCGAGATCCTTGTGCACGTCGAAGGAAAGCTTGTAGAGCAGCGGGTTGACGGTGAGCGTCGTGCTGAAGCCCATCAGCAGCGTGTAGCCGTCGGGCGCGGCCCTGGCGACGATCTCGTTCGCGATGTTGCCCGCGGCGCCCGAACGGTTGTCGATCACTATCGTCTGGCCCAGGCTCTCGGTCAGCCTCGGCGTGAAGATGCGCGCCAGCGCGTCGGTACCGCCGCCCGGCGGGAACGGCAGCACCAGCCGTATCGGCTTGGTGGGATAGGCAGGCTGCGCCGCGTGGACGGCGCTTGCCACGACGAGCGCGCTCACGGCGAGCGCGCGCGCTGTCGCGCGGGTCAAGTTCGGCACGGTCATCACAAGACTCCTCCGGCTCGCAGCGCCGGGTTACCCCCTCGCCCGGGGAAAAGCAGCGACGATGTCCGCAGCGGCGTCGTTGCTCTTCTCGATGTCGAACACCACCGCGGCAAGCCGTTCCGCCTCGGCGCCTGAAACGCCGAGCCCGAACCCGAGGCAATCGCGGAACTTCGCGACCATTTCATCCTCGCTCATCGGCTCCTGCGGACTGCCCTTGATCGTGTCGCTTCTGACTTCGATTTTCCGGCCGCCCTTGAGTGTTACCGTGACCCGCGCCGGTTCGAGCGCGGTCGGGTCGATCGCCGGGTCGTCCACCACTTTCGTTCTTGCCGCGAGCGCCGCGACCGCCGCATCCGAAATCGCCGGTTTCCGGTAGCTTCTCAGGTCCACGCGCCCATCGGTGAGCGCGCGGGCGAAGCTGTAAGCGGTATTGAACTGCGCGTGCACGACCGAGTCGCGCTTCACATCGTAGGGCTCGCCGACCGTCAGCCAGTTGACGTGGCCCATCCCGACTTCGACCGCTTCCACCTCTGACGGTTTCACGCCCTGGGCGTGCAGCCTGAGTCCGAGGCCGATGGGGCCGTGATTGCAGCGGCAGCAGGGATAGGGCTTGAAGCTGTACTCGGGAATGCGCCAATCGCGTCCCAGGCCATCGGTGAGGATCTCGGGCTTCACCTCGCCGCGCTCGTAGAGCGCAAACAGCCCCGCGTTACCCTCCAGCGTGCGGCGCGTGCCGGTGAGCCCGTCGGCGGCGAGAAACGCGCCCAGCACCGCGGCGCGCGCGGCGAACCCCGCGCCGAGGCGCTTCGAGAGCACGCCGTCGCGCATGCTCTGCGCCGAGCCGCTCGTCTGGTGGAAGGCCATGCCGAGCGCGTTGGCGAGCCCGGCGGCGTCGAGCCCGAGCAGCCGCCCCGCGCCGATCGCCGCGGCGGGCGTACCGAACACCATCGTCGGGTGCCAGCCTTTACCCAGGCTGTTGTGGCATGCAAGCCCGAGCCGCGCGTGCAGCTCGGCGGCAATCGCATGGGCGAGGATGAAATCGCGGCCCGAGACGCCGCCCAGATCCTCGGCGGTCGCGAGCAGCACGGGCAGCGTCACGCAGTTGGTGTGCACGCGCGCCGGGTCGTGCTGGTCGTCGAAGTCGAGCGCGTGCGCCGCGGCGCCGTTGGCGAGCGCGGCGGTGGGCGGGGAATAGCGGCGCTTGCCGATCAGCCCCGTCGCCGGGCCGCTCGCCTCCCAGCGCGCGAGCCGGCGATTGAGCTCGGGGATCGCCGGCGCGTTCGCCGCGCCTGCGATGACGCCCAGCGTATCGAGCAGGAAGAGCTTCACCGTGCGCACGACCTCCGGCGGCAGGTCCTCGTAGCGCCACGCGGCAATGGCCTCGCACAGCTTCAGGCTGAAGCCGTCTTCGAGCAGCGCGCCTTCGGCACCAGGCTTTAGCGACAGGACGGTGGCCATGTCGAATGCTCCTTGCGAGCGGCTGTCAGGCGGCAGCGTGCGCCGCCTTCATCCGCGGGGATGCACCGCATTATATGCGGAACGATGCGTCTCGGCGAAAAGCAGTTCCACGTAAGCCGCGGCGGGCGGTGAGAGCGGGCGGTCGGCGCGGGTGATGATGCC
>JACQGO010000030.1 GCA_016199485.1 Betaproteobacteria bacterium
AACGCGACGCACTCACCGTCGTTCATTCACGCGTCGCCCGATCTTCGCCCTGCGTCTCCCGCGGCGCCGCACCGGCACTTCATGGAACAGGGGTTTCACGATGGGAACGTTGCTCCAGGCACGGTCACGATTTTATCGCGCTAGAATGGACCCGCGCAGCAACGTCGGGCTTGCGCTGATGCCGGGCAACGCGCGTATCGCGGGAGCGACGCAGGATGATGGAGATCGACGGCTCGTACGGCGAAGGCGGTGGGCAGCTGCTGCGCACAGCGGTCGCCCTCGCCGCGGTCACCGGCAAGCCGTTCAGAATCCGCCGTGTGCGCGCAAAGCGCGCAAGCACAGGGCTTGCCGCGCAGCATCTCACCGCGGTGAAGGCGGTCGCCGAATTGTGCCAGGCCACGGTGGAAGGCCTTGCGGTGGGATCGCGAGAGCTTGCTTTCGTGCCCGGCGCGATGCGCGGCGGGCGCTTCCGTTTCGATGTCGGCACCGCAGGCAGCATCACGCTGGTGCTGCAGGCGCTGCTGCCGGTGATGCTGGCGAGCGCACGGCGCTTCGACATTGTCGTGACCGGCGGCAGCGACGTGCGCGCTGCGCCGCCGCTCGATTACTTCGAGCGGGTGCTCCTGCCGTTACTCGCGCGTCTCGGCGCAAAGACGGCGCTCACGGTGGTGAAACGGGGCTATTACCCGCGCGGCGGCGGCGAAATCACGCTCCGCGTGGCGCCCTCCCGGCTCATCGCCGCGAATCTGGAAGAGCGCGGCAGGCTCTTCAGCATCGCGGGTGTGGCGCACGTCGCGCACCTCCCGGAACACATCGCGCTGCGCATGCGCGATGCTGCGCTCGCCCGTCTGCGCTCCGGAAAGATGGAAGCGACCCCCGACATCGCGGCGCGAGTGCTTGCACCGGGCGCCGCGCACGGGCCCGGCGGCGCGGTGGTGCTCTGGGCGCAAACCGAGCACACGGTGCTGGGCGCGGGACGCGTGGCGCAGCGTGGGGTACCCGCCGAACGGCTGGGCGAAGAGGCGGCCGCGGAACTATGCGCCGACCTCGCCGCAGGTGCGACGCTCGACGTTCACGCCGCGGACCAGTTATTGATTTACCTCTCGCTCGCAGGCGGCAGATCGGCGTTCCTCGCGCGCGAGTTGAGCACCCACGCCGAGACGGCGATGTGGCTGATCGGGCAGTTCCTGCCGGTAAGCTTCTCGGTGACGCGCGCCGGGGCGCTCACCAGGGTGGAGGTGATCCCGCGATGAAGGCAGGTCCGCGGCCCGCGCGCGGGCGCAGCGGCGCAAGTTGCCGCGACATCGGGGCCGGCCGCAGCGGCGGCGGGTACGGCGCCATGAGAGCTGTGTGATAATACGAGAACAGCATGGCACGCCAAACAACGAACGCGGCGGTGCTGTTCGCCGACATCACCGACAGTACCCGCCTCTACCGGAAGCTCGGGGACACCGCCGCGCGCAACATCGTCAACGCCTGCGTCACCGTGATCGCCAAGGTCGTGCCGGAATTCGACGGCAGGCTCATCAAGACCATAGGCGACGAGGCGATGTGCGTGTTTCCGACCGCGGACCAGGCGGCGCTCGCGGCGAGCGAAATGCAGTCGCTCGTCGCCCGGCTCAAGCCCGGAAACTACCCCGCGGCGGTCCACATCGGCCTGCACTACGGAGCGGTGCTGGTCGAGAAAGACGACGTGTTCGGTGAAACCGTGAACGTGGCGGCGTATCTCACCGCGGTGGCCGCCGCCGAGCAGATCCTCATGACGGAAGCGACCGCTGTGCGCCTGTCGCCGGCCTTGAGGTTCTGCGTGCGCCCTGTCTTCCAGGCGGTGTTGAAGGGCGACGCCGAGGAATCGACCGTATACCAGATCCTGTGGCAGACCGACAACGTCGATATCACCGACGTCAACCTGCACTCGCACCGGATCATTCCCGGCGACACCGGGAGCCTGCTCGTTGCGCTGGACGAGGAGCGCATCCGCGTCGATCAGTGGCGCCCCTCGGTCACGATCGGGCGCGAACGCGAGTGCGATCTCGTGGTGTGCGACAAGTTCGCCTCGCGCCGACACGTGAGCATCCGGCTGCTGCGCACGCATTTCTACCTCATCGATCACAGCATCAACGGCACGTTCGTAACGCTCGAAAGCGGGGAGGAAGTGCACGTGCTGCGTGGCGAGCTGCTGCTTGGCGGCGCGGGCAAGATCAGCCTCGGCCGCAAGCTGTCCGAGGAGCCGGGCGCGGTCATCACTTTCGCCCGCGACCGCCGCTCGCTCTACCGGATCTGACACCGCGGAGGGCGCCGCCGCCCGCTCACCGTGCGCTGCCCACCGTTATTGCTTGCTGTCGGCGAGCATGCGGATGATTTCGGCACCGTCGCGCTTGTGCTCGCGCGCTTGCTCCGGGCTCTCGCGGCCGAGCGCGGTGCCGGCGACGAACTCGTACATCTCGACCGCGCCTTCGTGTATCTTCGGCGTCATGCCGAGTTCCGCGAAAGTCATCGCGATCTGGCGCATCTCCGGCACCCAGCGGTGGGCCTTCGGCGGCATCCGTGGCATGCTCGTGATCAGCCAGTCATAGATCTGGGCGAGGCTTTCCCTGAATTCGGTCTCCAGCGCCTGTTCCACGCCCAGCTTGCGCGCGGCGATGAGGAGCTCGACCGCCAGCGCCATCGTGCCCTTGGTGAGTGCCGCGTAGCACATCTTGATGCCGGAGGCGTCCCCGATGCGCTCGGAGAGCACGCGCACCGCGATGTGGGGCCCGTCGAGCGCGGTGAGTTGCCCTGCGGCGGGGCCGGAAACATAGAGGTGCATGCGGGCCTTGCCGCGCGGCGGCGGGCCGATGATGCCCGCATCGACGAACACGCCGCCCGCGACGGCGATCGCCTTGTCGATCTCCCGCGCCGTCTGCGGCGAGACCGCGTTGCAATCGACAAACAGCGGCATCTCCCTCGTGCGCTGCATCGCCGCGGCGATCTCCTGCGCCTTGGCGAGCGTGGCGGATGGCACGAGGATCGAGAGGATCGTGTCGCATCGCCGCACCAGCTCGTCGAGCGAGCCGCAGTCGGCGATGCCGGCCTCGCGAGCGAGATCCTGCGTACGCGCGCTGCGGCCTTCCAGCGCGGTGAACACCCGGTAGCCCTTTTCGGCGAGGCGCACCGCAACTGCTTGTCCCATGTCGCCGGGACTGACGATGCCGATGTTTGCAATGGTCATGAACGTTCTCCTGGTGCTGGTCCGGTTGCCGTTGCGCCATGGCTGCCGCGCCGCTTGCGATACAATACCTGTTTTTCGCGTGGCGGCGCGGTTTGCGGGCGGCCGCGCGCATCGCCATGTCGATTTATCTTATCGTATTTCTTTCCCTGCTCAATTTCACCGCGCTTTTCGGCAGCAAGGTCGTCGTGACGCTCTACGCGATCGAGCTCGGCACGACGGCGGCGGGAATCGGCGTGCTGATCGCGCTCTACAACGCGTTTCCGCTGTTGCTGTCGGTGGTGGCCGGCCGGGTCGCCGACCGCTTCGGGAGTTTCGCGCCCATGCTCGCCGGCAACCTGGGCTTCGCGGCGGGATTGCTGATCCCGGCGCTGTTCCCGGTGCTGCCGGCGCTCTACGTTTCGGCCAGCGTGATCGGCATGTCCATGGTGTTCTACGGCATCACGATTCAGAATCTCGCCACTTCGCTCGGGACCCTCGAGCAGCGCCCGAAGAACGTCAGTATCTTCGGCATGGGCATGGCGTGCTCGATGTTCGCCGGCCCGCTGCTTGTCGGGTTTGTGATCGACTACTACGGGCACGGGCGGGCTTTTCTCGTGCTCACCGTGCTCTCGGTCGCAGGCGCGCTCTTATGGACCGCGTGCCGGCGCCAGGTGCCGCGCTCGGCCGGGCGTGCCGAAGAGCACGGGCTGAGCGGGACCGTCAGGCTGCTGAGAAACGTTGCGCTGCGCCGCACGATCATCACCAGTGCCCTCGTCGCGGCAGGCGTCGATCTTTATACCTTCTATATGCCGATCTACGGGCACGCGATCGGCCTGTCGGCTTCGGCCATCGGCGTGGTGCTCGCCACCTACGCCGTCGCCTCCTTCGTCGTGCGCATCGTGATGCCGGCGCTGGTAAAGGCGGTGGGGGACGAAGCGCTGCTCACCCAGTCGATGTTCATCGCGGCGGCGACCTATCTGCTGTTCCCGCTGTTCCAGAACAGCTACGTGCTGATGCTGCTCTCGTTCGTGCTCGGACTGGGGCTCGGTTGCGGCCAGCCGCTGTCGATGATGATGACCTACAACCGCTCTCCTGCGGGGCGCTCGGGCGAGGCGCTGGGCCTGCGTTTCACCCTGGTCAATTTCACGCACATGGCGATTCCGCTGATCTTCGGCACGGTAGGCTCGGCGCTGGGGCTGTTCGCGGTGTTCTTTTCCAATTCGGCGCTGCTTGCCGCCGGAGGCTGGGTCAGCCGCAGGATGGCCGCGAGGAGGAGCTGAGCTGAGATGAGCTTCTACCTGATCCTCCTTGTCGTCATGGTGAATCACGTGGCCTTCAAGGGCAGCAAGGTCTTGATCACGCTCTACGCGATCGAGCTCGGTGCGTCGCCGGTCATGAACGGCGTGCTGTTTGCCGCGTACGCTGTGTTTCCGGCGTTGCTTGCGGTATACGCGGGAAAGATCTCGGACCGGCTCGGCTTCCGGGTTCCCATGCTGGTTGGATCGGCGGGGCTCGCCGTGGCGCTCGTGCTGCCGTTTTTCGCGCCGGGGCTCGCGACATTGTTCGTGTCGGCGGGGACGGTGGGCCTATTTTACATTTTCTTCGGGGTGGCGGTGCAACACCTGGTGGGAGCGTTCGGGAAGACGCATGAACGCACGCGCTACTTCAGCATCTACAGCCTCGCGATCGGTGTGACCACGCTGCTCGGCCCGACGACCACGGGCTTCGCGATCGATCTCGTAGGCCACCGCGACACCTATCTACTGCTCGCGTTGCTACCGGCGCTGCCGTTCGCCGTGCTGCTCGTTTACCCTGCGCTGCTGCCCCCTGTGACACATCACCCCGAGGCGCGCCAGCGGCGCATGACGAATCTGATGGGCGATACGCCACTGCGGCGCGCGCTTGTCACCAGCGGCATCATCGAGACCGGGCTCGAGCTGTTCAACTTCTACATGCCGATCTACGGCCACTCGATCGGCCTGTCCGCGTCGCTGATCGGCGTGCTCATGGGCACGTTCGCCGTCGCGCTGCTCGTGGTGCGCACGGTGATGCCGGCACTGGTGAGGCGCCTGGGCGAGGAGAGCGTGCTGAGCTACTCGCTGCTGTTCGCGGCGGGAAGTTGCCTGCTGTTTCCCTTCACGACGAGTTTTCCGTTGCTGTTGGTGATCTCGTTTGTATGCGGGCTCGGGCTGGGGTGCTGCAGCCCGATGTCGCTGATCCTCGTCTACAATCGCTCCCCTGCGGGACGTTCCGGCGAGGCGATGGGCCTGCGGCAGACGGTAAACAAGGCGACCGAGATCGCGATACCGGTGCTGCTCGGGTCGATCAGCACCGCTTTCGGCATACTACCGGTATTCTGGGGCACGGCGGCGATGCTCGCCGGCGGCGCGGTGCTCGCGAAGCGCGACGCACCGCGCCGCAGTTGACGGCACTACTATTCCGACAGGAACTCGGCGAGCACCCTGTTGAAGAGGCCCGGCTTCTCCATGTGCGCCCCATGGGCGCATCCCGGCAGGACACACAGTTGCGCGCCGGGAATGCCTTCCCACAGGACGATCGAATCGGACACCTTGGTCGAACGGTCCTTGTCGCCGACGATCACCAGCGTCGGTATCCTGATGTCCTTGAGCCGCGCCACGCTGTTCCATTTCTGCATCGCGCGCATGACGGTGATGCACGAGGGCCCGTAGGCGCCGCGGCAGGCTTCGCGGCAGACGGAATAGAACGGGTGCTTCGCGCCTTCGACGAACCAGGTGGCGACGGTCCTGTCGGCGGTCGGCTCCACGCCCTCGCGCTCGATGCGCGCAATCGACGCTTCCCACGACTCGAAGCGGTGCGGCAGGTCGCCGATCGCCGCCGAACCGTAGAGGACCAGCTTCTCGATGCGCGAGGGATAGTCGAGCGCCGCCTGCTGCGCGATCATTCCTCCCATCGAGAAGCCGAGCAGCGAGCAGCTTTTCACGCCCAGATCGTCCATCAGCTCCACCACCACGCTGGCATAGCCGCCGAGCGTTTCGGGCGCGGGCACCTTGGTGCTGCCGGCAAATCCCGGCAGGTCCACCGCGATCACGTCGTGAGCGTGTTTGAGGCCCGTCGCGAGCGGCACCCAGTAGGCAGTGCCGCCGAGAAAGCCGTGCAGCAGGACGATCGTCTCGCCTTTGCCGCAACGCGTGTAATTCAGCATTATCGTCCCCCGTCTCGCTGCTCATGCCTTCCTGGCGCGAGCCTTGGGCAGGAAGTCCCGGAGCAAAACCGCCGCCGGGTCGGGAATCGCCTCGATGCGCTTCGCGTTCCTCAGGCCCGTCGCCTGGCTGCGAATGTAGTCCGGCAGCTCGGGAATGAAGTCCGGCGTGACGATCAGCCGCGCGAGCACGCGCCCCACCAGCGGCCCGGAGATGTCGTAGCCGGATTCGCGGTAGACCGCCAGCATGATGCCGGCGGCCTCTTTCGGCTGCCTGGCGAAGAGATCGACCGCGCGCAGCCACGCGCGCAGGAACGCGATACAGGTTTCCGGATGCTTCTCGACGAACGGGCGGTTGACCGCGAGCATGTTGGGGATGAGATCGTACTTGTAGTAGTCGGTGAGCGGTAGCGCGATCTTGCGGTCCTCGGCGATCGAACAGAACGGCTCGAGGTTGAGCATGGCATCGACCGATCCCGCCGCGAGCGCCGACACCTGGTCGTTGAACTTGACGTTGATGATCTGGTAGTCCTTCTCGGCGAGCTTCGCTTCCGGCGCGATCTGCTTCTTGAACACGTCGTCGAGCGTGGACCCCACCTGCGAGGCGATCTTCCTGCCGCGCAGCTCGGCGATGGTCTTGATCCCGGAATTGGCGCGCGCCATCACCAGTGCCGTTTTACCCGCGTAGCACACCGTCCCGAGCGCCGCGATCTCGCCGCGCGACGCACCGACGATGAACGGCGTGATTCCCACCGTGCCGATATCGACGCTGCCGGCGAGCATCGCGTTGCGGGTGTCCACGCCGGAAGCGAACCGCCTGTCCTCGGTTGCGAGGCCTTCGTCCTTGAAATAGCCTTTTTTCAGCGCGACGACCGCAGGGGCGCCCCACAGGTGGTACTGGTAGCCCAGCCGCACCGGCTGGAGCGCCGCGCGCGCGGGCCTCGGCAGCGCGGCGAGCAGCGCCGACGCGGAAACGGCCGTGAGCGAAGCCGCGCCGAGCGCCTTGAGAGCGCGGCGTCTCGCCGGAACATGTGTAGTGGTCATCTCCTGTCCTCCTTCGATCGGATTGCGGGTGTTTTTGCAGGTGCCGTGGTGGCGAATGATAACATTTTGCGCGGGCGGTGCAGGCGCCGTCGGGTATAATCCGGAAGCTCGGGGACCACGGGATCCGCGTCGCAACATCGGGGAGAGTCAGATGAAAACGTTCGACATCGCGGTAATACCGGGAGACGGCATCGGCAACGAGGTGGTGCCCGCCGGCCAGAGAATACTCGACGTCGCGGCGAGCGTGCACGGCGGCTTTCGCTTCCGCTACCGGCGTTACCCGTGGAGCTGCGCGTACTATCTCAAGCACGGCAGGATGATGCCGGAGGACGGCCTCGAGCGGCTGCGCGACAGCGACGCGATCTTTCTCGGCGCGGTGGGGTTCCCCGGCGTGCCCGACCATGTCTCGCTGTGGGGCCTGCTGCTGCCGATCCGGCGCGGATTCGAGCAGTATGCCTGCGTGCGGCCGGTGAGGCTGCTGCCGGGCGTGCGCTCGCCGCTCGCCGACCGCGGCCCGCAGGACATCGACTTCATCGTGGTGCGCGAGAACAACGAGGGCGAGTACTCCAGCATGGGGGGGCGGCTCTATCCCGGCACGCAGCGCGAGGTCGTCAACCAGCTCAACGTGTTCACCCGCGTCGGCACCGAGCGCATCATCCGCTACGCTTTCGAGCTCGCGCGCAGGAAACGCAGGAAGAAGGTGACCTCGGCCACCAAGTCGAACGCGATCAACTACAGCATGGTGTTCTGGGACGAGATTTTCGCCGAAGTCGCGAAACAGTATCCCGGAATCGAGAGCGAGCAGATGCACGTCGACGCGCTCGCGGCGCGCTTCGTCACCCACCCGCACAGGTTCGGCGTGGTGGTGGGCAGCAACCTGTTCGGCGATATCCTCACCGATCTCGGGGCGGCGATCGCGGGCTCGATCGGCATCGGCGCTTCGGCCAACCTCAACCCCGAGAAGAAGCACCCCTCGATGTTCGAGCCGGTGCACGGCTCCGCGCCGGACATCGTCGGCAAGGGCGTCGCCAATCCGCTCGGGCAGATCTGGAGCGGCGCGCTGATGCTCGAGCATCTCGGCTATCCACGGGCGCACGATCTCGTCGTCAAGGCGATGATCGAGGTGCTGCGCTCGGGCGTGAAGACGCCGGACCTCGGCGGTGACTCAAGCACCCGCGACGTGACGGCGGCGGTGGCGAAGGCAGTTCGCCGGCTTGCCGGCAAATAGCGGGTGCGGTGCAGCAGGGAAGCCGTGAAGCTGATCCCGTGAACACGGCTTCCGCCGTTATCGACGTGCGAGGGCTCACCAAGCGCTTCGCGGGCAAGACGGCGGTCGACAACTTCTCGATCGCGGTGACCCGCGGGCAGGTCTTCGGCTTCCTGGGCCCCAACGGTAGCGGCAAGACCACCACGATCCGCATGATGTGCGGGCTGTTGCGGCCGGACGAGGGCGGCGGCAAGCGCCTCGGATTCGATCTCGTCCGCGAAGCGGCGGAGATCAAGCGCCGCGTCGGCTACATGACGTAGCGTTTCAGCCTCTACGAGGATCTTTCCATCCGCGAGAACCTCGATTTCATGGCGCGCGTCTACGCCGTGCCGCAGCGCAGGCGCGCGGTCGGCGAGGCGCTCGAACGCCTCGGGCTCCCCGGGCGCAGCGGACAGCTCGTGGGCGCGCTTCTGGGCGGTGTTCACCAAGGAATTCGTGCAGATGCGCCGCGACCGGCTCACTTTCGCGATGATGGTCGGCATCCCGATCGTCCAGCTCATCCTGTTCGGATACGCGATCGCCGCGCTGCTCAACCTCAATCACACGGCGCTCGCGCACTACCTGCAGAACCACGAGCCGCCGAGATCCGGGTGCACCGCCGTTATAACCCCGAAGGGGTGACGCAGTACAACATCGTGCCCGGCCTGATCGGGACGATACTCACGATGACGATGGTGATGATGACCGCGCTCGCGGTGACCCGAGAGAACGAGCGCGGCACGATGGAGAACCTGCTCGCCACCCCGGTGCGCCCGATCGCGGCCTTCATGCTGGTGGTGGCGGTAATCGCGCTGAAGCGCTATCGCGAGACGCTCGACTGAGCGCACACCGCGGCGCTCCCACGGGACGCCGCGGCGCGACAGCCGGCGTTTTTCAAATTATCATGCTCGCGGTGGCCGCGCTGCAGCCGGCCGCTACTTCCGGAGAGGCGGCATGAGCATGTTCCGTTTGGCAGCGGGCGGGATCGTCGCCGTCGTGCTGCTCGGGATGTGTGCGGGCGTCGTGCGCGCCGCGCAGGTTCCCGAGACCGTTTACTTCATGAGCCGCGACGGCGGTATCCGGCTCACCGGATACCTCTTCGGGCCGCAAGCCGCCGGGCCGCATCCGGCGATCGTCATGCTGCACGGCCGCTCGGGTCCGTACTCTTCGCTCAGGCGGGGCACCTATACCGCGGAAACGCTGACGCAGCGGTACAAGATGTGGGGGAACTTCTGGGCCGGGCGCGGGTACATCGCGTTGCTGGTGGACAGCTTCGGCCCGCGCGGGTATCCGGAGGGCTTCCCCAGGAATTCCTACGACGAGCGTCCGTCGGAGGTCGGCGAGCAACTGGTGCGCCCGCTCGACGCCTACGGGGCTCTCGACTACCTGCGCGCGCGCAGCGATGTGATCGCGGAACGGATCGGCGTGCAGGGTTGGTCGAACGGCGGGATGGCGGTGCTCGCGGCGATGGCGAGGACGGCGCCGGGCATCGCGAATCCGACGCCTACTACCGGTTTTCGCGCCGCGCTCGCGCTCTATCCGAGTTGCCGTGCGCAACGCCGGGAGGGCGGGTACCGGCCGTACGCGCCGCTCCTCATCCTTGCCGCATCCGAGGACGACGAGGTGTCGCCGCGGATATGCCAGGAGTTCGCCGTTGAGGCC
>JACQGO010000306.1 GCA_016199485.1 Betaproteobacteria bacterium
AGGTGGTGCTCGAGACGCCCGCGCCGGAGGCCGGCGTGCTGGCGCTAGTCCTCAAGGGCGACGGCGGCACGGTGGTGAGCAAGGAAGTGATCGCCACCATCGACACCGAGGGCCGGCCGGCGGCCAAGGGTGCGGAACCTGCGCCAGCCCCGGCGGCGGCCGCGGCAAAACCGGTGGCGGCGTCACCGGCGAGGTCCGAGGCGGCGCCGGTGATGCCGGCGGCGCAGAAGCTCGCAGCGGAGAAGAAAGTCGACGTTTCCGAAATCACCGGCACCGGCCGCGGCGGGCGCGTCACCAAGGCCGACGTGCTGGAACGCATCCAGACCCCGGCGCAGCCGGCGCCCCGCATCGAGGCGAGGCCGTTGCCACCGCAGCCCCCGGCGGTCGACGTCGATCAGCTCCTCGCCGGGCGACCGGAACAGCGCGTGCCGATGTCGCGGCTGCGGGCGCGCATCGCGGAGCGTCTGGTGCAATCGCAGCATACCGCGGCGATCCTCACCACGTTCAACGAAGCCAACATGCAGCCCGTGATCGATCTCAGGAACCGCTACCGGGAGAGGTTCGAGAAGGAACACGGCGTGAAGCTCGGGTTCATGTCGTTCTTCGTGAAAGCCGCGGTCTACGCGCTCAAGAAGTTTCCGGTGGTGAACGCATCGATCGACGGCAACGACATCGTCTACCACGGCTACTATGATATCGGCATGGCGGTGGCGAGCCCGAGGGGGCTGGTGGTGCCCATCATCCGCAACGCCGACCAGCTCTCGCTCGCGGACATCGAAAAGCAGATCTTCGATTTCGGCAAACGCGCGCAGGAGGGCAGGCTCACCATCGAGGAGCTCACGGGCGGCACTTTCTCGATCTCGAACGGCGGGGTGTTCGGCTCGATGCTCTCCACCCCGATCATCAATCCGCCGCAGAGCGCGATCCTCGGGGTGCATCTCACCAAGGAGCGCCCGGTGGTCGAGAACGGACAGATCGTGATCCGTCCCATGAACTATCTCGCGCTGTCCTACGACCACCGCATCATCGACGGCCGCGAGGCAGTGCTCACGTTGGTCGCGATCAAGGACGCGCTCGAAGACCCCGCGCGCATGCTCCTCGACGTATGAAGCCGTGAAGGGTGAATGCGTGAAGGGTGAAGGGTTTGCCCCCGCGCTCTTCGTGCGTGCTACCCTTCACTTTTCACCCTTCACCCTTCACAGGTCTTGAAAATGGCAAAGACGTTTGACGTGCTGGTGATCGGCGCGGGTCCCGGCGGGTATGTCGCGGCGATTCGCTGCGGCCAGCTCGGGCTCGCCACCGCCTGTGTCGAGGAATGGAAGACGCCGCAGGGAAGCGGGGCGCTCGGGGGCACCTGCCTCAACGTCGGCTGCATCCCCTCCAAGGCGTTGCTCGAATCCTCCGAGAACTACGAGCGCGTGATGCACAAGCTCGCCGCCCACGGCATCAAGGTGAACGGGGCGAGCGTGGACCTCGCCGCCATGCTTGCGCGCAAGGACGCGATCGTGGCCAAGATGACGAAGGGCATCGAGTACCTGTTCAGGAAGAACAAGGTGACGTGGCTCAAGGGGCACGGGCGGCTGGCGGCCGGCGGCGACGCCTGGCAGATCGAGGTGAGCGGCGGCGAGGACAACGGGAAGGTATCCGCCAGGCACGTCATCATCGCCACCGGTTCGAAAGCGCGGCATCTGCCCGGCGTGCCGGTCGACAACCAGATCGTCGCCGACAACGTCGGGGCCCTCGCGTTTTCACAAGTGCCCAAACGGCTGGGTGTCATCGGCGCCGGCGTGATCGGGCTCGAGCTCGGCAGCGTGTGGCGGCGGCTCGGCGCGCAGGTAACGATACTCGAGGTGCTCGACGAGTTCTTGCCCGCCGCCGACGAGGCGGTGGCGAAGGAAGCATGGAAGATGTTCACGCGCGAGCAGGGACTCGCGATCACGCTCGGCGCGAAGATCGGTAAGGTGGCCGCCAACAAGAAGGGCGTCGCCGTCGATTACGTGACGAAGGACGGCGAGGCGCGGCTCGAGTGCGACCGCCTGGTCGTCTCGGTCGGCCGTGTGCCGAATATCGACGGGCTGGGCGCCGGGGCGGTGGGGCTCAAGGTGGACTCCCGCGGCTTCATCGAGGTCGACGCGCACTGCCGTACCAGCCTCCAGAACGTCTACGCGATCGGCGACGTGGTGCGCGGACCGATGCTCGCGCACAAGGCCTCGGAAGAAGGCGTGATGGTGGCCGAGATCATCGCCGGCCAGGCCGGGCACGTGAACCTCGATACCATCCCGTGGGTGATCTACACTGCGCCGGAGATCGCGTGGGTCGGCAAGACCGAGCAGGAGCTCCGCGCCCAGGGCGCGCAGTACCGCGCCGGGCAGTTTCCGTTCAGCGCCAACGGGAGGGCGCTTGGCCAGGGCGAGCCGGCGGGATTCGTCAAGATGCTCGCCGATGCCCGGACCGACCGCATACTCGGCGTGCACGTCATCGCTTCCCACGCTTCCGAGCTCATTGCCGAAGCGGTGGTGGCGATGGAATTCGCGGCAAGCTCGGAGGACATCGCGCGCATCGTGCATGCGCATCCATCGCTCGCCGAGGTCGTGCACGAGGCGGCGCTGGCGGTCGACAAGCGCGCGCTCCATATCTGAGCGATGCGGTTGCGACCGGCGGAGCACACGATGGCGTTGTCGCAGGGCGCGGGCAGGGACGACAGCGTCTTCGACTTCGTGGAGTACACCGAGCCGCACAAAACTCTCGCGGTCACCGTCCTCGAGCTGTACCGCGACGCCCTCAGAAGGAGAGGCTTCGCGTCCGATGATTCGCAGTACGCCGCGGTGCTGCGGCTGCAGCGGCTCTACGAGGAGTGGACCGCCTACAAGCGGCGGCGGCGCACCGCGCTGCACCGCCTCATCGTGCGCCCCCCGCTGCCGCGCGGAGTGTACCTGTGGGGCGGGGTCGGGCGCGGCAAGACGTTTCTGATGGACAGCTTCTACCGCTGCCTGCCGCTGGTGCGCAAGCGCCGCGTGCATTTCCACCATTTCATGCGCGACGTGCACCGTGAGCTCGACCGGCTGAAAGGCACCCCGGATCCGCTCGACGCGCTCGCCACGCGCGTCGCCCGCCGCTCGCGGCTGATCTGCTTCGACGAAATCGCGGTCTCCGACGTCGCCGACGCGATGATCCTCGGGCGCCTGCTCACCCGCACCCTGGACCGCGGGCTGGTCTACTGCATAACGTCGAACTATCACCCGGACGAGCTCTACCAGGGCGGGCTGAAGCGCGAGGACTTCCTGCCCACCATCGCGCTCATCAAGGAGCGGCTCGACGTGATCGAGGTCGACGGCGGGGTGGACTACCGCAGGCGCGCGCTGCGGCACGTCAGTGTCTATCACACGCCGCTCACCCCGGAAACCGACCGCGCGCTGATGAGGGCGTTCCGGCAGATTGCCGAGGTGGAGGAAGAGTTCCACAAGCTCGACGTGGAAGGCCGCGTCATTCCGTACCGCCACCGCGCGGGCGGCGTGGTGTGGTTCGACTTCGGCGTCATCTGCGGCTGGGGGCGCTCGCAGAACGACTATCTCGATCTCGCCAGGCGTTTCCACACGATCGTCGTTTCGGGAGTGCCGCGCATGACGCTCGAGCGCGCGGACGAGGCGCGCCGCTTCACGCTGCTCGTCGACGTGCTCTACGACCGGCGCGTGAAGCTCATCGCCTCCGCCGAGGCGCCGCCGGAGCAACTGCTCGCGGCGGACGGCGGGGCGCGCGATGCGCAGCTCAAGGCGATGATCTTCCAGTTCGACCGCACCGCGAGCCGTCTCACCGAGATGCAGGCGCGCGAGTATCTCGACCAGCCGCGCCTGCCGTAAACCTTGAGCCGGGGAGAATCCGTGGAACGCTTCAAGGCATTTCGTATTTTCAGCGAGGACGGCAAGGTCACCGGGCGCCTGACGCAAATGGCGCTCGATGATCTCGATCCCGGCGAGGTCGTGTTCAAGACCGCTTACTCGGGAGTCAACTACAAGGATGCGCTGGCGGCGACCGGCGCCGGCAGGATCATCCGGCGCTTTCCGTGCGTCGGCGGCATCGACGCCGCGGGCACCGTGGTCTCCTCCACCGATCCCCGCTTCACGCAGGGCGACGAGGTGATCTGCACCAGCTACGACATGGGCGTCGCGCACGACGGTGGCTACGCCGGGTACTGCCGCGTCCCCGCGGAGTGGGTGGTGCCGCTTCCGGCGGGGCTTACGCTCTTCGAGACGATGGCGCTCGGCACCGCGGGCTACACCGCGGCGCTCGCGATTCACCTGCTCGAGCAGAACGACCTTGCGCCGGCCAACGGCAAGGTGGTGGTGAACGGCGCCACCGGAGGCGTGGCGAGTCTCGGCATCGACATGCTGGCGAAGCTCGGCTATCAGGTGGTCGCCATCACCGGAAAGGACGCGGAGCACGGTTATCTCAGGAAAATCGGCGCCGCCGAGGTACTCTCGCGGCACACGCTCGAGATGGGCACGCGGCCGCTCGAAAAGGGCATGTGGGCGGGAGCGCTCGATTCGGTCGGCGGCGAGCAGCTCGCGTGGCTCACCCGCACCATGCAACCGCACGGCGTGATCGCGAGCATCGGCAACGCGGGCGGCATCGAGTTCAGGGCGACCGTGCTGCCGTTCATCCTGCGCGGCGTGCGGCTGATCGGGGCCGATTCGGCCTTCACTCCGATGCCGCTGCGGCGCAGGGTCTGGCAACGGCTTGCCGCCGACCTGAAACCGCGGCATCTTCCGGAAATCGCCTTTGTCATCACGCTCGACGACCTGCCGGGGATTTTCGAGAAGATGCTCAAGGCGCAGCTGCGGGGCAGGGCGGTCGTGAAAATCGCGTAGAAACGCCAGACCGCAGAGGGAGGAGACGCATGGCGGGCTACAGGGAATTCTATCGGCGGTCGATCGAGGACCCCGCCGGCTTCTGGGGCGAGCAGGCGAGCCTCATCGACTGGCACAAACCCTGGACCCGCGTGCTCGACTACAGCCGGCCTCCGTTCGCCCGGTGGTTCGTCGGCGGTGAAACCAATCTCTGCCACAACGCGGTCGACCGCCATCTTGCCGCGCGCGGCGGGCAGCCCGCGCTGATCTACGTCTCTACCGAGGTCGACGAGCAGAAGATCTACACGTTCCGCGAGCTGCACACCGAGGTAAACCGCGTCGCGGCGATGCTGAGGAGCCTCGGCGTGAGCAAGGGCGACCGGGTGCTGATCTACATGCCGACGATCCCCGAGGCGATCTTCGCGATGCTCGCGACGGTGCGCATCGGCGCGATCCACTCGGTGGTATTCGGCGGATTCGCCGCTGCGAGTCTCGCCGCGCGCATCGATGACGCGCAGCCGAAAGTGATGATTACCGCGGACGCCGGCATGCGCATGGGCAAGGCGATTCGCTACAAGCCGCTGGTGGACGAGGCGTTGCGGCTGTCGAGGTCGCCGCCGCGCAACGTGGTCATCTTCGACCGCCGCATCGACCGATCGATCTCGCGCAGCCCCGGCCGCGACCTCGACTACGCCGAGCTGCACGCACGGCACATGGACGCGCAGGTGCCGGTGGTCTGGCTCGAATCGAACGAGCCGTCGTACATCCTCTACACCTCCGGCACGACCGGGCGCGCCAAAGGCGTGCAGCGCGACACCGGCGGCCATGCCGTGGGGCTCGTCGCCTCGATGAAATACGTTTACGATGCGCGGCCGGGCGAAACCTATTGGGCGACTTCCGATATCGGCTGGGTCGTCGGCCATTCGTACATCGTCTACGGTCCGTTGCTGAACGGCATGGCGAGCGTGGTCTACGAAGGGGTGCCGGTGCGGCCCGACCCCGCCATCTGGTGGAAGATCGTGCACGAGCACAAGGTGACGGTGATGTTCTCCTCGCCGACCGCGATCCGCGTGCTGAAGAAGCAGGATCCCGCGTATCTCAGGAAGTACGACGTGTCGAACCTGCGCTACCTGTTTCTGGCGGGCGAGCCGCTCGACGAGTCCACCCACAGGTGGATCGCCGATGCGCTCGGCAGGCCGGTGATCGACCACTACTGGCAGACCGAGACGGGGTGGCCGATCCTCGCCGGCATGCCTGGAATCGAGAAGACGCCGGTGAAGTACGGCAGCCCGAGTTTCCCCGTTTTCGGCTACGACCTGAAGCTGCTGCGCGAATCGGACGCGGCGGAAGCGGCGCCCGGCGAGAAGGCGGTGGTCGCGATCGAGCCGCCGCTGCCGCCCGGCTGCATGACCACCGTGTGGGGTGACGACGAACGCTTCGTCAACACGTATTTCACGAGCTTTCGCGACAAGCTCGTCTATTCAACCTTCGACTGGGGCATGCGCGACGAGCAGGGCTATCACTACATCCTCGGCCGCACCGACGACGTGATCAACGTCGCGGGGCACCGGCTCGGGACGCGCGAGATCGAGGAAGCGGTGCAGGCGCACCCCAACATCGCCGAAGTCGCCGTGGTGGGAGTCGCCGACTCGCTGAAAGGCCAGTTGCCGCTCGCGTTCGCCGTGGTCAAGGATGGCTCCCGGATCGCGACACCGGAAGCGTGCGCTGCGCACGAGAAAGAGGTGATGGAGACGGTCGACAAACAGCTCGGCGCCATCGCGCGGCCGGCGCGGGTGCTGTTCGTGACTCTGCTCCCCAAGACACGCTCCGGCAAGCTCCTGAGGCGCGCGATCCAGGCGCTCGCCGAAGGGCGCGATCCCGGAGACCTCACCTCGATCGAAGACCCGGGTGCTCTCGAGCAGATTCGCGCCGCGATTGCCGGCCTGCGCAAGGAGTAATCGCAGGCTATACTGGCTCAAGAAACCGCTCATGCCCAAAAGGCTTTAGCCACAGAGAGCACAGAGAACACCGAGAGAATCCTCTTCTACCCCGGCCCACCTCCTCGCTTCTCAAGGTTGAGGG
>JACQGO010000307.1 GCA_016199485.1 Betaproteobacteria bacterium
CGCCACGACCTGGCCTTTCCCCGTGCTGTACCGTGTCGTGCGCGGCGCGAGTCCCGAGAAGGTCGTGCTGCGGGGCGCACGCGGACTGCTGCCTGAGTTTGTCAACGCGGCGCAGGACCTCGTTCGTCTCGGCGCCGAGGCCATTACGACCAATTGCGGCTTCCTGTCCCTGTTCCAGAGAGAGCTCGCCGCCGCAGCCGGCGTGCCGGTCGCGACGTCGTCGTTGATGCAAGTGCCCTGGGTGCAGGCTACACTTCCGCCCGGCAAGCGTGTCGGCGTGATCACCGTCTGCGGCTCCACGCTCACGCCGGCACATCTCGAATCAGCGGGTGTGCCGCTCGATACGCCCGTCGTCGGCACCGAGAACGGCCGCGAGTTTTTCCGCGTGCTCATCCGGGCCGAGAAGGACGACATGGACATTGCGCTCGCCAGGCAGGATATCGTGGACGCAGGCAGGGAACTGCTCGCCCGCCACCCGGATGTCGGCGCGATCGTGCTCGAATGCACCAACATGCCGCCGTATTCCGCGGCCCTCCAGGCCGAGGTGGGTTTGCCGGTTTACGATATCTATTCCATGATCAACTGGTTCCACGCCGGTTTGCGCCCACGCGTCTTCGGCTCACCGGCGCCGGCGTGCTGATCGCGAGCTTCCCCGGTCTTGTCGTCAGTCGGCGCCTGTTCATCGTCATCGACATGCTTGTTTCATCGGAGGGTGCGATGCGTTTTCTGAAAAGTGCCGTGTTGTCGCTTGTGATCGGCGCATTGTTTGCCGCGCTTTCGGCGCATGCCGCGTATCCCGAAAAGCCGATCAGGATCATCGTGCCCTGGGCACCGGGCGGTACCACTGACATTCTTGCGCGCACGGTGGCGGACAAATTGCACGTCGCGCTCGGCCAGCCGGTCATCGTCGAGAATCGGCCGGGGGCCGCGGGCAATATCGGTTCCGAGCTGGTTGCAAAGTCGAAAGCCGACGGCTACATGCTGCTGTTCGGCTTGATGAACACGCACGTGGTGAACCCGGCGCTGTACAAGACCCTGCCGTTCAAAGGCGTCGAGGATTTCACGCCGATCGCGATGCTCGCGATCGTCGTCACCACGATGGTGATCCATCCTTCGGTGCCGGCGAACAACATCAGGCAATTCATCGCTCTCGCCAGGGCGAACCCGGGCAAGCTTGCCTACGCTTCCGCGGGCACCGGTTCGTCGACTCATTTGAACGCGGTGCTGTTCGAGAAAATGGCCGGGATACAGATGCTGCACGTGCCGTATAAAGGCGGCGCGCCCGCAGTGCTCGATACCATTACCGGTCAGACGCAGATGCTGATCAGCGCCGCTACCCAGACGCTGCCGCATGTGAAGGCGGGCAAGCTCAGGCTGCTCGGCGTGACCAGGAGCAAGCGGGTAGCGATGTTGCCCGATGTGCCGGCCATTGCCGAGACGCTGCCCGGTTACGAAGCGACGGTGTGGTTCGGCGCATTCGGCCCGGCAGGCATGCCGAAAGAGGTGACGATGAAGCTCAACGCCGAGATCAATCGCATCATGACCTCGCCCGAGGTGAAGAAGCGGATGGACGACATAGGTGTCGAGGTTGTCAACACGACGCCCGAACAATTCCTCGCGACCCTGCGCCAGGAGGTCGCGCACTGGGCCAAGGTGATCCGCGAGTTCAACATCAAGGCGGATTGAGTTTTCGGACGTGTCGAGGCGGTATATACAACGTATAAACGTCCGCGGGGCATCCGACGCGAGTCAAAGCGCAAAAGTGTCCGATCACGAGTCAGGTAAAGGGTTATCCCTTTGAAGTGCCGCTCGATGCACGGGCGGGCGTTCGCGGCGTGGTGCTGCCGGATCAGGTGAAGAGCCTCGACTGGAGGGCCCGGCAAGCCAGACGCAAAGGCGAAGCTGCGCGGATCGTGATTGATCGGACGCTCGAGCGGGTCCGAATGCTGCTCGGCTGACGCCGCGATCGTCCGTCTTTCACCGGTCTGATTTCCGGCTCCCGCGCTTGAGAAAGGGGCGCTTCCGTTTTATTTTGCGAGCAAGGTCCCGAGGGATTGAGCACGCTATGGGATATTCCTATGGTTTCACAACGCATTGAATATGCGGGAGGTTGAAAAGGCGCATATGGACAAGGCGGAGTATCATTGACCTGTCTGGGCTTTCGATTCACGTTACACGCACCATTCTGTGGAGAAGCATTGTGCCCTTTCCGGCAACGGAAGAATCCCCAAAGAGCTGGTGCGACCTTGTCGGGATATTTGCCACTCTCAAGGGAGAATGGCTGTTCCGAGGGGCGATGGCCGGTTGGGACGCCGAGCCTAGTCTCGAACGCGTCTGTACCCATTGGGGAATTTCGTTTGACAAGGCGCCTGATGCTGAGCGCAAGCTGCTGCGCGAGTTCAAGCGCCATCCGGAGGCCAAGGGCCTGCCGGGTGATCCGGATGATGCACTCGAATGGTTCTCTCTCATGCAGCACTACGGTGCGCCCACGCGCCTACTCGACTGGAGCTACTCACCGTATACAGCGCTGTTCTTCGCGCTTGACCACCTGCTTAATAGCAAGCCTGATCCGGACCCCGTGAAGGATCCTAAAGCGGCCATATGGGCAGTCAGGGCCGCGTGGTTCGATGAAGCACTCTCTCATGTCCTTTCCGCTGAAAACCTCGCGAAGCTGGACGCGTATAGGAAAGCACCGATAAAGTTGCGCGCCGCTGCGTTCCGGGCGCTTTTTCTCGAGGCGAATCCCAGAATCGCCTTTGTCTACCCGGTGAATCCCAGGTATCTGAACGAGCGCCTCAGTGTCCAGCAAGGCGTGTTCTTGTGCCCCGGCGACGTGTCACAGAGTTTCATGGACAACCTGTCGAATGTAGGTTTTCTCGCTGATCCGGCGAATGCACGGTCAATCATCTTGTCCCGAGCCGTGATGAGCCAGTGCTTCGAGTCTCTTCACAGGATGAACGTCTCGGCCAGGAGTCTATATCCTGGCTTGGCGGGGTATGCCCAGTGGCTGAAACATCGAATCCCGTACTTGCCCGACGTGCCACTCTAGTCAGACGCTGGGTGTCTAACCGGTTCGAGAACGACGCGGTTGGCTCGGGGGCGGACGCCTTGGGGCGCACGTCTCAACCGAAACGTTACGCGCGTGGGTTTCGGACGTCTTGTGAATTTGATACGATTTCAGAATGGTAGGATATCCCCATGGGCGTATCAATTAAGTCACTTGGTATTGATCGGCTCAGCGTTGAGGAACGCCTGGCGCTTGTTGAGGAACTCTGGGACAGCATCGCCGAAGATAGCGCTGCCGTACCTCTGACCGATGCGCAACGCGCCGAACTCGACCGTCGACTCGCCGAGCATGATGCCCATCCCGAGGATGTGGTTCCCTGGGAAGACGTTAAGGCCTCGATTACCGCACGCCTGAAGAAATGACCTTAAGGGTCGTTTTTCGGCGCGCTGCACGGGCGGAGTTTGATGCCGCGGCGCTCTGGTATGAGGAACGACAGCCCGGTCTTGGACTGCAGTTCGTGTCGGAGATCAACCGTGGCATTGAGCTGGCGGCGAGACACCCGGAACGTTTTCCCATCAAGCATGGTGAAATTCGTTGTGTGCAGGCGCGCCGCTTTCCATACTCCGTTTTTTTCCGTCCCGAGTCTTCGCAGATCGTCGTACTTGCGGTCCTTCACGCTCGGCGTGACCCGACGATCTGGCAGACACGTGCATAACCGTCGGCGCTGAGGGTAGCGCTTAGGGGGGTCGGTGCTTTACCTTCCAGCGGATCTCAACGCAAAGAATCCGTCATCATCAGAAACTCCGCTGTCGATGCTCCCGAGCGGCTGTTCGCCGCCGAATGTCGGCAACTTCCGGTTCTCGCGGATCGGCGCTCTTACGCTGTAGTCCTTCAGCCCGTGATGGCCAGAGAGGAAATTTACCGGTCCTGAGCTTCCCAGGGATCGACCACCGGTACGTTCAGGCCCCGAAAATGCCGCACGTTTCGCGTAGCGAGCGTGGCGTGCCGCGCCAGCGCAATCCCGGCGATCTGCGTATCGCGCACATCCACCGGCCGCCCCGTCTTTTGCCGCTTCGCGGCCAACGACGCGGCTTCGGTCGCAGCGGCGCTGTCGAAATCCAGCACCCGGTTTTCCAGGTCCTCTTCCAGCAGCCGGGCGAATGCTGCTGCCAACGTCCGCTGCCGCCGGCCTTTGGGCAGGAGAGCCAGGCCGAGACGAGCCTCGAACAGCGTAATGCTGGTGATCCAGACAGATTCGGCGGGCTGGCGATCAAGCCACGCCACCACCGCTGCCTCGGGCGTCTTGCGCATCAACGCGGAAAGCACATTGGTGTCTAGAATGATCATTTGCCGAAGTCCGCCGACCGCGCAAGCTGACCCCGCAGTTCCGGCAGATCCGCCGTCAGTCCCGCTTTCTTGAAGCGCGCCGCGATGCGCGAACCCAGCTTGGTCACAGGCAGGTTTGCTTCCTTTGCCGCGTTGTGCAGGATCTGGCGAACTTCTTCTTCCATGCTGCGCCCGTGGCGCTCGGCACGGCGTTTCAAGCGCGCTTTCACGTCATCTTCCAGATGGCGTACGATCAACTGGGCCATGGGCGGCTCCTCGTGGAAGCGAAGGCGATATCATGATATCGCATGATCACGGCAGGCGGCAAGCCCGGATCTGTCCGTGTAGCGATGGGAAGGAACTTCACTGTGATTCGTCGCTGATTCCGAGCGCCTTTCCGAAAGACGGTTTGCGGGCGGACATCGGGCACCTCGAATGATTTCCCCCGCGCTCTCCCGGCCCCTCAGGCCTTCAGCGCATCCAATATCGCCTGCAGGAGCGTCTCGGGCTCGTGC
Organism: Betaproteobacteria bacterium; assembly: GCA_016199485.1. GTDB lineage: Bacteria > Pseudomonadota > Gammaproteobacteria > Burkholderiales > SG8-41 > JACQGO01. Next base: position 4,849 of record JACQGO010000307.1, read on the forward strand.
GCTCCCGAGACGGCGGTACGGCGATTGAAGATGAAAAACGGCACCGCGTTGATGCCAGCTTGCCGCGCCTCGATGTCGCCGCGCAGCACCGCGTCCCGATCCTCGCCGGACGCGAGGTAGGCTTCCAGCGCCGCGCGATCGAGGCCCGCCCGTTCGCCGGCGGCCGCCAGCGCGACCTTGTCGGTCAGATTGGCGCCCTCCTGGAAATAGGCGCGGAAAAGGCTTTCCGCGACCTCGTCCTCGCGCCCGTGCTTCGCTCCGTAGAGCATGAGCCGGTGCGCGTTCAGCGTGTTCGGCTGCACCGTGATGTTGTCGAACGCGAAGTCGATGCCGACCTGCTTGCCGATGCCGGCCACATGCGAGTAGTTGCGCGAGCCGCCGCGACCGAACTTGCGCTCGATGTATTCCTTGCGCGGGATGCCTTCTTCCGGCAGGTCGGGATTGAGCTGAAACGGGAGCCAGCGCACGGCCGGCTGCTGCTCATCGGGCGCCTGTTCCCGGTACATCTTGAGCGCGGACTCCAGGCGGCGCTTGCCGATGAAGCACCAGGGTCAGACTACGTCCGAGACGATCTCGATGGTGAGCTTGGGCTTGGAATTCATTTGATTGATGACTCCCGGATTTTGTCGATGAGCTGGTGCAATTCCACCGCGGTGTCGAAGTTGGGTTCGCATCCCCGGCCGGAGCGGATCGCCTGGGCGAACCGGCAATACATCTGGCCCACGTTGAACGGCTCGCCCCGCGGCGTGCCCGCGAGCACGCTGATGAGGCGGGCCGGCACCTCCAGGTTTTGGAGCTTGTTTCCTTTTTTCGCGCCGGCGAGGCGCACTTCCTTGATCTGGGGGGAATCGTCGGAAGTGGCGACCAGCGTCCCCTCGCTGCCGTAAATCTCCATCCGGTAACCGCTGCCCGCGTAGGGAATGCTGGCGACGTGGATCGACGCCACGGCGCCGTTTTTCATCCGCCCGCTGATCAGGATGTTGTCCGGAGACGTTACCGCCAGCTTCTTCCCGCTACCGGTATCCAGCCATTCCCTGGCCTGGGTGCTGATCACTGCCGCGATCTCGCCGAACTCCCCCATCACAAATCGCATGGCATCGGTGCAGTGCCCGGTGGCGATGGTCAGCGTAGTTGCGCCGAGCGCAACATCCCGCCGCCAGGTGCGATCCGAAGAGCATTGCAGCACGCCGTCCCGGAACAGGCTCACGTGGCAGGACAAGATTTCTCCCACGTAGCCTTCCTCGATCAGTTCCTTCAAGTACATGATGGCCGGGTTGGCCCGCGCTTGCAGTCCCACGATCGCCTGTACCCGCGTGGCGCGGGCTTTGTCGGCCATTTCCCGGGCCTGGGCCGTGGTCTGGCCCAGGGGCCACTCGGTGTAGACGTGTTTCCCCGCCTCGAGCGCCGCCATGGTCGGCTCGTAGTGGGAGGGCACGCGCAACACGACCGCCACCGCGTCAATATCGGGATGGGCCAGCAGATCCCGGTAGTCGTGGAAGGCGAGCCGCGCGCCGAACTTCCGGGCCGACTCATCAGCGCTTTCCTGCCGGGTGGTGCAGACCGCCGTCAGCTCGACTTCCGAGCTGGCGGCGGCGGCAGCCAAATGGGAGCGGGAGGCCCACCCCCGGTGTATGTTTGCGCCGATGATACCCAGGCGTATCTTGTCCGCCGCCATGATCTTTTCTCCTTTTCGCAGACCCCCTCCCTCAATCCCTCCCGCTCGGGAGCGCGGAAGGTCGGCGTTCAGATTACCACGCAACGCCGCAACTCGGCGAGTCGTGCCGTTATCGTCCGCGCGGCGGGTTGTATACTCCCTGTCTTGCGAGCAAGACAGGGAGGCCAAGAAAGACCATGGCACGGATGAAGGCAGGTCGGGCGGTCATTGAAGCGTTGCGGGCGGAAGGCGTCGAGTACACCTTCGGTCTCGTGGGCACCACCACGAACAGCATGGTCACCGAGATGTACGGAAGGACCGATATCCGATTCGTCGACGTGCGGCACGAGGAGGGCGCGGCGTTCATGGCCTACGGCTACGCGCGGGCCTCGGGCAAGCCGACCGCGTGCATCACGACCTCGGGACCGGGATCGATCAACCTCATGACGGGAATCGCGCTCGCGTGCAAGGGACGCGCGCCGGTCGTCGTCATCGCCGGGGACGTCGCGCGCGAATACATCGACCGCGACGGCAACCAGGCGTTTGACCTGGTCGCGCTGTTCAAGCCGGTGACCGTGATGTCGCGGCAGGCGAACCAGACCGAGCGCATCCCGCAGCTGCTTCACGACGCTTTCCGCGCTGCGCTTTCGGGCAGGCGCGGGCCGGTGTTTGTCAGCATTCCACGCGATCTGCTCGATGAGCAAACGATCGACGTGGCACTCGCCGCGCCGGAGGCCTACCGCGCGGTGGACGCGCGGTTGCCGGGCGATCCGCAAGCGATCAAGCGTGCAGCTGCGCTTCTAGCACAGGCGCAGCGCCCACTGCTGCTCGCGGGTGGCGGGGTGATCGACGCGGAGGCAAGCGCCGAGGCGGTGGCGCTCGCCGAGTTGCTCGGCATGGCGCTCGTTGCCTCTTACGGGCACAACGACGCGATACCCAACAGCCATCGCCTGTACATCGGCATGCCCGGCCGGCGAGGAGCGCCGGAAACACTGGAAGCGATACATCGCGCCGACGTGATCCTTGCGCTGGGTGCGCGCCTGAGCCAGTCCGCGACGTACTGGAACGACAGCATCATCAATCCGCGGACGCGCATCGTGCAGGTGGATATCGACCCGCAGGAGATCGGGCGCAACTACCCCGTGGCGGCAGGCATCGCGGGGGACGCCAAAGCGGTGGCGCAGCAACTGCTCGCTGCGCTGCGCGAGACACACCCGGAAGCGAAGCCGAAGCCCGCGTGGCGCGCTGAAATCGAGACGCTCGCCGCGCGCCGCAAGGCGCGGCTCAAGGAGGAACTCGCGCTCACCGGCGAGCCGATGCCGCCGCAGCGCGTCTACCCGGAACTGCGCAAGGTGCTACCGCCCGATTGCATGGTGACTGTGGATGCGGGCGCCGCGGCGGGGCTGATCTACGATCGCCTCGACTTCGAAATGCCGCGCTCGCTCTTCAACTACGCGGGCCACGGCGGGCTCGGCATGGGCTACTGCGTCGGTCTCGGCACCAAGCTCGGGCGGCCCGACCGCCCCGCGGTGAGCATCCAGGGCGACGGCGGTTTTCTCTACACCTCGCAGGAGATCAATACCGCGGTGCGCTGGGGCATCCCGCTGGTGAGCATCGTGTTGAACAACCGCTGCCACGGCGCCGAAAAGGCGCAGCAGCAGCGGCATTACGAAGGGCGTTACATCGGCGTCGATCTCGTCAACCCGCGGTTCGACAGGCTGGCGGAAGTGTACGGCGCGCGCGGATTTTACGTAACGCGGCCCGAAGAGATCGCCGATGCCGTGCGGGCGGCGCTCGCTGCGGGCGGTCCTTGCGTGATCGAGATTCCCGTGGCCGAATATTTCCCGCTGCCGCCTTCCGGGCCGGGCAACGCGGGCGGACACTGACGAATTGCGCTCGCGCACCGCGTGCATTCCCGCCACCAAGGCGGCAGCGGTCGCATGCGCCCCGCGCTCCGCGTCCCTGCATCTTCGTCGCTAAGGGTTGGTGATTCCCAGCGTTTTCAAAGCGTGCACGGTGGCGGTAGTCCGGCTTCGCACGCCCAGCTTCTGGTAGATGTGTTCCAGATGCTTTTGCACCGTTCGGCCGCTGAGCTAAAGAATCACGCCGACTTCCGCGTTGGTTTTGCCTTTCGCGACCCACGCCAGCACTTCCGATTCCCTGGGCGTCAGTCCGTATTCGCCCAGCGCGCTCCATGAAGAATCGCGGCGCTTTTCATTGAGCAGCAAGAGATGCTCGTCGCGGAAGTGGTCGGGAATCAACTGGACGGTAAGCTGCCTCCCGTTTTTTTCCACGACGAGCGGGTCGCGCGGCGAAGGGGACAGCGTTTTCTGCGCGGCCAGCGCCAGTTGCCGGCGGTACCACTCGGCGAAGCAGTCGGGCAACCGGTCTCCTCCCGCCGGAAACGGTGTCCGGCAGTATTGCGCGATCCAGGTTTTTGCCTGCTCCGTCCAGCGCTTGACGCATCCGTTCCCGGCCAGGACGATGACGCTGCTCGTCGGGCCTTCCAGCGTCTCGACGAGCTCGTCCACGTCCCGGCATAACCGGTTGAGCGACGCGGTATTCCGGAACGCCTGGACCAGGTGCGGGTAGAGCCGGTTCATCAGGGCGCGCTCCCGCTCCGTGAAGTCCCGTTGCTTGCGGGTCAGCAGGACGGCGGTGACGACCGTAGGCCCTGCGGCGAAGAAGATGCCCATCTGGTATTTCGCCCCAAGCTGCAGCGCGAATTCGTCGCATTCGAGATAGCGCTGAAACTGCGACTTCGTCATGACCTGCGAGAGCTTCTGAGCGCGCCCATCGCCGGTCTGAAGGTAATACCGGAAGAGCGGGTGGTTCCCGAAATCCCGTTCGACGTCGCTCAGCGCGCCATCCACGGTGCCATCCTGGGCCCTGACGACCGCGGGTTGCATGGACAGGCGGGCCGCCTGGCGCTCTACGTCGAAATCCCCGTAAACGATGCGCTCGGCCGAGACGATCCTCAGCAGCGAGCCCATCGTGCGGTCGGCGAAATCCTCGAGTCCGCGGTGATCGTAGAGATCACGCACGAAATCGAGTACGCCCTCGAAATCCTGTCGCGTAAATCGCATGATCCGCTTCCCTCGGGCAGCGTGGATTGCACCGGCGGTGCGCGCTCGGCGGCCGGCAGGACAGGATAGCGCGAACGAGACGCGGGGCCAAATCGCCGGAGTCCCCGCCGGGCCGCGCTAGGCGGGCGGCGTACCGTCCTTGAACAGGCTCTTCAATTGCCGGCGGAACTCCGGCGTGTCCTTGTGGCCGTGCACCGCGACCGCATGCTGGACCGCTGCCTCGAGCAGTTCCTTCTCGGTGTCGGCGGCGAGCGCGAGCGTGCAGTTCATTTCGCTTGGGTAATTGCGGCAATCGATGTATTTGCGCGTCATCACGTCCTCCTGTCGCAGGTTCGGGCCGACCTCAGGGTCTCGCCTCGTAGATCAGGTTGAAAGGCGTTTCAGCGGCGCGGCGGAAACGTTTGAAGCCACCCCTGCTGACCACCTCCCGTATGCGCGCCTCGCCCGCCTGCGCGCCGAGGCACATGCCCACCTCCTGCGCCCGCGACGCCGGGGTGCAGATGAAGGTGGAGGCGGCGTAGAACACACGGCCGACGGGATTAAGGTTCTTTTCGAGATGATCGTGGGCGAACGGCTCGACAATCATCCAAGCACCGTCCGGACGCAAACTCTTCAGCACGTGCGCCGACGCGCCGACGGGGTCCCCCATGTCGTGCAGACAGTCGAAAACGGCGACGAGGTCGTAATCGGTGCCCGGATACTCCTTCGCCACGACCACCTCGAACCGGACGCGCTCGCCGACCCCGGCCCGTTCGGCCGCTTCGCGCGCGTAACGGATCGAAGGCTCGTGGTAGTCGAAGCCGTAAAACTTCGACTTCGGGTACGCCTGGGCCATGATGATGGTGGAGGCACCGTGACCGCAGCCCACGTCGGCGACGCGCGCTCCCGCCTTCAGTTTTTCCTCCACGCCATCGAGCGCCGGGATCCAGTTACTGACGAGATTGGCGGCGTAGCCCGGACGGAAAAAGCGTTCGGTGCCGTGAAACAGCGCGACATCTTGCTCGTGCCAGCCGACGCCTTTGCCCGTCTTGAACGCGGCGAGGATCTTCGGAATGGCCTTGAACTGCGCGACCGCGATCTGAAAAGCACCCGGAATGAATGCCGGGCTTCCCTCGACCGCCAGCGCGAATGCCTGCTCTTCGGTCATGCTGAACTGCTGCGTGGCCGGGTCGAACTGCACATATCCGCTCACCGCCTGGGAGGACAGCCATTCGCGAACGTAGCGCGCATCGGTGCCCGTCCTTGCAGCCAGGTTTTCCGCCGTAAGCGGTCCGTCCGAGAGGGCCTTGTAAAGGCCGAGTTGATCGCCCACCACGATGGTTGCGGCATGCATTACCGCGCCCAGGTCATGGACGAAATTGCCCATGAAGGCATCGAG